>CAJUEG010000008.1 GCA_910584835.1 uncultured Oscillospiraceae bacterium | reverse complement strand
AAAAACTACAAAATTTCTTCGGCGTTTTCTTACAATTTCAGATTGGCGTTGACAGAGTTTGTTGGAAAGGTTGGATACGCTGTCCGACCATCCGTACTCATAGGAGAGTACGTCCACCACCTCCTGCATAGTCATCCCCTGGCGCACGATGTACGCCTTAATTTCGTTTCTCATATCGGATTTCATCCTTTTTTCCTCACTTTCTGGTGAATTTAGTTCTCTGTGCCGCAAATCAGTCTCACGGTATGATAAAGATTTTACGGGTTACGATTTCCGCTCAGATTTGCTATTATGAAGCCCAGGTCACAAAGGCCACCTGTCCGCTTCATAGCTTCGTGGGACACCCGGCGGAACCGTGGGAAGGACCGCTTATCCGCAAAGCGGCTACACGGTTTGGTAAATCACCCGCTGGTATAATTCATTTGTTTGTGAATGACATTTTTCACGAAAATCACAAGGATTGAATTTCACCCCAGCCTTTTGAGGTCACGTCAGCGTGACGGCCTGTAAAAGATAAGAGCGAACTCAAAACTATCCGTACATGCGTACATCGGTACAAAGGCTGTGCCATGTACTCGTGTACGCATGTACGGATGATTTCATTTCTCTGTTCATAATGCAGTCGGCCTTATCAGGACCTCAATGCCAAGGTAGCCCCGGCACCGCTTGCCGCTGCCGATATACACGTTGTTGGTGGCCTCCAGCCGGTAGGCATCGGTGTTCTGGGCGATAAAGCCGGAAAAGCTCTTGGGGGAAAGCGGGTTCTCGGCGTTGTCCTCGCACCAGACCTTATAGGCGGCGTAGAGGTCACGGGTAGCGGCCTCGCTGTCCGCCTTGAACTGGACATAGCCATTAGAGGTCAGGAAATCCACGATGTTGTTGGCCTCCCGGACTACGACCGCGATGTTCTCCCTGGCCCGGTCGCTGATGGTGAAACGGTAATTGTTGGCCAGCAGGCGGTGAAGCCCCTCCAGACACCAGAGGAATATCCCCTCGCGCTCGGCAATCAGCTTGTCCGATAGAAACGGGTCATCTGCTCTCCCTGCTGGTTTGTCCTTGGTGGTCAGCACGATCTGGCGGCGGAAGAAACCGTCAGACCGGTCATGGAGGGCAGTCAAAGCCCCGTTGCCGAAGCAGAGGAACCGCACATAAAGCTGGCTCTGGTAGCTCTGAACACCTTTGCGCTCCATGTCCATCTTGCACTCCGAGGTCACGATGGATTTGATATAATTGGTCTTGGGCAGGGCGCTCATGTCCATGTCATCGTCCACCATCAGGAGCTTGCCCTCCAGGTCGGCGCGGCTGAAGCGGTTGTTCTCCACCTTCTGGATGCTGGTGGTGTTCATGCTGTCCCCGAAGATGGAGCGCATCACCAGCCCGATCCGGCTCTTGCCCTCGCCGCCCTTGCCAATGAGCATCAGCATCTTCTGACCCTTGGTGGTGGGAAGCAGGCAGTAGCCCAGGTACTCCTGCAACGTGGGAATGTCCTCCGGGTACAGCAGTTCCGACAGGAACCGCAGCCACTTCTCCGGCGGCGGCGCATCGGGCCGGTAGGCAACGGTCAGGCGGTTGTTGCAGTAGGCTTTCTCCGGTGTAAAGCGGCCATCCACAAACAACGTGCCGTTGGCAACATGGATACGGTCACAATCCAACTCTATCGGCTCGGAGTACGCCGCCATCCGCAAGGCGTTCAGAAGGTCGTCCACCTTCCTGGCGATTTTGGTTTCCAGCCACGGGTTGATCTGGTCGTAGATTTCCTTTTTCAGGACGCTCTCGTCCGCCACCAGCCCATCCACCGTGTAGAACCGCCCCCGGATGCAGCGCATGGGATGTTCCCGAAGGAATGTCCGGCAGAAAACCGGTTCCAAAACCTTGTAGTCCTCCGTCAGCCAGTCGGGAAAACCGGACTGCAATTCTTCATTTTCATTCATTCTCGCATACCTCCAATCTGTAAAAATCGGGCGTCTGCCGCGCCCTCCTGCTGTGGTTATGAGCAAATTTGAAAAAACCGGGCTAATGGCATGACAACCCCGTTTCAAAAAACATGACAGGGGGAATTTCGGTAGCGGCTACCAAAAATCCCCCTGTCCATGCAATACCTGTCATCGCTCCATGCTGTGCCTCGCTGTGGACTGCGCCGCCCTGCGTTCCGCATCCTGTCTGGCAATCTCGGCCTTCCCCCGTTCCAGTTTGGCAAGGACGGATTCTCTGGCTTTCTCCTTAATCTGTTTGGTGGCGGCGGCTCTGACTTCCGGCTTTCGCAAAACGGCCTGCACTCTGGCAAGCACCTTTTGAGCGGCTTTGTGGATCAGCTCCTGCGCCTTTCCCAGCACCTTGCCGATCAGCCCTTTCTCCGCTGGGGAAAAGCGCCGCTCCGGGGCCAGACACCAATCCTTGTAATCGGAGACGATCTTCTCATCCTGCAACTGCGTCTCGGCGCGGACGGCATCGGTCACAAGCTCCACCGCCTTGTCATAGGCAATTTCTGTAACTGCATCAATAAGAGTCTCGGCATCTTCCAGCCGAAGCGACACGGCCTCTAACGCCTGTGCCTTTTCTTCAATCGCCGTCTCCTGCTCCGTAATCAATTTCTTCTGCTTCTGGATGATATAGTCGTTCTTCATCAGGTAGCTGCGCCCACGGTTGCCGGGGTCAGGTTCTTCCTCGACCGCCAGACCATGCCGTTTGCAAATATCAAACAGAATGACCCGGCAGACCGCATCGAAAACCATCTTCCGGTTGTTGGTGCGCCCCGGCTTTTTCTCCGGGTCAGGCAGTTCAAAGCCAAGGGCCTCCAGCGCCTTTTCCTGCTTCGGCTCCACCTCGCCATAACGGTTCACATAGTCAAAAACATGACGCTCATGGATATGGGGCGTGGCCTCGTCCAGATGGAGCGCCCAGTCAATAACATGGATGCGTTCACCGAAGCGCCGTTCCAGCTCCATCATAAATTCCCCGACAATTTCCAGAAGCACATCCGGGGAAACGGAGTCCTCCATCGTGCCGATCTGGTAAATGGTCTCCTCCGGGCAGAAGCGTTTGTCTGCCAGCAGATCATCCACGCTCCGGTCGCGCTCGGAGTGGCGGCGTTTGGCGTTCCGTTCATGCTGGCCATCAAGGTAATCCGAGTAGCGGTTCAGATAAAAGGCCCGTTCCACATCCGCGAAGGAAACCTCCCTGTCCTGCTGGGCCGGATACGTCGCCCCCCGAAAGCAATCCCAATAGATGTTCTGTGAAATCCGCTCATTGTCAATGTGTTCGGCGTGTTCGGTATCGAAGGTTCTGTCATTGTGCGTTGATTTATAAACACCGCTTTTTCCGGCTCGTCCATTGTGCCGGGTCAATCTTTTTGCCATTCTGCTCTCCTTCCTGTTCCTCGTTTTTTGCTGTCCTGGGAGTAGTTAGGGGCGGCGAAGCCGCCGAATCTGAGTGCTTTGCGCCAGATAATAACCCAGTATGGATTGACGCGCGCATCAATCCTACTGGGCCAAGGGTTTCACCCTCTGGACACCTGAGCAGGCGTTGTCACCCTGCACCAGCCCCAAAGGGCTTTGCCCTCTGGACACCCAACAGGCGCTGCCGCCCTGCACCCGGCCAAAAGGGTGCTACCCTCTTGACACCCGGCAGAGGGCTTGCCGCCCTCTGCACTCCCGCACTTTTCGGAAGTCAGGGGACTTCCGAAAAAGAGCCGATGACTGGCACGCTCCCACATAGCCAGTCATCGGCTTTCTATTATGGTTATGAGCAAATTCGAGAAAAACAGGCTAACAGCATGACAGCCCCGTTTTAAAAAACATGACAAGCCATCTTTCCAATCAAGGGCGGCTGTGGTATAATGAGAAACGAAAAAACATGACAGGAGGCAGCGCACTTGAATTTGATTGAACACACGCTCCTGACGCTGGATTTCTGGCAAGACAATGTGACTTATGAGGGGAAGTCTATGCCGACCGGAACGCTGGCCTGTGCTGCGCTGAACCTCTCCGATGAAGTCATAGCGAAGCTGTCCCAACTCTGTATGCCGCTCAATCTGTATATGGGGGCGCTCCAACTTGGACAGGCAGACATGGCGCAGATGGAAGCGGCGAGGGAGAGTGCCTTTCAGATCGTGGAGCTTTTGCGGGATGTGCCGCCGTTTTCCTGCCTGGAGTATGAGTTTGTCCGCGGCTATGTTGACGCCGTTTTTGCGCAAGACTATCTGCGAAATACAATGGACTTTGCGAAGTCTGGAAATCTTGCCAGGGCGGTTTCGCCGGAATACCAAAAGGCACTTACTCTGCTGCGGGTATTGCCTGTCATGGCACACTTGGGGTTCTCCCTGGCAGAGTTCAAGCGGGAGCTTCTGCCGTTCGCGGAGAAACTCCATGAGAGCGACAGGACGCCGGACGGATACGCCGCCAGCTTCGGACAATACTTTTCTGCTGACCCTGATTTATCAGCAGAAAATCCTGCCTGGATGTCTCTTGCAAACGCCTCTGTTCAGTACGCCGCTGCGACAATTCCCGGCAAAGAGAAATCTCAGCTTGTGAAACGGATGCACTATGTTTCTTTTGTGGGGATGTTCCGCTCTGACTTGTTTGAGGGACTGTGCGTAGGTCACGCTCCCCGTAAATGCCCAATCTGCGGAACGTGGTTCCTGACCACAGATGCAAGGCCCACAAAATACTGCGGCGGTCTGGCTCCGGGGGACAAGCGCGGGCGCACCTGCCGTCAGGTCGGCAACCTCCGGGGGCGGGAGCAGCGGGAACGGGCTGACGATCACCCGCTGAAGAAAATCTATGAGCGCCGCACCAACACGATCATCCAAAAACTGCACCGGGGAACGCAGGATGAAAAGACCGCCGCCGTGATGAAGCGGCTGGCGAGGAACAAGCTGGAACGTGCCATTGCAGACAGGGAATATGCCGCCGGTTCTTATGAGGCGGAAATGACACAGGAGGCATTGTTGGCGGAGGCGCAGAACTATTTGAAATGACGGAGGTGGTGAGGCTGTGGAAGAACGATTTGCGAAATACCCGTTTCAGGGAAATGCCCATGGCCTCACCATGTTTGAAGTTACCCATGTGTACCAGCTCACGCCCCCGCCACCGGAATTGTATACGGTAAACGAGTACATCGTTGCCACGCAAACGTGGCATGACCTCCGCTTCTTTGCCTACTTCCTGCACCACATAGAGCCGCTTCTGAATGGACGGGTCAGGAACTTCCTCTTGCGGGAGGGGCTGGACAGGTATGACCCGGAGCGGTTTCTGAATTATAAGCAAAACTGCGTTCTCGCCATGCTAGAGTGTCTGGAAAGTTACGATCCATACAAAGGCGCGGAGTTCCTTACATTCGCCCATCATGCGATTGGAAACGCTCTGATTCAATGCCGGATGATGGAGGAAAGCGGTTCCTTTTCCTCTCTAGACGAGTACAAGCGGGTGCGTGGTATTGTATGGCTTTACAACGAATCAGGCAAGCCCAGCCGTGAGATTGTTGCCAAGTATGCCGAGAAAGAAGGATGTTCCGAGGAAACAGCGGGGCAGTATCTGACCGTGGCGCGGCTCAACCGCAATCAGGTTCCGATCTATGTTATAGCACAGGATGAGAATGCCGAAGAAAGCGGCGAGGATGTGACCAGGGACGATTCCTGGGATTATGCGGCGATCCTCTGGAACGGTGTTCAGGCGGAGGCGGTTCAAGCCGCTTTTGAGAAGCTGACTTATCGGGAGCAACGGCTTTTGGAAGAACGAAACGCCATCTGCATGGCTTGTGGCCGGGTCAGTCCGCTATCTGAACGTAAGTCTTTCGAGGAACTGGCGGTGATGTTTGAGGGCAGTACCGCCAGCGGAGCGGAGAGAGCCTATCGGCGGGCGGTGGAGAAGCTGACTGTCCTGCTGGTAGAGGCCGGTACGCTCCACGCTGTCCGGCTCAAACGGAAATCGGTGAAGCGGGCAAAAAAGAAAATCGCCGCCGCAGTCTATGAGTATCAGGCAGACTGCGACGGCGAGTGGGGCGAGATTCAGTTTGACTTTGTAAACGGCACAGCGGAGATCGTCCGGTTGGCCGAGTGGGATACAATGAACAGCCATGTGTTCGCAGAACGGGTGATAAAATATATCAGGTCTTGCGATACAGACTATTTCACTCAAAAGTTGCTATTTTCGTTTTGAGATGTCTATATCTTCCCAAGCATACTGAGCAACAGATAGGACGCCGGGTAGCGTTCCACAAGTTCAATTTTCCTATATTCCCCTCTTTATAATCTTTCCATCATATTTTTCAATGAAATCTTGATACCAAGACATATTTTTTACCTTTTCTTCTAAAATTTCAATAGTAAGCTGGTCAAGATCGATTTTAAGCAAGTTATTATCGTACATAAGATGGTGATTAGCGCACAAACATATTCCATGATTTGGGTCATCATAATTTGTATGTGCGACATCGTATCCAGCCTCATGAGCGGCCTGTAGCACTTCGCTAATGTTGCAACGACATATAGCGCATCTATGACCATATACTGCAAGCACATCTGCTCTGAATTGCTTGTCGCGTTTATATTGCGATGAAGAATATTTTTTTCGCTCACTTTTTGTCTTCCAGTGAACAGACCGCTCTTCTTCAATTGCCCGTTGAGAATTATGCGGGAATTCATCATCTAATGCATTAAACTGCATATAGGTATCACAATTTTGAAAAAATAGATCAAAATTGGATAAACCCACTACATATATTTTTTCATAAATGCCGCTATTGTGTCTTCCCAATTCTCTGTAGTGTGACCAAAATACGTCTGGACCTATTATTCTGGTGTCCCAATCTACACCAAGATCAAAAGTGTATCCGCCAACACCTCCGATATCTCTACGCCTTTTTGCATCCCAAATGATAAAAACATCTTTCGTTTGGAAAAATTTCACTACATACAAAGCCCTATTTAATTTTGTTCGGATGGAGGCACTTAACCAATCAAATCTATGCTTTGGTGGCAACGGATTCAATCTATTTCCTTCTATACATAAAAGGAAGTCATCTTGATTAGAAATGGTAGAATTAAGTAATTTTTTGAAATCATATCCGTCCATATTCTATTCTCCAATAAAGATTATACCTATCTTTGAACAAGACCAGCAGGAATAACCATAATATCCGTTTAGCCTACCACAGCACTTTATTTTGAGAATTTTCTGTTGGAAATTATGTTTTAATAATATTTCGATAATTTTTCAGTAGATATTTTTTGTGGAAGTCCTTTAATTGCTCTTTGAGTGTATCAATCTCGCTTTGCAATCGTGCAATTTCTGGTTCCTTACTTTTGATTATGGCTTCACTCTGAGAGGCTTTTTCCGCTATTCCGTCAATTTGTTTGCGGAAAGCGGACAGTTCATTTTCTAACTCCTGTATATCTGATTGAAAAGCGGCTCTAACTGATGATAGTTCATCCTCTGCATTTCGGCAAACAGCCTTTGCTTCTTCAATGTCTTTGCCTAAATCATTGATCCGCTGTCTTGAGATTTCTTTTTTCTTGAAAGACAACACAAAGAGATTGCGTAATTTCTCTGCTTCCGACCTTTTGGCCTCATCTAACTCTGCCAATCGTCTATTAGCAGCATTCATCTTTTCCGTTAAGGTAAATTCAGTACTTTTATAAACTTCTCGCAGTTCCTCAGTTTTTTGGGAAAAACCATCTTCCATATCTTTAAGCTTGGACTTCTTTTTTGCCAAGTCAATGGGTGCTGATTGTATATATTCCTGTGCCGTTCTAACCGATTCTTGCGCTTTTTCTAACTTTTCTGTTGCCTTATTAAGCTTTGTTTGAAGAAACCCTCTTTCAAGTCGTTCTCTTCTGCTATCGTCTTCTTCTGGATCAGAAGGAATCTCTTTTTTTATAGTCTGCCACTTATATGCTATACGAGAATATTTCTCAGGCCATGTAAACTGTGCTATATCACGTGTTTCAAGTGATGTAGATGCATTGAATGAAACGCGAATACCATCACCGATATGAAAAATATGCGCTATCATATCTGATAACTTGATTATCGAACTTACCGAAATCTTGGTAGCCAAATAATGCTCCGCATTTCTATTTGCCTCATCCATCGATCTCTTCAGTTGTCCACTAAATTCCTTCGTACATTTACGCATTTCATTTTTGATAGGAGTTAGAGCGGGGTCCCTCCAATTCCTAAAAGTATGATATTCTATTCTAGAAAATAGTCTGTCAAGTTCTCGCTGAAAAGATGACTCGAAGTCGTCCACTTGGCGTTTCATGTTGTCAGCGTATTCAGCTATTTCCCTATCTTTATTTTTATCCACTGGATACTTCAAATGAAAATCTCGATATTTTTCTTGTAGATATGCTTCGATTTCTTCTACTTGCAAATCTTCTTGTTCAGCCTGTGTCAACAGGGCATGATCAATTGATGCCTTCTTGCTGTGTTCTTGTAAGTAGATAGCGTCAACACGTTCCCAGATTTCTACGTTAAGTTCTTTTGCAAGTGCAGATGCTGATCTGGATAACGTAGAATTGGTAATGACCATAGCTATGACGCACCCATAGTAAGCTGCTCCAGCATATGCTTCTTGTACTGCTTTATTACCCACTGTACCCGTATAGTATTTACACTGAACACCATATTTCGTTCCAACCTTATACGCAATAATATCTATGCCCTGATCACCGCTCCCTGGAGTAACAGCGATGTTGGAGAAACCTTTGGCCTTCAATAAAATCGCGCATTTTTTCTCATATTCATAACCGTCCACAACCATGCGCTCCTTCTAATTTCTCTTGTTTTGATTTTATCATTTTACCACAAGTTTTTCCAAATGTCATCCTCTCAGTACAAACAATTTGCGCTTTGCTCATAAATCGACAATTTGCACAAGCGGCCCAGTATGATGTAAATCATACTGGGCCTTGTCTGTGCTTTACACTACGGTCATCAACTGACAAAATTTGGTTAGTTCCTTATCACTAGAAAGGCAACGGCTCAAGGGGTTTTTGCTATACTTTTTTTAAACTGTACCCATAAGATCGGACACGCGGGGTTTTTGAAAACCCTGAAAAAAGTACACAGGGGTTTAGCGACCCCTGTGTACGGACAAACAAATGACATTTGAGAACACGCATCCAGCTATTATAGATGCCGACACATGGGGGAACAGGCCGCAGAGCGGAGAGATGTGGACATCGTGCTGCTCCGGCAGGCAGATTCGGAAGAGGGGCAGGCGCAGATCATTGAAGCGCTGCGGGAGGATCTGAACCGGCTGTGAGACCGCTCCTGCAACGGCGGCTTTCTCCTTGGAGACATGGGTGCGTCTGCAACGGTTTTCCTTGTGTTTTTTTGCCAGGTAGGTATAATAGAAATTAGATCTATAAATTTGGGCGGGCAGGGGGGAGTGGAGTGAAAAATATTGCCATCGTGGAGGATCAGGACGCCGCCGCTGAGAAACTGCAAGAATATATTGAGCGGTACACCGCCGAGTTTGGCCAGCAATTCAACATCACCCGGTTCTGTGATGGAGAGGCCTTTCTTCAAGACTACAAAGCCGTCTATGCGGTGGTGTTCCTGGACATCCAGATGCCCCGAAAAAACGGAATGGACGCCGCCATGGAGCTGCGCCGGCGCGACAAAAACGTATCTATCATTTTCATCACCAGCTTGGTGCAGTACGCCCTGAAGGGCTACGAGGTGGACGCGGTCAGCTTCTTGGTCAAGCCGGTGAGCTACTACGATTTCTCTCTGAAATTCAAAAAGGCACTGGACATCTACCTGATGAACGAGGAGCGCAGCTTTACGGTAAACGCGCCAGGCGGGCTGTGCCGCATCTCCACGGACAAGCTGATGTATGTGGAGATTATCAGCCACCGGCTTCACTATCATCTGATCGACGATGTGATCGAGATGACCGGTGTGCTGTCTAATGTGGAGCGGGAGCTGGGCTCTTACGGGTTTTTGCGCTGTAATACCTGCTACCTGGTCAATCCAAAATTCATCGTGCGGGTAAAGGGCTCCGAAGTGCAGGTGGGGGACCGCACCCTCCAGATCAGCCGCCCGAGGCGGGCCGCGTTCATGGAGGGGCTGACCAACTGGTACGCCGGGGCGGGAGGTGGAAACCGTGGCTGAGGTCAACATGATCTATCAGAAGATCATTCTGGAGTTTTTGTTTGAACTGTATGTGTTCTACGCCCTGACCACGCGGAAGCTGAACCGGGCGCCCCGATTCTGGGCGCGGGTGCTGGCCGGGGGCGGCGCGGCTTTGGCGCTGGCCTATGGCGCGGCCGTCTTCTACCGCTCCTTTGGGGACACGGCCCCGGGGCGGATCGGCATTTACATCTTCCTGTTTGCTGTCACCGCGGCCCACGTGCGGCTGTGCTTTGACGAGTCCTTCCCCACCGTCCTGTTCTGCTGTAATGTGGCCTACGCCGCCCAAAACCTGTGCTACAAGCTGTATCTGACGCTGTGGTGCGGCGGGGAAGCGCTGCGCTGGTATGACGGCTGGGGCTGGCGGTTCGACATCTACTACCGCCTGATGTACTACAGCTTTTTTGCCCTGGCGGCGGCAGCGGTCTATCTGGCGTTTATCCGCCCGCTGCTCCGGCATATATCCGGCGGACGGCTGAACTACCAGATGTTCGCCATCGCCGTGCTGGTGCTGAGCATCACGGTGATCCTGTGCTCGGTGGAGGACGTCTATTTCGCCCAGCTGAGCGCGGGGCGGGAAAACCGCTTCGAGGTCTCGGCGTACTTTGTACTGCGCCAGTCGGGCAACCTGTTCTCGGTGATGTGCTGCGCCATCGTGCTGCTGCTCACCTCCAGGACGGTGGAGCAGCGGGAGCTCCAGCAGGAGGTGGAATACCTCCAGCACGCCGTCCACCAAAGCGAGCGGCAGTACGAGATATCCCGGGACACCATCGACCTGATCAACGTCAAGTGCCACGACATCCGCTATAAGCTGGGCGCGCTGGCGGCCCAGGGGGAGCAGATGCGGCCCGAGGCGGTGGCCGACCTCCAGAAAAGCATCTCCATCTACGACGCCAAGGTGGAGACGGGCAACCAGCTTCTGGACGTCCTGCTCACGGAAAAGAGCCTCTACTGCGAGCAGAACGGCATCGCGTTTTCCTGCATGGCGGACGGGGGCAGGCTCACCTTTATGGATGACGGCGATCTGTACTGCCTGTTCGGCAACATCATCGACAACGCCCTGGAGGCGGTCAAGGCCATCAAGGAGCGGCAGCGGCGGGTGGTCAACCTGGTGGTGAAGGCCCACGGCGATATGCTCGTGATCCAGTCGGACAACTATTTTGACGGCGAGCGCACCTTCGAGGGCGGCCTGCCCGTCACCACCAAGGCGGATCGGAACTATCACGGGTTCGGGATGCGCAGCATTCGGATGATCGTCCACAAATATGAGGGGGAGCTGACGGCCTATGTGGCGGATGGTATTTTCCATCTGAATATTTTGTTCAGCGTTGCCACATAGAAGAACAATTTGGAAGAAAATTGCTCCGCGCTTGTGCCCGGATTGCAAAGTAAGTAAAAATTGTGCAGTTTAGGGAACGCCCGTTGTCAGCGGGCGTTCCTTTTACTATATTATTGCCAGAAAGAGCAAAACGCAGCGGGAATCCTTTGTGGCAAATGTAAAAAATTGCAGCCGGGTGCGGCGGTTAGGGAATACGGTCACAAAGCGCGGCGACGCGCTGTGAATAAAAATGTGAGAAGGAGAAACCAGCGATGAAAAAGAAAGTTCTTGCAATGCTTTTGGCCCTGGCCATGACGGCGGCCCTGACCGCCTGCAAACCCGCCGCCAGCCAGCCCTCCGGCGGCGAAGAGAGCGCCGCCCCTGTGGACGCCCCCATGCTGGCCGACTTTTCCAACGGCCCAGCGGAAGCATTCTTTGCCTCCGACGGCTGGTCCAACGGCAGCGTGTTCAACGTGTGGTGGAAGGGCGACCAGGTTACTTACTCCGACGGCCGGCTCCACCTGGGCATCGCTGACGCCAAGGGCGAGGTAGAGCAGGATTACTACGGCGGCGAGGTCCGCACCGGCCTGTACTACGGCTACGGCGACTACGTCGT
Source organism: uncultured Oscillospiraceae bacterium (assembly GCA_910584835.1). GTDB lineage: Bacteria > Bacillota > Clostridia > Oscillospirales > Oscillospiraceae > Enterenecus. The sequence continues at coordinate 39,177 of CAJUEG010000008.1, read as the reverse complement.
CAGCATGAAGCCCGTCAAGCAGCCCGGCACCGTCAGCACCTTTTTCACCTGCACCGGCCCCTACGATATCAATGCGGATGGAAACCCCAACCCCTGGGACGAGATTGACATTGAGTTCCTGGGCAAGGACACCACCGGGGTCCAGTTTAACTACTTCGTAAACGGCCAGGGCGGACACGAGTACTGGTACGACCTGGGCTTCGACGCCTCCAAGGAGTTCCACGAGTATGGCTTCCGCTGGAAGGAGGACTCCATCACCTGGCTGGTGGACGGGAAAGAGGTATATACCGTCAACGCCGGCGCGGACAACCCGCTGCCCTCCACGCCGGGGCGCATTTTGATGAACTACTGGACCGCCACCCCCGACGCCGAGGGTTGGGCAGGCAAATATGAGCTTTCTGACGCCACCGCCGATTATCAGTGGGTCAAGACCTCCGCCGCCGGCCGGGAGCTGGTCCCCGCCGAGGGCGGCAGTGAGGGCGGCGCCATGGATGGCCTGGACGTGAACTTTGCCAGCGGCGCGCCCGCGGACGGCAGCGTGTTCGCCTCCGACGGCTGGTCCAACGGCAGCGTGTTCAACGTGTGGTGGAAGGGCGATATGGCTGCTTATTCCGACGGCCAGCTCCACCTGGGCATCGCCGACGCCAAGGGCGAGGTGGAGCAGGGCTACTACGCCGGCGAGGCCCGCACCGCCCACCACTACGGCTACGGCGAGTACACCGTCAGCATGAAGCCCGCCAAGGTGGAGGGCACCGCCAGCACCTTCTTCACCTGCACCGGCAGTTACGATATCGGCCTGGACGGAACCCCCAACCCCTGGGATGAGATCGACATTGAGTTTTTGGGCAAGGACACCACCGGCGTCCAGTTCAACTATTTTGTGGACGGCCAGGGCGGCCACGAGTACTGGTACGACCTGGGCTTCGACGCCGCCGAGGAGTTCCATGAGTACGGCTTCCGCTGGGCGGAGGACTCCATCACCTGGCTGGTGGACGGCAAAGAGGTGTACACCGTTAACGCCAGCGCCGACAACCCTCTGCCCTCCGCGCCGGGCCGTATTCTGATGAACTACTGGTGCGGCACCCCCGACGCCGAGGACTGGATGGGCAAGTATACCCTCAGTGACGCCACCGCCGATTACCGGTGGATCAAGACCACCGCCACCGGCGTCAGCCTGGGCGGCTGACCGGCGGATCACGGACATTTGGGCCCCCGCCTCAAACCTGGGACGGGGGCCCGGCAGAGAAACGCCTGTGAGCGAGATCCCAACAAAATGATGATTTAGGAGGGTTCCCTGTGGCAAAAGAAAAAGGCAAAAAGAAAAAGCTGAGCGCGAAGGCGTTTACCGCCATCGTCGCGCCCCTGCTGGCGATCCTTTTGGCGTTTTCCATTGTGCTGTCCGTGGTAACCACCTCCAGGTTCGACCTGGTGCTCCGGGACATCTTTGGCGAGACGGATTTCAGCGGCGGCGCCAGCCATGACATCGACGCCAATTACTACACCCGGGACATCACCGACTCCAAGCAGCTCCAGGCCGACGAGCAGGCCTACGCCCGCAGGGCGGGGGCGGAGGGCTTTGTGCTCCTCTACAACCGGGCGGAGGACGGCAGGGGCCTGCCCGTGGCGGCGGGGTCCAAGCTGAGCCTGTTTTCCTCCTCGTCGGTGGACCTGCTGGCAGGCGGCACCGGCTCCGGCGTGTCCACCATCTCCAGTGACATGCGCACCGCCCTCACCGAGCAGGGCTTTGCCGTCAACGAGGCGCTGTGGAAGTTCTACACCGACAACCACGGCAGCTACACCCGGGGCGGCGGCTCCATCATGTACGGCGGCGCGGAGGACTGGACCATCCGGGAGGCCCCCGTGTCCGCCATCCCCGGCGACGCCAAGAGCGAGGCCCAGGGCACCATCCCCGTGTTCTTCCTGGCCCGCACCGGCGGCGAGGGCCGGGACCTGGGCCGCTACATGGGCGAGTGGACCAAGGAGGCCGCGGACAGGGATAAACACTATCTGGAGCCCAACAGCGTGGAGCTGGAGGTCATCCAGTACCTCAACGATAACTTTGACAACGTGATCCTGGTGATCAATACCAACAACGCCTTTGAGCTGGGCTGGGTGAAGGACTACCCCAGCATCAGCGCGGTGCTGTGGGCCCCCGGCGCGGGGGGCGACACCTGCCGCTCCATCGCCGATGTGCTCAGCGGCAACGTGAACCCCTCCGGCCACCTGGTGGACACCTTCGCCTATGACGCGTTCTCCTCCCCCGCCATGCAGAACATGGGAGACATGATGCTGGTCAACGGCGGGCAGGACGTGGAGGCCGCCGTGTTCTACGACGAGGGCATCTACGTGGGCTACAAGTACTACGAGACCCGCTATTTCGACAAGGCGCTGGGCCAGGGCAATGCCGGGGACTACGACTACGCCGCCACCGTGCAGTACCCCTTCGGCTTTGGGCTGTCCTACACCACCTTTGAATGGTCGAGCTTCAAGATGGGCCAGATGGACGCCGGCGGCAATATTGAAATCAGCGTCACCGTCAAAAACACCGGCAGCGCGGCGGGCCGGGACGTGGTGCAGGTCTACCTCAACGCGCCCTACACCGGCTATGACAAGGCCAACTATGTGGAGAAGTCCGCCGTCACCCTGGTGGGTTTTGAAAAGACCGGGGAGCTCCAGCCCGGCCAGTCCGAGACCGTCACCGTCACCGTCAACCGCAAGGACTTCATCTCCTACGACGATGTGAACGCCAAGACCTACATCCTGGAGGCGGGGGACTACCTGCTCACCGCGGCGGAGAACGCCCACGCCGCCGCCGACAACTTCCTGGCCTACGGTGGCCAGAGCGTGGAGCCCCTGTTCGGCGGGGCGGACGCCTCCTTTGTGGACAAGTGGAGCTACAGCTACAGCGGCAACGGCGGGGTGGACAACGTGACCTACGCCAAGTCCCTCACCGGCGTGGATGTGACCAACCAGTTCGACCACGCCCATTACGACGAGTTCACCCCCCGGGACCGGTTCCTCACCCGGCAGGACTGGGCGGGCACTTTCCCCCAGACCCACGGCAGTCAGGACGGCAGGCGGCAGAGCCCCTACAGCGAGAAGAACGGCTATACCTGGGAGATTGAGGTGTCCGACGCCATCCGGGATACTATCCGCGCCAAGGGCGTGGGCGCGTCCATGAACCCCATGACCGAGGAAGAGGCCGCCGCCATGGCGGGCCAGTACGGCAAACACGGCGATCTGGAGCTCATCGACTACCGGGGCCGGGACTTTGACGAGGTGGAGGCCGAGGGCGGCTGGGACGCCCTCATCGACCAGATGGACGTGAGCGAGCTGGAGGCCATTATCCGCAACGGCGGCTACCAGACCCTGGGCTCAGCCAACGTGTCCAAGCCCCGGGCCATCGACTACGACGGCCCCTCGGGCCTCAACGAGGGCGGCATCACCCACGAGCCCTACTCCATCACCTACCCCTGCGCCACCAACCTGGCCGCCAGCTGGGACCGGGAGAACTCCTACCTCCACGGCTACTACGTGGGAGAGGACGCCCTGGCCGCCGACGGCAACTGGGGCAATCACCAGTACACCGGCCTCATTACCGGCTGGTACGCCCCCGCCATGAACATCCACCGCACGCCGTTCGCCGGACGCAACTTCGAGTACTACTCCGAGGACGGCTTCATGTCCGGCGAATTCGCCCGGGAGGCGTCGGTGGCCTGCGCCGAAAAGGGCGTGTACGCCTACATCAAGCACTTCGCCCTCAACGACCAGGAGGACCACCGCAGCCATGTGGCCACCTTTGCCAACGAGCAGGCGATCCGGGAGATCTACCTCAAGCCCTTCCAGACCTGCATTGAGGAACGGGGGACCACCCCCATCAAGGTCCAGGCGTACGATGCGGCCTCCAAGTCCTACACCGAAAAAACGGTGGAGATTCCCGCCGTCATGGCGGTCATGTCCTCCTTCAACCGCATCGGCTGCACCTGGGCGGGGGGCAATTACAACCTGCTCACCGGGGTGCTGCGCAGCGAGTGGGGCTTTGACGGCACTGTTATCACCGACTACGACGGCGGCGGCACCATGGACACCGAGCAGTGCGTCCGGGCGGGCGGCGATCTGAAGCTCACCGGCTTTGAGGTGGACGCGCCCATTGACGTGAATAACCCGGCCTCCCAGTATTTTGCCCGCCAGGCCATCAAGCACATCCTGTACACCACCGTGAACTCCAACGCCATGAACGGCATCATCCATGGCACCGCTGTGGGTGAGCTGCCCTTTGCCAACTACTGGTTTATCCTTATTGGGGAGGGTGTAGCTGCGGCCGGTCTCATTGCATGGGGCGTTGCAGCCATTGTGCGCCGCTGGAAGAAAGAGAAACAGACAGGCTGATTATTTCCCTCAAAAAAGAACACCAAATTAAAATTGGCGATTCTATAATCCTCATTCAGCAGACAGCGGGCCCCGGCGGGACCCGCTGTCTGCTGCGCTGCGCCGTCAAGCTGTTTTGCCTAAATATGCTGATTATATTCCGTAATGGCGCAGGTGAGCCGATCCGTCCATACGTCCACATCGTGCTGCACCGCTCCGGTGAGGGCATAGAAGCTCTCCGCTTGGGTGAGCAGCCTGTCCAGTTCGCGATCCGCAGTTCGGCGGGCCAGCGCCTGGAGCTCCTGATACGCCCGGTCCAGCGCTGTTTTGTCCGGCGGTGTGGTCATGTCCTTTGGCCTCACCCGGATGATCTGTACGGCGTGGATATTCCCGGGATTGGCGGCGCCGGGGGTGAACAGCGTACCCCGGACCGGATAGTCGCCGGGGAGGTCGGCCCGGTAGGCGCTCCAGGTCCACACCACGTCCGCCGCCGCGCCGCTGCCGTCCGCCAGGGCGACGGACAGCCGGTCCGGCAGCGCGGCGGCGGCCAGGGCCTCCTCGGGCGGCGTCCCGAAGCGGACCTGGCACACGGGCAGCGGCTCCGCTGACGCAATCAGGGGGCAGTTATACAGCGCCAGCCGAGAGATGCTCACGGCGTTGGAGTCGCCGGTGTGCATGACGGCCCACTCCACATCCAGCCGGAGGAACCGGACGGGCCGGGGCGGGAAGGCAAACAGCTTATCCTCCCCTGCGGCGCGTTCGCCCCACTGGCCGCGGCAGACCTCCTCAAACCGCTCCCCGTCCACGCTGGCGGACAAAGCGGCCCTCAGGATGGCCCCCCGGGTGCTCCCCGTCCACGCGCCGCACAGCAGCGCGCCGACGGCCGTCTCCCGGGGAAGCTCGATCTCCACCCATTGGGGCATCCTCTGGGCGCGATCCAGATAGTTGGTCTGCCAGAAGGCGTCCGGATCGTTGTACAGCATATCCGAGACGGGGTGCTGGGGATGGGTGCTGGAGGCGGTGATAATTGCGCCGTCCAGCGAAACAGGCTGGGCGGCGGGCTCCCCCACCCGGAGGGCAAGGCTGTCCGCAAATCGGGCGGCCCCCTTGGCGCAGACGGCGGACAGCTTGACGATCCCAGGCCGCAGGGCCAGCAGATTTCCTGCCCCGTCGATCTCCGCGGTCAGGCTGTCGGAGGAGCGGAACTCCAGCCGCCAGCCCTCCGGCAGCGCACAGGGGCCGCGGCTGTCAAAACAGTCCACGGAAAAGGCGGCGTGAGCGCCCGGCTCCAGGGCGTGAGCGCCCCGCAGGCGGATGGAGGTCAGCTCCAGCGGCGGCAGCCAGGGGCGCAGCGTCCCCGGCTCCAGCGCCGCCTCCGGCTGGAACGCCCCGCCGCCCACATAGCGGCAGATGGCGGATAAAAGGGCACGGGAGGCGGGGTCCTCCTTTTCCAGCAGGTCGATGGTGGACACGAACAGCCGCCCCGGCCCCACCCGGGCCTCAAGCAGCATGGCCAGCCGCTCAGGCAGGTCGATGGCGGCGATGGGCTGGACGATAGGGCGCAGATCGGCGGGAAGCTCGTTGATGAGCAGGCCCCGGGCGTTTTGCAGCGGCCCGAACCACTGCCAGTCCCCAAAGCAGTCCGTGGGGAAATAGGTAAACAGCGGGTGATTTTTCTCCACAAAAATACCCAGAGAATACCCGTCCGAGTGGTTGGTATGGAACATGGGGCTCCAAAAGTCCGGCCGGAAGGAGACGGCGCGGCTGCGGGGCAGGGCGGCGGGGGTGCCCTCGGAGATCACCAGCACGTTTTTGCCCTGGGCCAGGGCCAGCTCCGCCTGCCGGTCATAGGACCGGCACAGCACCACGCCCTCCGGGAGCTCCGCCTGGGATGCGGCAGGGTACAGCCACAGGGAGTAGTCGTTGACGCCGGGGGAGAAGGGGGCGCCGTATTCCCCCGCCAGGGCCAGCGTCAGCGACGCATGGCAGGCCGTCGCCAGCAGAGGCAGTTCCGCTTGAATGGGGCCGAAGTCCGTCACTGCTCCTTGGGGGACGGGCCGTTTGCTTAGGCGGCCCCGGGCGAGGACCTGGCCATCGTCTGCTTCCAGCGTCCAGTCAACCCCCAGCCGGAGCGGGCCGGGGGAGTAATTGGAGACGACGATTTGCGCCTCAAAGGATTCGCCGCCCTCCCACACGAAGCGGGGTATTTTAGCCAGCACCGCCAGCTCGCAGCAGGAGCGGCGGAACTCCTCCGGGGCGATCGCGTCCTTGCTCTCTAAAAAGCTGTCCAGCAGCCCCACCAGGGCGGTGCCCTGGCCGGAGAAGTCCTGGAGGCCCAGCAGCAGGAAGCCCCCGGACCCCGGCGTGCGCAGATAGGACTCCGCAAAGCGTCGGTACAGCATGGCCGCCAGCTTCCCGGTGGCCCGGTGGAAGTCCCCGGCCCGGTCCGCCAGCCCCGCCTGGGCCAGCACATCCCGGAAGTGCTCCAGGTTCCGGGGCCGCAGGACACAGCCCTCATAGCGGGGAAGCTCCCGCTCATAGTCGGGGTACGCCTGAAGCTGGCCCACCTCGTGGCCGGTGATGGGGACGGGGGCGGCCTGAACAGCCTCCCGGTAGTCCCAATCGGTGCAGGGCTCCATCCGGGGCAGATAACCCGGCTCCAGCCATTTGGAGGCGAAATCGGCGCTGGGGGGATAGGTGCTGTGCCCCGCGATGTCGGAATACAGCAGGTCGGGCTCCACCCCTTTGCAGAATTGCAGGAACTCCTCGTAGTAGTAGAATCCGATCCGTTCCTCATTGCCCAGGGCAAACATGACGAAGGAGGGGGAATTGAGGTATTCTGCGAAGATGCGCTTTGTGTCCTCCTGGTAGTAGCGTGCGTCGGTATCGTCCCCCTGGGCGATATCCCCGAACATCCGCCGTCCCCAGTGGGGCAGCTCCACATAGAGATACAGCCCCAGCCGGTCAGCGGCCTGGAACGCGGCCTTTGGCGGCACCCAGGTGTGGAAGCGGACGTGGTTCAGCCCATAGTCCTTATAGATGGAGAAAACCCGCAGCCAGTCCTCCAGCCCCATGGGGGCGTACCCGGTCTTGGGGAAGATGGCGCAGTTGATCTCCCCCCGGAGCTGGGTGGGCCGGCCGTTGATGAAGAACTGCCGCCCGCCCTGGTTCTCCCCGGCGGTAAAGGAGCGCATCCCGAAGTCTTCCGACGCCTGGGCGCACAGCGCTCCGTCCTGGTAGACCGCCGCTGTCATGCGGTATAAGGCGGGGTAAAATTCGTCCCACAGAAGGGGGCGCTCCCCCATGTCATGGAGGAGGGAGAGGACGGCGGTATTCTCCCCGGCTGCGAAGCGGAATTCCACGCGCTGGGAGGCCGTTTTCTGAACCGGCTGATCCGTGTTCCAGCTCTCCGCCTGTAAAACGACCTCCCCCCGCAGCTCCTCCGCTCCGTCCAGCCGGGTCAGCGTGATCTCCACCCGAACGGTATGGCGGCTCAAGTCGGGCCGCAGGCGCAGGGCGGAGACGGACAGGGCCGGGGGCGACTCCAGCCGCAGCGCCCCCACGATGCCGTTCCAGTTGGTCTGGCCGTGCTCGGTGAGCTGGTGGGACCAGGCCTCCCCCTCCCACAGGGTGGAGTACATGGCGTAAGGCATCCCTGCGGCGGAGTTGTCCACCTCTACGGTGAGGGTATGGGTGCGCCCCGGAAGGCACAGCCCCGTCAGGTTGTAGCGGTGGGGGGTGGTGTAGCTGTTCTGATGCATTCCCGCCAGCCGGCCGTCCACCCATACCCGAGTCTTTTTCGTCCGCTCCAGGTGGAGGAAGATGGGCCGCCCCACCCACGCTGCGGGGATGGAGACCTCCCGACGGTATGCGGCAGGGCCGGTGTACACATAGTCCCGGTTTAAATACCGGGGAGAGAAATTGGCTGAGTTGTCCAGGCCCCTGCGGTTTTCGTCCATGGTGCCGGGGAGGAGAACCGTTTCGCCGGAAAAGACCGCGCCCTCCGCCGCGCCCATGGAAAACTGCCACGGGCCGGACAGGTCGAGAAGGAGATTTCCGCTCATTTCATAGACCGCCTTTCCACTGCTGATATTATTTATCATACCGGCCTTGGGGCGGGATGTCATTGTTCAGAATTGCCCAGCCCTTTCGGCTTCTTGCTCAGGCTTACGGCGCGAGAGCCCGCGCCCGGTACTCTGAAGGCGTCAGGCCCGTCTCCTTTTTGAAGGCGGTGCAGAAGCTGCTCTCGCTGGTAAAGCCCACGGTAAAGCAAATTGTTTTCACGGAATCGCCGGTGCTCTGGAGGAGGAATTTCGCGTTGCTGATCCGGGTGGCCAGGACGTATTGGTGGGGAGAGAAGCCCGTTTCCTTTTTGAACAGCCGGCTGAAGTAAAAGGGGCTCAGCGCCGCCTGAGCGGCCAGGTCTTCCAGGGAGAGCTCCTGGGCCAGGTGGTCGTTGATGTAGGCCACGCTGTCCTCAATGATGCCGGCGGACTGAGCTCCGGGGCTGGCGGCCTCCCGGCTCACCAGCAGCTCGGTGAGAAGGTTCACGATGCAGTTGTTCAGCACGGCCTCCCGGACGGGGGCGGCGTCCCGGAACTGGGCGCAGACCTTATGCAGGTTTTTCTCAAAGCGGTAGCTGTTCTTCAGCGAGATCACCGGACTGCCTCCGGCCAGGATGGCGTCGAAATAGCCCCGGGCGCAGGGCCCGTCAAAGTGGAGCCATTCCGCCTCCCAGCCGTCGGCGGTGTGGTAGGCGTGGGGGGCGTAGCAGTCCAGCACCACGATCTGCCCCTCCCGGGCGGGGAGGCGCCGTCCGCCCCATTCCACCTGGCAACCGCCCCGGATAACGTGCATGATGAGGAAGCTGTCCAGGGAGGTCCTGCGCAGACAGTAGCCGGGCAAATATTGAAAGTGGCCCACAATGAGCGGATAGAGAAACAGCCCCTGGGCCTGGGCGCTGGGGGTATAGATGTAGTAATCGGAACCGGGGGCGACAAGGGCTTCTGTGGAAAGCATATGGAACCCTCCGTCTGCTTATGTTTGCCTTTATTATACGCATCGAGCTGCTCTCCGTCAAGAAAGTGAGGGCAAGTTTTCAAAACGACAGGGCAACCGCGGCGATTGAACATTTCGCGGAAAGGGCCTATGCTTCTTTTAGATGGAAACCATACATCAAGGAGGAGTCGGGGATGGACAGCGTGAAAATCTGGGAGGAACAGATCGTGCTCCCAACCTATGAGATCGGCGAGGCGGATAAAAACCCCATGTTCCTGGAGGGCCGGGTATACCAGGGCAGCTCCGGGAAGGTGTACCCCTATCCCACCGTTGAGACGGTGTCAGACGTGAAGACGGACAAGGAGTACCGGGCGGTATGGCTGGAGAACGAGTATCTGAAGGTGATGATCCTGCCTGAGCTGGGCGGGCGCATCCAGCGGGCCTATGACAAGACCAACGACTACGACTTCGTGTACTACAACCATGTCGTCAAGCCCGCGCTGGTGGGGCTGTGCGGGCCCTGGATCAGCGGCGGCATTGAGTTCAACTGGCCCCAGCATCACCGGCCCACCACATATTCCCCGGTGGACTATCTGCTCATCGAAAATCCGGACGGCTCCAAGACCTGCCGGGTGTCCGACGTGGACCAGATGTACGGCACCCGGGGGGAGGCCAGCTTCACCCTGTACCCAGGCAGGGCGTACATCGAGATCCGCGGCCAGCTCTACAACCCCACGCCCCTGCCCCAGACCTTCCTGTGGTGGGCCAACCCCGCCGTCCCCGTGAACGAGAACACCCAGTCCATCTTCCCCCCCGACGTCCACGCGGTGATGGATCACGGCAAGCGGGACGTGTCCCGGTTCCCCATCGCCACGGGGGAGTACTATAAGCACGACTACAGCGCGGGGGTGGATATCTCCCGGTACAAAAACATCCCTGTGCCCACCTCCTACATGGCGGAGAAAAGCGAGTTCGACTTTGTGGGCGGGTACGACTACGGCAGGCAGGCGGGCATCCTCCACGTGGCCGACCACCACATCTCCCCGGGCAAGAAGCAGTGGACCTGGGGCTGCGGCGACTTCGGCAAGGCCTGGGACCGCAACCTCACCGATGAGGACGGCCCCTATGTGGAGCTGATGACCGGGGTGTACACCGACAACCAGCCCGATTTCACCTGGCTCAAGCCCTTCGAGGAAAAGACGTTCACCCAGTACTTCATGCCCTACAAGGCGGTGGGGGCGGTGAAGAACGCCACCATCGACGGGGCGGTGAACCTGGAGACCGGCCCGGAGGGCGTGACTGTGACGGCCTATGCCAGCAGGAGGCATCCCCATGCCCGGATTCGGCTCACGTACGGCGATACGGTGCTGCTGGACGAGGAGGCGGAGCTGTCCCCGGTGCGGACCTACCAAAAGACGGTGAACGCCGCCGTGGAGGACGAAACCAGACTGACGGTGAAGGTGCTGGACGGGGTGCGGGAGCTGGTGTCCTATACCCCGCTGAAGCGGGAGATTCCCAAGCTCCCCCAGCCGGCCCAGGCGGCCAGGGACCCGGAGGAGCTCATGACCTGCGAGGAGCTCTACCTCACCGGGCTGCACATCGAGCAGTACCGCCACGCCACCTACCGCCCGGACCCCTACTACCTGGAGGGGCTGAAGCGGGACCCGGGGGATATCCGGCTCAACAACGCCTACGGCTCGCTGCTGCTGCGCCGGGGGCAGTTCGACCGGGCGGAGGGGTACTTCCGCAAGGCGCTGGAGCGGTGTACCTGGAAGAACCCCAATCCTTATGACTCCGAGCCCTACTACAACCTGGGGCTGGCGCTGTTCTATCAGGATAAATTGGACGAGGCTTTCGACGCCTTCTACAAGGCCGCCTGGTCCAGCGAGCAGCAGGAGATGGGCTTCTATTACCTGGGGTGCATCGAGGCGGAGCGGAAAAATTTTGCCGGCGCGCTGGCGCTGACGGAGAAGGGGCTGGTGAAAAACTGGCACAACGTCAAGGCGCGGGGGCTGAAGGCCTATCTGCTGCGGAAGCTGGGCCGGGAGGACCAGGCCCGGGCATGGATCGGGGAGAGCCTTGCCATCGACCCCTTCGACTACCTGTCCCGGCTGGAGCTGGTCCGGCTGGACGGCGAAGGGAGGGAGACCGTCACGGCGCTGGCCCGGGACTTCCACGAGACCTGGCTGCGCGTTGCCCGGGATTACGCCCAGTTCGGCGCTTACGCCGAAGCGGTTGACGTCCTGGAGCTGTGCGAAAGTCCCTGGCCCATGCTGTACTACTACAAGGCGTATTACCAGGGAAAGCTGGGGGCGGAGAACGGGCCGGCGCTGGCCCGGGCGGAGAGCTGCTCCGCCGACCACTGTTTCCCCAACAAGCTGGAGGACCTGATCGTGCTGGAGTACGCCAAGGAGCATACCGCCAGCCCCGCCAAGGCCTGCTACTATCTGGGCTGCCTGCTGTACGACAAGCTGCAATACGACGACGCTGTTGAGAATTGGGAGCGGTCCGCCCAACTGAATCCGCGGTTTCCGACCGTCTGGCGGAACCTGTCCCTGGCCTACTACAACAAGCGCCATGACGGCGGGTTGGCAAAGGAGGCCATGGAGCGGGCATGGGCCCTGGCTTCCGAGGACGCCCGGGTGTTCCTGGAGCTGGACCAGCTGTACAAAAAGCTGGAGATGCCCGTGGAGGAGCGGCTTGGGCGGTACGAGGCCAACCGGGATGTGTTCCTGAGGCGGGACGACCTGAAAATCGAGTACGCCACCCTGCTCAACCTGCTGGGCCGGTACGGCGAGGCGTATGACTTCATCATGGCCAACCGCTTCCACCCCTGGGAGGGCGGCGAGGGCAAGGTGACCGGCCAGTACACCACCGCCCTGGTGGAGCTGGCACGGGAGGCCATGGCGGCGGGCCGCTGGGAGCAGGCGGAGGACTATCTCTCCCGCACCGTGTCCTACCCGGAGAATCTGGGCGAGGGCAAGCTGGAGGGCGCCAAGGACAACCATGTAAATTACTACCTGGGGCTGGTGAAGGAGCGGCTGGGCGACCGGTCGGGGGCCAGGGCGTGCTTCCGGCGGGCCGCCGTGGGTACGGACGAGCCCGCCGGGATGATGTACTACAACGACCAGCCAGCCGATATGATCTATTACCAGGGCCTGGCTCTGGAAAAGCTGGGCAGACCGGCGCAGGCCAAGGCGCGGTTTAACAAGCTGCTGGACTACGGCGAGCGGCACATGTTCGACCACATGCGGGTGAGCTATTTCGCGGTGTCCCTGCCGGACTTCCTGATTTTTGACGACGACCTGGACAGAAAGAACCGTGCCCACTGCCACTATCTCATCGGCCTGGCCCGGCTGGGAACGGGGGAGAAGGAAGCGGCTGCCCAGGCGTTTGCCTCCGCCATCCGGGAGGAACCTACCCATCAGAACGCCATCCGCTATCGGAAGATGTGCGTATAAGGCCCGACCGGCGGGACGGATGACCGCAGGTAAGGGGCTGTATTGAGATTTGAACCGTGCTCTTTGATGAGCTCCGATGGAATAGGGCCAAAGTGTATGTGGTCCCGGAGCCAATCTTTCAATTTTTCTCTGCTCTCGTTCCCCGCTTCGGTGTTCCGGCACCGGGCGGGGATTTTTATTATTCCAGATATTTGCGGAGCGATAAAGCGTGACTCTGTCCTGTGCATAAATCCGTCCGGCATTGTTGGGGACACTGTGAATGGTAAGTTCTACACCCCGACGCAAACAGCTGCCGCCGGTCCGGCCGTTTGACCAAAACAGTCCCTCCGGGAAAAAAGTCGGCAAGGCGGCGTTGCCCGGCCGGGTGCAATCATAGTGCCGGTTTCAAGCGCGGTTTTGAGGTGATGAAATGTTTATTCTATTTGCAGACAAAAACAGGCTGAGGGTGCGCCGGCGGGAGCCGCTCACCAGCGGCAGCGCCAACGTGTGCGCCGTCCGGTTCGAGTTTTCCCCGGATTGGCAGGGGCTGACCCGGAAGGCGGTGTTCAAGGCGGGAAAGGAATCCCGGACGGTGTCGCTGGACGAGGCAGGGGAGTGCGTTGTCCCCTGGGAGGTGCTTGTCACCCACGGGCAGCCGCTGATGGCCGGTGTGTTTGGGGAAGGGGGCGGCGCGGCTTTGCCCACGATCTGGGCCAGCCTGGGCACCATTTTGGAGGGCGTCACCATGGACGGGGAGGGGGCGCGCCCGCCCACCCCCGACGCATGGGAGGAGGAACTGGACAAGAAGGGCGGCGCGCTGGCCTACGATGGGCTGAACCTGTCGCTGATGAGCGGGGACAGCCCCCTGTCCACGGTGGAGATCGCGGGCGGAGGGGGCGGGCCTGCTTATAAATTCGGCCATGGCCTGAAGCAGGACGGCCTGAACGTGGCTGTGAACGCGGTGAGCGACTTTAGCGGCGATAACACGCTGCCTATGACGGCGGCTGGGGTGCAGGCCGCAGTGGGAAACATTGAAATTCTTTTGGAAACAATTTGAGGAGGTACATATGAGCATAGCGACTGAAATCGCCAGGATTCAAACGGGCCGCAACACCATCCGGGCAAAGCTGGTGGAGCTGGGGCTGGCCCAGAACGCAGACAATCTGGACAAGCTGGCGGCCGCCGTGGAGGGCATCGCAGACTGCGGCGCGGTGTCCGCCGCCGTACAGGAGGGCGACACCTATACCATCCCGAAAGGCTATCACAACGGCAGCGGCACCGTCTCCGGGGTGGCGGGCGGCGGCAATTACAACCTGCAGTCCAGGACGGCCACCCCCACCAAAAAGCAGCAGAACATTACCCCGGACAGCGGGTATTACGGCCTGTCCGATGTGACGGTTGCCCCCATCCCGGAGAGCTATCAGGATGTGAGCGCGGTGACCGCCGGGGCGGCGGATGTGCTGACGGGAAAGGTAATTGTGGACGCTGCGGGTAAAACGGTGGCGGGCGCCATGCCCAACAACGGGGCGCAGGCGCTGACGATAGACGGCCTGACGGTCACCAGCGCGGCCATCCCTGCGGGGTACACCAGCGGCGGAACGGTGAGCCTGACAAGCGACATTGAAGAAGCGCTGGCGGCGGTCTGAGGTGCGGCATGAGCATACAAAGTGAAATCAGCCGCATAAAAGGTAATGTGGCCGCCGCTTATGAGGCGGTGTCCGAAATGGGCGGGGCGACGCCGGAAGGGGAGGCCGCAAACAGCGAAAATCTTGCGGGAGCGGTCAGGACGGGGACACAGCATCTCCTGGCCGCCAAGCAGGACACCCTGACCGGCCTGCCGGGCCAGGTGGTGGGGTTCGATACTTCCGGCGCGGCGTTGGCGGTGCAGGGGTGGAGCAATCCCAACCTGCTGGACAATTGGTCTTTCTCTGATCCAATCAACCAGCGGGGACAGACGGAGTACTACAGTAGAGGCTACACAATTGACCGCTGGAAAGTTAACGGGGCATCGGATACAGGGCTATCGGTACAATTGACGTCAGATGGAATTGTATTTAAGAAATCTGTAGCAGATACATATGGCAGCTTTTGTCAAAAATTAGAAAATCCAGAATGGCTGACCGGCAAAACTGTTACATTCTCCATGCTGGCAAAGGGCAATACCGATCCGTACCTGCTGATCTATTTCAATGGCGAAAACTCAGGCATAGGGACAACGAGCGTCCCGCTCACAGATGATTGGAACCTATACACGATCACAAAAACAATTACCCGCAGCGACATAACCGCCGTGCAAATAAGCGTCGGGTATCAAAAGGCAGACCCTGTTGGCAGCACTATTATTCGGGCTGCAAAATTTGAACTTGGGTCTGAACAGACCCTCGCCCACCGGGACGAGGCGGGGAACTGGGTGCTCAGCGACCCGCCGCCCAACAAGGCGCTGGAGCTGGCGAAGTGCCAGAGGTACTTTGTGAGACTGCCCCTGCTCCCATATCAGTCCATCGGCATCGCACAGGGGTTTACGGGGACCAGAGCCCGGCTGTCGTTATACTTGCCGCAGCCGATGCGCGCCACTCCGAGCCTGAATGCCCCGCCCGGAGACATATTCCAGCTGGTGGAATCTCCTGCTTCTGAAGCCACAAGCCCGTCTGCCCACCTGAGTACAAGCGCTACATCTCTCTCTAATAACATCTTAACTCTAGAATTGAATCCGCAAGACGGCGTATCACTTTCCGTTGGGCAAACCTATATTGTTCGCAACAAAGAGACATCGGCTTATATAGACATATCGTCTGATCTGTAGGAGGGATAGACATGGACGAGCTTTTTTGCGGGGTTTTTGACCCCCAAGCCGAGCCGTATGACGGACCATATGCCGAGCCGCCGTACAACCGCCACTACATCGCCGTGGACGGACAGGGCCGCATTGTGGACGGCTGGAGCGACGGCCCGTGCCCGGAGCGGGACACGGCAAACGCAATCTGCATCAATGAACAGGGGGAGTATCAGTTCCGGCTGTTTCCCGGCGGGGAGGAAAATCCTCCGCTGTATACCATGGACGGCGTGCCGCTGTACAAGTGGGACGGGGAATCAGCGCTGGCCCGCACGGAAGAGGAGCTGGCCGAGGACCGCATACCGCCCCTGGACCAGCTCCAGGCGGGCAGGATGGCCCAGCTGTCCGCCGCGTGCAATGCGGCCATCACGGGGGGCTGTGATGTTGCGCTCCCGGACGGCTCCGCGGGGCACATCTCCCTCACCGCCGAGGATCAGATCAACCTCACCAACGCCGCCGCCGCGGTGGAGGGAGGGGCGGAGGCGTACCCCTACCACCTGGACGGCGGGCTGTGCGCGCTGTACCCCGCCGCGGCCGTCCGGGCCATGGCCCGGGCCGCCACCGCCCACAAGCTGTACCACACCACCTACTACAACCACCTGGCGGCCTGGGTGCGGCGGTGCGGGACGGCGGAGGAGGTACAGGGCGTTACATATGGCGCGGCCCTGCCCGATGATCTGGCGGAGCATATGGCGGCCATTCTGGCCGGAAGCGCGGAGCCGTCGTGAGCAGACGCGAATGGACTGGAGCGCGGGCAAAAGCCCAGCCGCCGCGCAGCGGAGGCGGGTTTTGCCCGAGTGGTCAGGAAGCCGCGCGCTGCGAACAGGCGAAGCGTGACAATGGGAGGCGGTACTGATGTGTAACTGGAAGGGCCACCTGCTCCGCTGGCTGTGCGGCGGGGTGCTGTACGGGCTGCTGGAGACGTTCTGGCGGGGGCACACCCACTGGACCATGATGGTGCTGGCGGCGGCGCTGTGCGTCCCGCTGGATGTGGCCAACGAGCACATGCCCTGGGAGCTGCCCCTGTGGGTGCAGGCGGTCCTCGGCGGGCTGGCCATCACCGCCGGGGAGCTGGCGGCGGGGCTGGTGCTAAACGTCTGGCTGGGGCTGGGCATATGGAACTACGCGGGGCAGTGGGGGAACCTGTGGGGGCAGATATGCCCGCTGTATACCCTGCTGTGGTGCCTGCTGGCCGGGCCGGTGATCGTGGGCTTCGACTGGCTGGACTATTGGCTGTGTGGCGGGGAGAGGCCGAGGTATAAACTGATTTGACGGAGGTACAAAAGACAATGAAAGAAAACGTATTCCGCGGCATGATTGCCGCCGCCGCGGCCGGAGCCGCGGCTTATTTCCGGGAGCTTGTGCTGCCGGCCGCGATTCTGCTTTTCGCCATGGCCGCGGACTACATATCCGGCATGATTCGGGCATGGGTCAAGGACGAGCTCTGTTCCAAGGTGGGTGTCATGGGGATCGTGAAAAAGGTCGGATATCTGCTGGCGGTGGCGGTGGCCATCGTGACGGACTGGGTGGTGCAGACAGCTGCCGGGCAGCTGGGCGTGGACTTTGGCGGGTTCTTCTTCTTTGGGCTGCTGGTGACGATTTGGTTTGTGCTCAATGAGTGCATTTCCATTTTGGAGAATATTTCCCAGATCGGCGTTCCCCTCCCGTCCTTCCTTGTGACGTTGGCCAAGAAATTGAAAATGACCACGGAGGACAAGGGGGAGGGCCTGTTAAAATGACGGCCTCGGAAATTGAGCGCCTCATCTGGGGCGAGCTGCTCTCCGCCGGACTTACCCCGGCGGGAGCGGCGGGCTGAGCAAATTCTCAGGCACGCGGATTTTGACCTAAGCTGATTAAAAGAAACGCCTCGGCAGAATAACTCTGCCGGGGCGTTTTGCTGATATCTCGCTAAGAACAGGGACGGCAAAAGGGAGGCGGCTGGGTAGGAATGCACCCAGCAGACCACGGCTATGCTTGCGAATCCGTTAAAGAAGAGATAAATTCTCCGTTGTCGAATATGCCCTCATACAGTAGGTTCCCATTCTCATCATATTCTCTGCCCTCGCCTGAGTAGTTTCCTGCCTGCCAATCGCCTTCATATCGGATGTTTCCGTTTGGCCAATAAGAAGTGCCTTGGCCATCCCGCTTGTTATCAAAAAAATCACCTTGATAATTCTTGATCCCGGCATCATCATATGAGGTGCCATGTCCGCTTCGGGAGCCGTTTTCGCAATAGCCCTCATAATTAATTGTTCCGCTTTCCAAATATATGGTTCCAAAGCCATTGGGCTGTCCATTTGCAAACGCACCTTTATAATATGGCTGCCCATTTTCCCAATACCAAGTCCCTTGGCCGCTGCAAACATTGGAACTCCACTCCCCGGAATAATGAGGGGTACCGTCTTTATAATATCTGGTGCCATTGCCGCTCTTAGCTCCATTTTTGAATCGGCCATCATACAGGAGAGTAGTCCCATCCTCATAATACAATTTGCCGTATCCAGAGTATTGATTGTCCTGCCAGGCTCCGATATACTCTATCGTTCCATCCTCACGATAACTGGTGCCGCTTCCGCTTCTCTTGTCATCGGTCCAATTCCCCTCAAATTGTATATTGCCGTTTTGCCAGTAAAGGGTCCCGCTGCCGCTATAGTTGTTTCCATCCCACTCCCCTGTATATCGGACGCTTCCGTCGCTGAAATAGGAAGTCCCATTAACAGCATGTCCGCTCTCGTAGGTTCCGTCAAAGAGAACGGTTCCGTCTGGATAATACTTTTTTCCGGCCCCATTGATAGAGCCGTTCAGATAGGTTCCCTCCATTTTGTAAATCTTTTTAGCAGAGGAATCTAAAAACCAGTTGCTTCCATAACCGTTGTACTTCCCGTCAAAAAAGACCCCCTCATATTTGCTGTCTATGTCATACAAGGTCCCGTAGCCGCAGTATTCGCCTTCTACGAACTGCCCTTCGTAGTAAAGATTAGGGTCCACGCCTTTACCTTTCTCGAACGTGTATTCTGCGTCGTATCGGTATTCGCGCCCCTGACCATCGGGCACCCCGCCTTTGTAAGACCCTTCATATACACATCGATAGGATTGTGAGACCTCTGTATTGCGAACAGTATTGATCAGCTCAAACTCTTTTCCATAGCCGTCAAACAGATTGTTTTTAAACCCTCCAATATAAACAAGCTCTCCTTGGCTGTTGAATAGCCGGCCTGTTCCAGATGCAAATTTCCCGGTGGCATTACCAAAGTACTGCTGGAGTTCTCCGGTACTGGAATTGTTGATTTCCAATGGGCAATACTGCGTTTGCATAATAAAATTCATTGTAAAAATAAGTATGATGCATTCGATCATAATAATGACCCAATTGATCCGCTTTACGGTTTCCGCCCGGGTATTTGGCTCTCCGGACTCTGTGGAAGTTTTTTGAGAAAAAAGAAAAGAGAGAAATGAAAATGTGGCGGAGATCAGTATGGAGGTGAACAGCGGGTTCAGGGCAGTGACCGCTTTGTTGAATAAATAGGATTCCTGAAAAACAGGAAAAGAAATAATGAATATACATCCGACGGCCAGCGCTGTCATGATCAGAATCGGAAGCAGCATGAAAATTGCTTGGGGCGCAATGGGGTAAAACCATATGATCCGGCCCCCTTTGCCGCAGTTGGGACATTTGCTTTGTTCTTTCTTTTCAAATTCGTTTCTGTCATAAACAGATATTCTCTTGCAGTGCCCGCATTTGAGATACAATGAATCACAATCCCGTCCGATATAACGCATAATAACACCTTCCTCACAATAATCACTGTTGTTTGAATTACCGATACCAAGAAACGCGTGGCGCCTGGCCTGGTCTCTGCCTGGCGGCAAACAAGGGCAGGCAGTGCGGGACAAAATTCTTTTGCGCTCTGTGACCTTTTATAGTTTACCAAAAAAAGGTCGAAATTGCAAATTTTTTCAATATGGCACAGCAATGAACTTCAATGCGGCGGAAGACCGCGCTCCATTGTGATGAGGGCAGCGTCCGATAGGATGCCGCTGCGTTTCATTGCGGCGCCTCGACTCCATCGCCCGTACCCGCGGCGTGCGCAAGGCCCTGGACACCGCCGTGGAGGAGAACGTCCCCACCTTCGGCTATGATGCCAACGCCGACGCGGTGGCCGCCATTGCCGACGGCTACGGCGGCACCATCAGCCAGCACGCCGACGTGCAGGCCTACCTGACCCTGCGCGTGCTGCGCAACGCCCTGGACGGCGTGGACATCGACACCGGCATCGGCACCGCCGACGACGCGGGCAACGTGCTGAGCAGCGACGTGTACAAGTACGTGGATTCCCAGCGCTCCTACTACGCCCTGAACGTGGCCGTGACTGCCGACAACTACAACGACTTTATGGACGCCACCAAGCCCTATGCCCCTGTGGCCAACCAGCTGAGCGCCGACGCCCATCCCACCAAGAATGTGTGGCTGAATATCTACAACTCCGCCGACAACTTCCTCAGCGCCACCTACCAGCCCCTGCTGCAGAACTACGACGACCTGCTGAACCTGAACGTGGAGTACATCGGCGGCGACGGCCAGACCGAGGGCAACATCACCAACCGCCTGAGCAATCCCAGCCAGTATGACGCTCTCGCCATCAACATGGTGAAGACCGACAACGCTGCCTCCTACACCGGCCTGCTGGACTGCCTGAAGTACGTCCAGAAGAAGTAATCATCACGACAGGAAGAGAAAGCAGCCGCCGTGGAGCTGGCAGGGAAACCTGCCCGCTCCGCGGCGGCTGTTTTTAGACTGCCTGACCGCACAACCGCTCATTGCCGGCGCCCTGGCGTTACCGCCGCCGTCCGGCGTGTCTCATCTGACAGCGGCTGAAATGCAAGATACAAATATATAACTTGCATAAAATGGCGGATGACTCCTATACAAACCTTGTAAAATGAAATAAAGCTATATTAAATTGCAAAATGGACTTGACTTTTCTGCTTTAACCGGCTATACTGACCACAGTTCAGGCGCGAACAACGGCGTTCCGACCCGGAAGGGACAGGAGCGCCGTTTTCCATTTTTGAGGGAAACAGAAAGGGGACTTCATCATGGGCTACAGCAGAGAGGATATCATCCGCATGGTGCAGGAGGAGGACGTAAAGTTCATCCGCATGCAGTTCACCGACATTTTTGGGCAGCTGAAGAATGTGGCCATCACCGCCTCCCAGATTGAAAAGGCGGTGGACAACCAGATTATGATCGACGGCTCGTCCATTGAGGGCTTTGTCCGCATCAACGAGTCCGACCAGTATCTCTGGCCCGACCTGGACAGCTTTGTCATATTCCCGTGGCGGCCTCAGCACGGCAAGGTGGCGCGGCTGATCTGCGACGTGCACAACCCGGACGGCACCCCCTTCGTGGGCGATCCCCGGGGCGTGCTGGAGCGGGTGCTGGAGCGGGCGAAAGCCATGGGCTACGACGCCTTCAACGTGGGTCCCGAGGCGGAATTTTTCCTGTTCCAGACCGATGAGGAGGGCAAGCCCACCACCAAGACCAACGACGAGGCGGGCTACTTCGATCTGGGCCCCCTGGATCACGGTGAGTCCACCCGGCGGGAGATCTGCCTGGCGCTGGAGGAGATGGGCTATGAGATCGAGGCCAGCCACCACGAGGTGGCCCGGGGCCAGCACGAGATCGACTTCAAGTATGCCCCCGCCCTCCAGTGCGCGGACAAGATCATGACCTTCAAGCTGGCGGTAAAGACCCTGGCGCAGAAAAACGGCCTCCACGCCACCTTTATGCCAAAGCCTATTTTCGGCATCAACGGCTCCGGGATGCACACCAATATGTCCCTGTTCCGGGACGGGAAAAACGTGTTCTTCGATGAGAACGGCCCCAGGGGCCTGTCCAGGGAGGCCTATGCCTTCATCGCGGGCATCCTGGCACACATGAAGGGGATGGCCGCCGTCACCAACCCCCTGGTCAACTCCTATAAGCGGCTGGTGCCCGGCTACGAGGCCCCCTGCTATCTGGCCTGGTCCGCCTCCAACCGCTCGGCGCTCATCCGCATACCCGCCGCCCGGGGCCAGGCCACCCGGGTGGAGCTGCGGTGCCCTGATCCGGCCTGCAACCCCTACCTGGCCCTGGCGGTGTGCCTGGCGGCGGGGCTGGACGGCATTGAAAAGGGCCTGACGCCGCCGGAGGAGATCACCGAGAATATCTTCGCCATGTCTCCGGCGGTCCGCCGCCGCCGGGGCATCGAGGCCCTGCCCGGCTCCCTGGAGGAGGCCCTCGCCGCCATGAAGAAGGACAAGCTGGTGATGGATACCCTGGGGCAGCACGTCAGCTCCCAGTACATTGCCGGCAAGGAGGCGGAGTGGGACGAATACCGTACCCGCGTCTCCACCTGGGAGCGGGAGAAGTACATGACAAACTACTGAATTCTCTAAAAGCGAGGTGAGCGGCCATGCGGCAGATCGTGGTGGCCTTCGAGCGGCAGTCCAACTGCGACCGCCTCCGGGAGGTGCTGGAGAGCACCGGGGAATTTACCTGTCTGATCTGCCGCAGCGCCGGCCAGGTGAAACGGGCGGTGGGCAAGCTGGGGCTGAATCTGGTCGTGTGCGGCTTCAAGCTGCCCGACGAGAACTGCGAGTCGCTCTCCTATGACCTGCCCCGGCGGTGTGCCATGCTGATGGTGGCCCGCCAGGCTCAGCTGGACCTGTGCACGGCGGCGGGGGTGCTGAAGCTGCCCGCCCCGGTGGGCAGGGAGGCCCTGCTGGCCTCGGTGCGGCTGCTGGTTCAGCTCACCCAGGCCCGGCAGGCCCCCGCCCAGCGCAGCCGGAAGGAACAGGAGCTGGTGGAACGGGCCAAGGGGCTGCTGATGGAGCGCGGCGGCATGACGGAGGAGGAGGCCCACCGCTTCCTCCAGAAGCGGAGCATGGACCGCGGCGCCCGGATGGCGGATACCGCGCGGCAGGTGCTGGACGAGATGATACCGGGCAGGGACGCCTGACGGAAAGGGACGGCGGCGTTTGTGCCGCCGTCCCTTTTGATACCCCTTGAAAAGAGGTCATGACTGTGAGAGACAACAAGACGAGGTGCGCCGCTCCGCTGTACGATCCCCGATTTGAGCACGACGCCTGCGGCATCGGCGCGGTGGTGGACATCAAGGGCCGGAAAAGCCATCAAACGGTGGACGACGCGCTGAAAATCGTGGAAAAGCTGGAGCACCGGGCGGGTAAGGACGCCGAGGGAAAAACCGGCGACGGCGTGGGTATTCTCCTGCAGATTTCCCACCGCTTTTTCGTCAGGGAGGCCCAAAAAAACGGCTTTACCCTGGGCGACGAGCGGGACTACGGGGTGGGAATGTTTTTCTTTCCCCAAAACGCCCTGCGCCGGGGCCAGGCCATGAAGATGTTCGAGCTCATCGCGGCCCGCGAGGAGATGGAGCTTTTGGGCTGGCGGGAGGTGCCTGTACGTCCCGAGGTGCTGGGCCGGAAGGCGCTGGAAAAAATGCCCCGCATTGTCCAGGGCTTTGTCCGCCGCCCGGAGGGCTTGGCCCAGGGCCTGGAGTTCGACCGCCGCCTGTACATCGCCCGCCGGGAGTTTGAGCAGTCCAGCGGAGACACCTACGTGGCATCGCTGTCCAGCCGCACCATCGTGTACAAGGGGATGTTTCTGGTGGGACAGCTGCGGCAGTTCTACCCGGATCTGCAGGATGAGGCGTATACCTCCGCCATCGCCCTGGTGCACTCCAGGTTTTCCACCAACACCAACCCCTCCTGGGAGAGGGCCCATCCCAACCGCCTCATTCTCCACAATGGGGAGATCAACACCATCCGGGGCAACGCCGACCGGATGCTGGCCCGGGAGGAGACCATGCGCGCCCCGGTGTGGGAGGGGAACATGGACAAGGTGTTCCCGGTGGTGGACGCGGGCGGCTCGGACTCGGCCATGCTGGACAACACCCTGGAATTTCTGGTGATGAGCGGGATGGAGCTGCCCCTGGCGGTGATGGTGTGCATCCCGGAACCCTGGCGCAGCGATGCCAACCTGTCCCGGGCCCGGCGGGACCTGTGCCAATACTACGCCGTCATGATGGAGCCCTGGGACGGCCCCGCCGCCATCCTGTTCTCCGACGGCGACCAGGTGGGGGCAGTGCTGGACCGCAGCGGCCTGCGCCCCGCCCGGTTCTATGTCACCGATGACGACCGGCTCATCCTGTCCTCGGAAGTGGGCGTTCTGGACGTGGACCCCGCCCGCGTCGTGCGCAAATCCAGGCTGGAGCCGGGGAAGCTGCTGCTGGTGGACACGGTCCGGGGGCGGATCATCGGCGACGATGAGCTCAAGGAGGGCTATGCCGCCCGCAATCCCTACGGCGAGTGGCTGGACCGGAACCTGCTCCAGTTGAAGGACCTGCCCATCCCCAACCGCCGGGTGGAGACCTACCCGCCGGATCGCCGGGCCCAGGTGCAGAAAGCCTTTGGCTACACCTGGGAGGACGTGAAGGACGCCATCCTGCCCATGGCCCGCACGGGGGCGGAGCCCACCGCCGCCATGGGGGCGGACATCCCCCTGGCGGTGCTGGACCGCCGTGACCGGCCCCTGTTCCACTACTTCCGCCAGCTCTTTGCCCAGGTGACCAACCCGCCCATCGACGCCATCCGGGAGGAGATCGTCACAGACACCACCGTCTATGTGGGGGACGACGGCAATTTGCTGGAGGAGTGCGCCGACAACTGCCGGGTGCTGCAAATTCACAATCCCATTCTGACCTCGGCGGACCTGATGAAGATCAGGCACATGGACCGCCCCGGCTTCCATGTGGAGACGGTGTCCCTGCTGTACTTCAAAAACATGCCCCTGAAGCGGGCGCTGGACCAGATGAAGATTGCCGCCGACCGGGCCTATCGAAACGGGGCCAACATTATCATCCTGTCCGACCGGGGGGTGGACGAAAACCACGCGGCCATCCCCTCCCTGCTGGCGGTGTCCGCCCTGGAGCAGCATCTGGTCCGAACCCGGAAGCGCACCGCGGTGTCCGTCATTCTGGAGTCCGGCGAACCCCGGGACGTCCATCACTTTGCCGCCCTGCTGGGCTACGGGGCGCGGGCCGTCAACCCCTACCTGGCCCAGGAGACCATCGGCCAGCTCATTGTGGACAAGGACTTCGGCGCTGCGGTGGACGACTACAACAAGGCCGTTCTGAAGGGGATTGTAAAAATCGCCTCAAAAATGGGCATATCCACCCTGCAGTCCTACCAATCCGCGCAGATCTTTGAGGCCGTGGGCATTGCCGGAGAGGTGGTGGACGAGTATTTTACCAACACCGTCTCCCGGGTGGGGGGCATCGGCCTCAAGGAGATAGAACAGATGGTGGACCGGAACCACTCCAGGGCCTTCGACCCCCTGGGCCTGGCGGTGGACTTCACCCTGGACTCCGCCGGGCTCCACAAGGCCCGGGCGGGCCGGGAGGACCACATGTACAGCCCCCAGGCCATCCACCTGCTCCAGGAGGCCGCGCGGCGGGGGGACTACGCCCTGTTTAAGCGGTACTCCGCCCTGGTGGACGATGAAAATTCTCCCCACACCCTCCGGGGGCTGATGGAGATGAGGTACCTGGACGAGCCCATCCCGCTGGACCAGGTGGAGGGGGTGGACTCCATCGTCAAGCGCTTCAAGACCGGGGCCATGAGCTACGGCTCCATCTCCCAGGAGGCCCACGAGTGCCTGGCCCGGGCCATGAATCTGCTGGGGGGCAAGTCCAACTCCGGCGAGGGGGGAGAGCAGCCCGAGCGGCTGAGATCCGACCGCTGCTCCGCCATCAAGCAGGTGGCCTCCGGCCGGTTCGGCGTCACCAGCGAGTATCTGGTGAGCGCCAAAGAGATACAGATCAAGATGGCCCAGGGGGCCAAGCCCGGGGAGGGGGGCCACCTGCCCGGGAAAAAGGTCTACCCATGGATCGCCAAAACCCGGTACGCCACCCCCGGCGTGCCCCTCATCTCTCCACCGCCCCACCACGACATCTATTCCATTGAGGACCTGGCCCAGCTCATCTTTGACCTGAAAAATGCCAACCGCCGGGCCCGCATCTCCGTCAAGCTGGTGAGCGAGGCGGGGGTGGGCACCGTGGCGGCGGGGGTGGCCAAGGCGGGGGCCCAGGTGATTTTGATCTCCGGCTGGGACGGGGGCACCGGGGCCGCCCCACGCACCTCCATCCACCACGCCGGCCTGCCCTGGGAGCTGGGGCTGGCGGAGGCCCACCAGACCCTCGTTCAAAACGGCCTGCGCTCCCGGGTGGTGCTGGAGACCGACGGCAAGCTGATGACGGGCCGGGATGTGGCCATCGCCTGCATGCTGGGGGCGGAGGAATTCGGCTTTGCCACCGCGCCCCTGGTGACCATGGGCTGTGTGATGATGCGGGTGTGCAATCTGGACACCTGCCCCGTGGGGGTGGCCACCCAGAACCCCGAGCTGAGAAAACGATTCCGGGGCAGGCCGGAGTATGTGGTCAACTTCATGCGCTTCATTGCCCAGGAGCTGCGGGAGCATATGGCGCGCCTGGGGGTGCGCACGGTGGACGAGCTGGTGGGCCGCACGGATTTGATGAAACGGCGGGACCGCCCGGCCGGCGGCCGGGCCGCCGCCGTGGACTTGTCCGCCATCTTGGACAATCCTTACGCCGGCGGGGGGTACAAGACCCGTTTTGACCCGGCGGACGCGTATGACTTCAAGCTGGAGGAGACCGTGGATCAGTCCGTCCTGCTGGCCATGCTGGGCGGGGCGCTGAAAAAGGGACGGAAAAAGGAAATTTCCCTGTCGGTCACCTCCACCGACCGGGCGGTGGGCACCATGCTCGGCTCGGAGATCACCCGCCTCCATGGCCAGGGACTGGAGGAGGACTCCTTCACCATCCGCTGTACCGGCGGCGGGGGCCAGTCCTTCGGGGCGTTTATCCCCAGGGGACTGACGCTGGAGCTGGAGGGGGACGCCAACGACTACTTCGGCAAGGGGCTGTCCGGCGGCAAATTGGCCGTCTATCCGCCAAAGGCGGCCCTGTTTCGGGCGGAGGATAATGTCATCATCGGCAACGTGGCCCTGTATGGGGCCACCTCCGGGATGGCGTTCATCGCGGGAAAGGCCGGGGAGCGGTTCGCCGTGCGCAATTCCGGGGCCGTGGCCGTGGTGGAGGGCGTGGGCGGACACGGCTGCGAATACATGACCGGGGGCCGGGTGGTGGTGCTGGGGGAGACGGGCAAAAACTTCGCCGCCGGCATGTCAGGCGGTATCGCCTATGTCTGGGACCCCCGGCGGGACCTGTACCTGCGGGTGAACAAGGAACTGGTGTCCATAGAGCCGGTGAGTGAGCGGCACGATCTGGAGGAGCTGCGGGAGCTGATCGAACGGCATGTGGCCGCAACCGGCTCAGCCAAGGGCCGGGCTATCCTGGCGGATTTTGAACACGCCGCGGCAAATTTCAAGAAAATATTACCCAAAGACTATGATCGGATCCTGAAAGCCATTGCCCAATGCGAGGAGCGGGGCATGGGCCGGGACGAGGCGGAGATGGAGGCGTTCTGCGCCGTGACGGGAGGCGGGAAATAATGGGAAAGCCAACGGGATTTTTGGAATTTGACCGCCGGGGCAGGCCCGGCCAGCCGCCTGCGGAGCGCATCCGGCATTGGGACGAGTTCCACCTCATGCTGCCCGAGGAGGAACGGCGCAGGCAGGCGGCGCGGTGCATGGAGTGCGGTGTGCCCTTCTGCCAGTCCGGAGTGGAGCTGGGCGGCATGTTCGCCGGGTGCCCTCTCCACAACCTGGTGCCGGAGTGGAACGACCTGGTGTACACCGGGAACCTGGACCAGGCCCTGGCCCGCCTGACCAAGACCAACAGCTTTCCGGAGTTTACGGGGCGGGTGTGCCCCGCCCTGTGTGAGGCGTCCTGCACCTGCGGCCTGAACGGCGACCCGGTGACGGTCCGGGACAACGAGCTGGCCATCATCGAGGCGGGGTTTGCCTCGGGGGCGATGCGCCCCCGGCCGCCGAAGGTGCGCACCGGGAAAGGGGTGGCGGTGGTGGGCTCCGGCCCGGCGGGGCTGGCCGCCGCCCAGCAGCTCAACCGCCGGGGGCACCGCGTCACCGTGTTCGAGCGGGACGACCGGCCGGGGGGCCTGCTCATGTACGGCATTCCCAACATGAAGCTGGAAAAGCACGTGGTTCAGCGCCGGGTGGAGCTGATGGCGGCGGAGGGGGTGGAGTTCCGCACCGGCTGTGATGTGGGGCGGGATCTGCCCGCCCGGGCCCTGCTGGCGGAATATGACGCAGTGATCCTGTGCTGCGGCGCGAAGAAGCCCCGCCCCCTGGCCCCGGCGGAAGGGGTTCAGGGCGCGTATTTTGCCGTGGATTTCCTGACCTCCGCCACAAAAGCCCTGCTGGACGGGGGGACGCCCATCAGCGCCGCCGGCAGGGACGTGGTCATCGTGGGGGGCGGCGACACGGGGAACGACTGCGTGGGCACCGCCGTCCGCCAGGGGTGCCGGTCGGTGGTGCAGCTGGAGATGATGCCCAAGCTCCCCGACGCGCGGGCTGACGGCAACCCCTGGCCCCAGTGGCCCCGGGTATGCAAGACCGATTACGGCCAGGAGGAGGCCGCCGCCCTGTTCGGGGCCGACCCCCGCCGGTATCAGACCACGGTGAAGGAGTGCCGGACGGACGAGAGCGGGGCGCTGTGCTCCGTCGTTGTGGTGGGCCTGGAGCCGAGGAAGGAAAACGGGCGTCGGATTATGGCGGAGGTCTCCGGCTCGGAGGAGGAGCTGCCCTGCCAGCTGCTGCTCACCGCGGCGGGATTCCTGGGGCCGGAGGACTACGCCGCCGACGCCTTCGGAGTGGGCCGGGATGGGCGGTCCAACGTGTCCGCCGCCCCCGGAGGCCACGCCACCGGCGTTGAAAAGGTGTTCACGGCCGGGGACATGCGCCGGGGCCAGTCCCTGGTGGTGTGGGCCATCGCCGAGGGGCGCGCCCCCCGGCGGCAGGAGCTGTGCCTGCGGGCACGGAGAAACATAAAAGCCCCGTGGTTCCGGCGGGACCCAAAAGGGCGGAAAGAGGAAATTTATGTGTTCTATCATCGGTTATTGCGGCCCCGCGGCCGATTTTGACGCCTTTCAGCGGGGGTTCCGGCGCACTGCCAGCCGGGGACCGGACGACAGCCGGGTTATCCGGGCCGGGGAGGGCCTGCTGGGCTTCCACCGGCTGTCCATCATGGGGCTCACCCGGGCGGGGATGCAGCCCTTTGAGCGGGACGGCAGCTATTGCGTGTGCAACGGCGAAATCTACGGCTTCGAAGCGCTGCGGCGGGAGCTGGAGGAGAAGGGCTATGGGTTCCAAAGCGGCTCCGACTGCGAGATCCTGCTCCCCCTGTACCGGGAGTACGGCGTGGAGCTGTTCGCCATGCTGGACGCAGAGTTCGCCTGCGTCCTCTATGACGGCGGGACGGGGGAGTTCATCGCCGCCCGGGACCCCATCGGCATCCGCCCCCTCTACTACGGGTACGACCGCAATGGGGTCATCATCTTTGCCAGCGAGCCGAAAAACCTGGTGGGCATCGCGGAAAAAATCATGCCGTTTCCGCCGGGGCACTACTATAAGAACGGAAAATTCGTGTGTTACCGGGATATCGCCCGGGCGGAGCGGATCTGCCGGGACGGTATGGACGCCATCTGCGCCAATATCCGGGAAAAGCTGGTGGCGGGGGTGGAGAAGCGGCTGGTGGCCGACGCCAAGGTGGGGTTCCTCCTGTCCGGCGGGCTGGACTCCTCCCTGGTGTGCGCCATCGCCGCCAGAAGGAGCGGGAAGCCCATCCGCACCTTCGCCATCGGCATGGACACCGATGCCATCGATCTGAAGTACGCCCGCCGGGCGGCGGAATACATCGGCAGCGACCACACCGAGGTCATCATCACCCGGCAGGACGTGCTGGACAGCCTGGAGACGGTGGTGGAGCTGCTGGGCACCTATGATATCACAACCATCCGGGCCAGCGTGGGAATGTACCTGGTGTGCAGGGCCATCCACCGGCGCACCGATATCCGGGTGATCCTCACCGGGGAAATCTCCGATGAGCTGTTCGGCTACAAATACACCGACTACGCCCCCGACGCCCGGGCGTTTCAGGAGGAGGCGGAGAAGCGGGTCCGGGAGCTGCACATGTACGACGTGCTCCGGGCGGACCGGTGCATTTCGGTGAACTCCCTGGAGGCCAGGGTGCCCTTCGGCGACCTGGATTTTGTGGAGTACGTCATGTCCATCGACCCGGAGAAAAAGCAGAACAAATACGGCAAGGGCAAATACCTGCTGCGGAAGGCCTTCGAGGGGGACTGGCTGCCCGAGAGCATCCTGTGGCGGGAGAAGGCTGCTTTCTCCGACGCGGTGGGCCACTCGCTGGTGGACGATTTGAAGGAATACGCCGAGGGCCGCTATACCGACGAAGAGTTTGAACGGCTGCGGCAGAGGTACGGCCACGCCCGGCCCTTCACCAAGGAATCTCTGCTCTACCGGGAGCTTTTTGAGAAATACTACCCCGGCCAGAGCGAGATGGTGGCGGATTTCTGGATGCCGAACCGGAGCTGGGCGGGCTGCGATGTGGACGACCCCTCCGCCCGGGTGCTGGCCAACTACGGCGGCAGCGGGCTTTGAGCGGCCCGGCGGTCAGCGGCCGCAGGGAGAGCCGTCCGGCCCGCCCTCCTCTGTGCGGACGGGCGGGCCAGGGGGGTGAGAAAATTTGGGCTTGACTTTTCGGCCTCAAAACTGCTATAGTTTAAATGCAACGTGTGGCGTCACCGCGTAATTCCGGTTGACTGCCGCGCGTTGTTTTTCTTTGTCCCAAAAATCAATATCGGAAAGCGCGCGGCCAGATGGCATAAGTCCAGCTCATCTCGCCGGGCGCTTTCTCATGTTCAGGAGGTCAAGCATCATGGAGCAAAAATCGAACGCGTTTCTCGAAACCCAGCCTGTGGGCAAACTGATGGCAAAATACGCCGTCCCCTGCGTCATCTCCCTGTTGGTGGCGGCGCTGTACAACATCGTGGACCAGATATTCATCGCCAACGCGGATTATCTGGGCTCCTACGGCAACGCCGCCAACACGGTGGTTTTCCCGCTGACGGTGGTGGCCCTGTCCATCGCGGTGATGATCGGCGACGGCTGCTGCGCCTTTGTCAGCATCAGCCTGGGGGCCGGGAACAGAGACGCCGCCCACAAGAGCATCGGCAGCGCCATCCTGCTGTGCATCTGCGCCGGCCTTGTGCTCACCGCCCTCTACCTGCTCTTTCAAGAGCCCATCCTCACCCTGTTCGGCGGGCGGGTCAACGGGGAGACCTTCCGCCACGCCAGGGAGTACTTTTTCTGGATCACCCTGGGGGTGCCCTTTTATATGTTCGGTCAGGCCATGAACCCCATCATCCGCTCCGACGGCAGCCCAAAATTCGCCATGGCGGCGACGCTGGCGGGGGCGCTGGCAAACATTGTGCTGGACCCCGTTTTCATTTTTGTATTCCGCTGGGGCATGATGGGCGCGGCGGTGGCCACGGCGGCGGGGCAGGTGCTCACCGCCGCCCTGTCCGTATGGTATCTCCGCCGCATGAAGGCGGTCCGGCTGGAGCGCGGCAGCTTCCGGCCCCACCCCGCGCTGATGAAGGAGTATCTGCCCCTGGGCATCTGCAGCTTTCTGTCCCAGATTTCCCTGGTTATGGCCATGGCGGCCATCCAGAACATGACGCTGAAATACGGCGCCCTTGACCCTGTGTTCGGCCGGGAGCAGTATGCCCAGATCCCCATGGCGGTGCTGGGCATCGTGATGAAGTTCTTCCAGATCGTCATCTCCATCGCGGTGGGGCTGGCGGCCGGCTGCATCCCCGTGGTGGGCTACAACATCGGCGCGGGCCGCAGGGACCGGGCCAAGTCCCTGTTCACCCGCCTGCTGGCGGCGGAGGCCATTGTCGGAGCCGCGGCGCTGCTGATCGTGGAGCTGTTCCCCGCCCAGCTCATCGGCGTGTTCGGCGCGGCCAACGAGAGCGCCTACTATACCCGGTACGGCGTGAAGTGCTTCCGGGTCTACCTGTGCATGATGGCGCTGGCCACGGTGAACAAGGGAACCTTTATCTACCTCCAGTCCCTGGGCCGGGCGCTGGCGTCCACCGCCCTGTCCCTGGTGCGGGAGGTGGTGTTCGGCGTGGGCTTTGCCCTGCTGCTGCCCCGCTGGTTCGGGCTGGACGGGGTACTGTACTCTATGCCGGTGTCCGACGTGCTCACCTTCCTCATCGGCGCCGCGGTCATCGCGCGGACCTACCGTATTTTAGGGGGCGGCGCTCCGTCTCAGGGAAGCTCTGCGGGAATGAGCCGGTGCGCTTGAAAAACCAATTCTGATGGGCCGGACAGCGCCGGCCGGATATGGACGTTCAGCGGCCCGCGCGGCGCTGTACGCAAGACTGATCGCGGCGCGGCAATGCCGCGGGTGTGCCGCGTTGCGCACAAAGGGAGCCGGGGGCAAGGCGGCCCTGGGCCGCCCCGATTTTTCCTTGCGTTTTTCCGCCTGTGGGCTATAATGGTGTCAGCCCCGCAAAATATCGTGCCTGCAGGGGAATGCTGAGGCCGCGGAGGAGCGGGCCCGCCGGAGAAAGGAGATCATATCCATGCCCAAAAGGGAAACCGCCTACGTTTTCGATTCAGAGCGCCATTCCAAGCTCCCGGCAGTCTCCCAGGAGTTCTTTGAGACCATTTTCGAGTCCTCCTATGACGGCATCTATATCACCGACGGCAGGGCCGTGACCCTCATGGTCAACAAAAGCTATGAATCCATCAGCGGCCTGCGCCGGGAGGATATGCTGGGGCAGGATATGCACGAGCTGGTGGAAAAGCAGGTCATTTCCCAGTCGGGGACGCTGGCCGCTTTGGAGACGCTCAAGCCCGTGACCATGGAGCAGAGCTTCAAGACGGGCAAGCGCGCCACCATCACCAGCACCCCCATTTTCAATGAGGACAACCAGGTGGTGCTGGTTGTGACCAACGTCCGGGACGTCACGGAGCTCTACGAGCTCCAGCGTGAGCTGGAGATGAGCCAGGAGAGGAGCCGCCGGTACTTCAGCGAGCTGGAAAGCCTCCGCCGCCAGATGTCCCGCTCCACCAAGGTCGTCGCCGAGGACCCCGCCATGCAGGAGGTTCTCCAGGTGGCCAGGAAGGTAGCCGAGCTGGATGTCCCCGTCCTCCTGGAAGGGGAGATCGGCGTGGGCAAACGGGAGCTGGCCCGGTATATCGTGGCCAGGAGCCGCCGGAAAAAGGCGAGGTTCATTGAGGTGAACTGCTCCTCCTATATGGAGGGGATGCTGGAGCGCGAGTTATTCGGCAGCGTCTCCCCCGACGCCCAGGACCAGGGCGCCATGGGGCTGCTGGAGCTGGTAAACGGCGGCACCCTCCTGCTGGACGAGGTGGGCGAGCTGCCCCCCGAGGTTCAGTCCCGCTTGGCCCGGTTCATGCAGGTCCACTGCTTTGAGCGGGTGGGTTCCATGACCTCCATCCAGGCGGATGTGCGCATCCTGGCCAGCACCAGCCGGGATTTGAAAAAGCTGGTGAGCGAACGCCGGTTCCGGGAGGACCTCTATTACGTTCTGAACGTCCTGCCCATTCAGGTGCCGCCCCTGCGCCAGCGGCGTGATGACATCCTGCCCATTGTGGACCGGCTGTGTTCCAGCCTGAACAAAAAGTATCACCAGAAAAAGCGCTTTACCCAGTCCGCGCTGCTGGCCCTGAGAAATTACAACTGGCCCGGGAATATCCGGGAGCTGCACAATGTGGTGGAGTCCGCCGTGATCCTCAGCGACGAGGACCTCATCCATTCCGAGGACCTTCCCCTTCCCCAGAGCGTCCAGCCCTCCGCCCGCCAGCGCTCCGAGTTTGCCGTCCCGCTGGACCTGCGGCGGATCGTGGAAGAGCTGGAGCTGCGCTATATCCGCAGCGCCTACCAGAAGTACGGCAATGTGCGGGACGCCGCCAGAAGCCTGGGTATGGACCCTTCGACCTTTGTGCGCAAGCGGGCGCGGCTGGAGGAGCGGGAAAAGCTATGAAATCAGGGCTGTTGCAGAAATGCATCACGTTGTATTTTTGCAACAGCCCTCGAAAATGCCGCGAACCCTTGCGGCAGGGGGAATTGCGGATGAAGTGTGAGCCGGTCTGTTGCGGTATTGCAACAGGCCGGCTTGTTTTTTGCCTGCGTTTTATAAAAAATACCCAAAATTGCCCCGATTTTCCGCCCAAAATCTATGGGAAAAGTACACAAAACGCCAGTTTGAAATTTGTCCAAGTCTCTGAAACTGACAAAATCGTATTTACATTGACAAATACATCTGCAATAATCACCAACATAAACAGCCTCCCAGGCGCGGAGCGCTGCCGGGGCAAGGCGCCGTCCCGGCGAAGTCACAGCGGTCCGCGTGTCTGAGGGCTGGCAAAAAAAGAAAAGAGGGGAACTGTTTTGACTGCAACGATTGGTGTTATCGGTTTGCTGCTGGCAATCGCCAGCCTTATCATCCTGAGCTATAAGGGCGTCAACGCTTTTATCGCCTCCCTAATTGCCTCCCTGGTGGTTATTGTCACCAACGCCCTCCCCTTCTGGGGAACCTTCAGCGGAGCCTACGCCACCGGCTTTAAAAACTTTGCCGGAAGCTACTTCATGCTCTTTGGCCTGGCCGCCGCCTACGGCGAATTTTTGAAGGTCACCGGATCGGCCGAGAGCGTGGCCAAGGTGCTGTTTAAAATCTTCGGCGTGAAGTGGGCCCCCCTGGGCGCCCTGCTCATCACTCTGCTGATGGCCATGGGCGGCGTGAGCGCCTTTGTCATCGTCTTTGCCGTGTATCCCGTGGCCGCGCCCCTGTTCCGCAAGGCCAACATCACCAAGAATCTGCTGCCCGGCATCGTCCTGTGCGCTTCCGTGACCCTGTGCCTGTGCCTGCCCGGCAACCCCACCTCCACCAACGCCCTGCTGGCCCGCCCGGAATACGGCCTGGGTGTGAACGCTTTCTCCGCCCCTGTCATGGGCATCATCGCCTGCATCGTGGGCACCGCCATTGCCGGCGTGTACGTCACCTGGCAGGCCAAGCGCCAGACCGCCCTCGGCGTGGGCTATGTGATCTCCGGCTCCGACGCCGACGCGGAGGAGGATGAAAAGGACCTGCCTCCCTTCTGGTCCTCCATCATTCCGCTGCTGATCGTGGTGGTGGTCATGATCCTGCTGAAGAACGTCATGAGCGCCACCGACAGCATCCTCACCTCCCTGTGCATCGCCATCATCGCCTCCGTGGCGCTCAACCCCAAGGTGTTCTTCGGCGCCGGCAAGAAGCAGGACGTCCTCAAGACCTTCACCACCGGCATGTGGTCCTCCTGCACCTCCGCCCTGCTCCTCACCGGCGGCGTCATGGGCTTCGCCGGCGTGGTCCAGGCCGCCCCCGGCTTCCAGTACTTCGTGGACTTTGCCATGGGCCTGTCCAACACCTTTAACCCCTACGTCTCCGCCTCCGTGGCGGTCAACGTGGTGGCCGGCATCACCGGCACCGCCCTGGGCGGCCTGCAGATTTTCGCCGACTCCATGCTGCCGTCCTATGTGGCCCAGGGCGTCAACCCCGAGGCGTTCCACCGCCTGATGACGATTGCCTGCTGCGGCCTGGACACCCTGCCTCACTGCTCTACCTTTATCCTGATGTGCTCCGTCTGCGGCGTGACCGCCAAGGATTCCTACAAGCACGTCTTCCCGCTGACCGTTATCATGCCCATCATCCTCACCATCCTGTGCATCATCATGATTTCCATCGGCATTATCTGAGCTCTTTCCGGCGGGAAAAGAAGTCCCCTGGGACGCATTGTCCCGGGGGCTTCTCAAGAATAAAATTGGGAAGGGGGGCTCGTCATGAGCCTGAAAAGTGTCAAAAAAGCATTTGAGATCCCTCAGTTTACCTTTACCTGCGGCCGGACCATTCCTGTCCGCCTGGGCTACGAGACCTACGGCACCCTGAATGAGGCCGGGGATAACGCCATTCTGGTGGTTCACTACTTCTCCGCCAGCAGCCACTGCTGCGGCAAGTATAACGACAGTGATCCCGCCCCCGGCTTCTGGGACGGCCTGATCGGCCCGGGCAAGGCGGTGGATACCGACAAGTATTTCGTGGTGTGCGCCGACAACCTGTGCAACGTGGCGCCCAAGCATCCCGCGGTTATCACCACCGGCCCCATGACCGTGAATCCGGAGACAGGGAAGCCCTATGCCCTGGATTTCCCCGTCCCCGAGGTGCTGGACATCGTGAACACCCAGAAATACCTGCTGGAGCAGCTGGGCGTCAAGCATCTGAAGGCCGTCATGGGTCCCTCCTTCGGCGCGATGACCTCCTGGCAGTGGGCGGTGGCCTACCCCGATATGATGGACGCCATCATCCCGGTCATCGGCACCCCCAAGCTGCCTGTCTGGGGCGGGTTCAACCCCCTCCAGTTTGCCATCAAGGCGGCCAAGATCGACCCCAAATTCAACAACGGCAACTATTATGACCAGCCGGACCAGCCCACCGACACCCTGCGTCTGTGCCTGGAGATGATGAACGTGTGCGCCTTCCAGTCCGGGTACTACGAGCGCACCTACCGGCGGGAGGTGGCCAAGGACACGGCCTGCTACGAGAGCGTTCTGGGCCAGGCCACCTTCGAGGACAAGCTGGACAAGACGGTGGAGCTCTCCGTCCCCGTGGTGGACCTGAACCACTGGCTGTACACCTGCCGCACCTGCCTCAACTACGATGTGTCCCGTCCCTACGGCGGCGACCTGGACGCCGCCCTTTCCCGGATCAGGGCCAAGGTGCTGGCCATCCCCTCCCGGCTGGACGTACTCCACCCCTGGCAGTTTGTGCAGTGGGTCACCGACCGGGTGAACTGGCTGGGCGGAAACGCCGAGTGCTATCCCATCGACAGCGATATGGGCCATATGGCCGGCATCCTGGAGACGTTCCGCTTTGACAACAAGGTGAAGGACTTCCTCTCCCGCCTGTAAGCGGGGACAGCCCGGATTGTTCATGCGCTCCGGCAGCCGCCGGAGGCAGAAAGGAGAGAGAGAACCGTGCAGCAATCTTTGATGAAAAAGGGCGGGGCCCGCGTCTCGGCCATCGTCCTGATTGCGGCGCTGCTGGTGATGATCGTCACCTCGGTCATAGGCCGCAGCATCGCCACCAGCGGGGGCTCGGTGAAGACCAGGGATATCACCTTCACCACCGATGTGGGGGCGCAGAGCCACGCCAAGCTCTACATTCCCGAGACCGCCACGGCGGCCGCGCCCGCGCCCGCCATCGTCCTGTGCCATGGCTATACCGCGTCCCTGGACGCCATGGAGCCCAACGCCATCGAGCTTTCCCGCCGGGGCTATGTGGTCCTGGCCCTGGATATGTACGGCCACGGCGACTCCAGCCTCCCCCCGGAGGGCTACTCCCAGGCGGAGATGGGCGGCGTGCTGGACTACGCCCCCGATTTGGGCAGCTATTCCGCCCTTCAGGAGCTGGCCAAGTATGACTTCGTGGACCTGACCAAGGTGGGCATGCTGGGCCATTCCATGGGAACCGCCGCCATCCAGGAGGGCGCTTACCTGGCCTACGCCAAGTGGCAGAACGTCTATAACGCCGCTCTGGCCGAGGCCCAGGCCGCCGGAAAGGACGAGACTGCCGCCGCCGGCGACGCCTATGTGGCCGCCATGGGGGCCGGCATTGTTCTTCCCGGGTCCATGGTGCTCACCGGCTACAACTACAACACCCGGAACATCAACGACCTGACCTATAACGGGGTCACCGCGGAGAACGCCCTGTTCCCCCTTTTCGCCGCCCCGGTGAATATGTGTACCATACAGGGCTATTACGATGAGTTCTCCGGCCTGCTGTGGGGTGTGCAGGACTCCCGCGAGTACACCTCCAGCTTCAAGTTTGCCGCCGGCACCGGCGGGGCCGTCAACGTGCCCTCCGGCACCTACTTCATGTACGGCGACGCTTCCGCCGCGCCCTTGAGCCGCAGCGAGGCCGTGACCGCCGCCGCCGGCGCGGCGCTGACCATGCAGCCTATCCGGGCGGCCTACAGCTTTGACGGCACCCATTCCGACACCTATTATGACGAGACCGCCATCAGCTACGGCATCGACTTCTTCGACATCACCCTCCGGGGAGGCCAGGCCACAATCGATCCCGCCGACCAGATCTGGCATGGCCGGGCTGTCTGCGGCCTCCTGGGCCTGATCGCCACCCTGACGGCCTTTGTGGCGCTGGCGCTGACCCTGCTCCAGGTGCCTTTCTTCGCCACCATCGTCCGGCCGGAGCCCCGGTCCATGACCGACGTGAAGGACGGGAAGGGCGCGCTCAAGTACGCCGCTTTGTACATCCTGTTCCTGCTTCCCGCGCCTCTGCTCTACTACTGGCTCATCGGATATCCCTACTACATGCAGCCCCAGTGGTTCAAGTTCCTGACCAAATTTATGCCCAACGGCTTCTTCAACATGGCCCCCATGAACTCCCTCATGCTGTTCAACTGCGTGACGGGCGTGATCTTCCTGGCGCTCTACCTCCTGGTGTTCTTCCTCATCGCCAAAAGGAGCGGCTTCGGCTTTGAGAACACCGGCCTGAAGCTGCCGGCGGCCCAAATCCTCAAGAGCCTGCTGCTGGCGGCGGTCTCCTTCCTCGGCGTGTACGCGGTGGTCTACCTCTGCCACGCCTTCTCGGGGACCTGCTTCTCCTTCTTCAAGTTCAACATCATGCCCATGAACGCCGAGCACTGGGTGGCCTTCTTCAAATACCTGCCGGTATGGCTGCTGTTCTTCCTGCTGGTGGGGGTCATCTACAACTCGCTGACCCGCATCAACGGCGCCCCCGCCTGGGTCAATTACCTTCTGATCGCCCTGGTCTCCTGCGGCGGCCTGGCGGTGATGTTCGCCTATGACTACGGCAAGCTGTTCGCCACCGGCGTGCGGGGCATCCAGTACATCCCCGGGACCACCTCCGCGCAGTGGATTTCCGCCGTCGGGATGTCGTTCCCCACGGCCCTGGCCGGCATCATGCTCTTCGGCCTGCTGTTCATCCTGCCCATCACCGCCGTGATAAGCCGGATCTGCGCCAAGAAGACCGGCTCGGTCTGGCTGGGCGGCATCCTTACCGCGCTCATCGTTTTGACCTTCACCATCTCCCACATGGTCGTCAGCATCTGACCATCCATTTTTACGCTTGAAAGGAAGTTATCTATCATGGCACTCATGACCGGCGAGCAGTACATCGAAAGCATCCGCAAAATCCCGATGGAGATCTATATGTTCGGCAAGAAGGTGGAGGACCCCACCAACAATCCCATCCTCCGTCCCTCGCTGAACTCCGTCCGCATGACCTATGACCTGGCCCAGATGCCTGAGTACCAGGACCTGATGACCGTGGTCTCCCCCGACACCGGGGAGCGCATCAACCGCTTCACCCACATCCACCGCTCCACCGAGGACCTGCGCAACA
>CAJUEG010000007.1 GCA_910584835.1 uncultured Oscillospiraceae bacterium | reverse complement strand
CTGAGCTTGATCTGATCGTTGCCCTCGCCGTACCAGCGCCAGGTCATTTTCATATATGCTCTCTCCTTTTACGCCGTCTTTACGGTGTCGTCGGTAATGGATTTCATAGCCTGCTCCAGGCTCATGCCCTGGGCCACCGCCTCCTTCCGGGCGGCGTTCACCGCCTGAATGGTCTTCATCTTCTCGCCTGTCAGGGCGTAGCCCTTCATGGCGATGAGGGTGGCCGCCCAGGCCAGCATGGGGATGATACAGAACATGACGATCACCGCCACCTTGATGCCCCCGGAGTAGGGAGTGCTGTCGGTGGGCAGGTCGCTGAGCCCCGCGCAGATGAGGAAGATGAACGCCACCAGGGTCTGGGCCAGGGAGGACACCAGCTTATCCACCAGGGAGAACAGGGTGCCCATAATGCCGGGGATATATTTGCCGGAGCGGTAGGTCTCGTAGTCGGAGCAGTCGGCCACCATGGGGATGGGCATATCCGCTGTGGCGTAATAGGCCCCATAGCCGATGCCGAAGAACACGATGAACAGAATGGTGTACAGGTTGATGGCCCCGCCGCCCTGGAAGGGGAAAGACAGCATAAAGGCCGGATCGCCGTGGTCGCTGAACAGCAGCAGCGCCAGCACGCCCACGTAGCAGATGAGGGCCACGGACACGTAGCGGATCAGGGAGGCCCGCTGGCCCAGCTTCTGGGAGGTGCGCATGGACAGCAGGAAGAAGGGGACGGCGCACACATAGCCCAGCACCATCATGGGCAGGTAAAGGGAGTTGTAATTGCCCATCAAAATGCCGTACAGCGCCAGCAGAACGGTGGTGTTGGTGGCGATGGCCAGGGCCAGCTTGCACCCGGCGCCCGCCACCATCAGCCGCTGCATGGGCTTGTTGTCCCGGATGATCTCCAGGTACTCGGACATCTTCACCTTCTCCTGTTTGTCCCCGCCGATGCCGTAATACTTGGGGTTGTCCTTCTCGGCGATGCCGATGATGGCCAGGATGGTGAGGAATACGGAGATGGCGATGCCGATGGGGGTGATGATGCGGAACACCGTGGGGTCGGAGTAGCCGGAGACAATGACATTGCCCGCTGCGTCCTTCACGTCGTACATCCCCTTGACCAGCGGGATCATGAACTGCATCACGCCCATGCCCAGCAGGGAGCCCACGGTGTTGAAGATGGTGAACATGGGCCGCTGGTTGGGGTCGTTGGTGAGCACGGTCTGGCCGGCGCGGGTGCAGGAGGTCTGGAAGGTGTAGCCGATGACCCAGACGAAGTACACCACCACGAAGGCCACATAGCGCAGCCACATCATGGTCTCGGGGATCAGCGGGGTCAGGATATACAGGCAGACCACGCTCACCGCCATGACGGCGCTGCCCAGGATCATGAAGGGCCGGAACTTGCCGATTCTGGTGCTGGTGCGGTCCATCATAGCCCCGATGACGGGGTCGGTGACGGCGTCGGCCACCCGCATCACCGTCACCATAATGGAGGCGAACATGCCCAGCTTCAGGATGCTGGAGCCGAACTGGGCCACATAGGACAAAATCAGGACAAAATACACGTTGGTGGCGCCGTTATTCAGGGGAAACAGCACCAATTGGTATGGCTTTGCCCGGTTCAGGGTGGTGTTGGGTTCTTGGCTCATGGACTCTCCTCCTTATCGTTGTCACGCTGCGAAGCGGCCAGGACGTTCGATCGCTTTCGCTGCGACTCAGGCAAAACCCAGTCCCGCTGCGCGGGCCTGGGGCTTTTGCCTTCGCTCCGCTCCAAGCTCTCTCACTGTCCGCTTCTCCGCGCTTCTTTGTTACACCCAGTTCGCGCTGTTGGAACTCTTGCCCTGAAGCTGATAGGCCGGGTTGGGCGCGTCCGCGTGGCGGATGAGGCACCGGTCCGTACACCGGCCCGCCTCCGCCTCCAGCTCCACCGCGCCCTCCAGAGGCACCTGGAACGTAAATACCCTGCCGCCGGTTTTCTCCTCCACCAGCTCTCCGTTGGCGTACAGGGCCACCTTCTCCTGGTTGGAGTACACCTTCACCGTGGTCACGTCCTCCGCCCGGTCCACGTACCGGCTGCCGCAGATGTGGACAAACGGCTCCTCGCTCCACCACGCCTTGTACAGATAAAAGCTGTCTTTCTTCGTCTTTCGGTCAAAGGTCACCAGCCCCTTGTGGTTCATCCCCGGTTCGCCCCCCTGGTCCCTGGCGTCGGCGGCGAAGTCAAACATATTCCACACGTGGGTGGCCCACAGGTACGGGTGCCGGGCGAAGCACTCCAGCATGTACTCGTGGTACACGCACTGATACTCCTCCGTGTGGTCCCCCCGCCGGGGCTTGGACGAGTGCAGGTTGGGCATGGCCTCGCAGCCGTACTCCGAGTAGCCCAGCGGGCGCTTGGGATAGCGCAGGTGGAAGAAGCCCATCCACAGGTCGTTCAAAAACAGCCCCGGCACATACCAGCCCAGGTACAGATTCCAGCTTACCACGTCCGTGATATGGGCCGAGCGGTTGAAGGGCCCGCACATGGCGTAGCACGCCAGGGTGGTCAGGCGGCTGGGGTCCAGCTCATGGTACAGGTCGTTCAAAACCCGGTGGTTGTCCAGCATGTCCTTTTTGTCCTTGGTGGAGATGGTGATCTCGTTGGATACCCCCCACACCACGATGGACGGGTGGTTGTAGTTCTGGACCACCAGCTCCCTGGCCTGGGACAGGGTGTTCTCCCGGCCGTTGGGCATGTGCTCCGAGATGTATGGAATTTCCGCCCACACCACCATGCCGTACTGATCGCACAGGTCGTAAAAGTACTGGTCGTGCTGGTAGTGGGCCAGCCGGATGGTGTTGGCCCCCATCTCCCGGATCAGCGCCATGTCGGCGTTGTGGTGCTCCTTTGTCAGGGCGTTGCCCAGCCCCTTCCAGTCCTGATGGCGGCTGACGCCCCGCAGGGGATAGCTGCGCCCGTTGAGGAAGAAGCCCTTTTCCGGGTCCACGCGGAAGGT
This sequence comes from uncultured Oscillospiraceae bacterium, assembly GCA_910584835.1. Classification (GTDB taxonomy): domain Bacteria; phylum Bacillota; class Clostridia; order Oscillospirales; family Oscillospiraceae; genus Enterenecus. The sequence continues at coordinate 52,382 of CAJUEG010000007.1, read as the reverse complement.
GCGCACGCCGAACCGGGCGGACACCCGGTCCACCTCCGCGCCGCCTGCCACCAGCGTCACCTCGCAGGTGTAGAGGTACGGGTCCCGCACCCCGTCCCACAGCCGCACGTTGGCCACCGCCAGGGTGATGTCCGTCCCGGTGCCGACGGCCACCGTCTTTCCGGCGGCGTCCGTCAGCTTCACCCGCACCTGGGCGCCCTCCACCTTGTGGAAGGTCTCCACCCGCACCCGGCCGTCCTTCCCGTCCACGCCGGAGGTGATTTTCAGCCCCTCGCCGCCGCAGTAGTCCAGCTCGAAGTGGTCCTTGGGCACGATGAGCAGCAGCACGTCCCGGTAGATGCCCCCGTAAAAGGTGAAGTCCGCCTTCTGGGGGTACACCCGGTCGTTGACGCTGTTGTCCACGTGGACGGTGAGGCGGTTTTCCTCCTGGAGCATGTCCGTCACGTCCCAGCGGAAGGTGGAGTAGCCGCCGTCGTGGGCGCCTGCCTCTTTTCCGTTCAGCTCCACCCTGGCGGAGGCGTTCACCCCCCGGAATTCCAGGTACACCCGCTGGTCCGGGCCGAATTCCGGCTTGGGGAAGCCCTTTTCATACACGCACGTCCCCCGCCAGTAGTCGTTGCCGCCGTCCTGACCGTCGACGGCGTTCCAGGTGTGGGGCACGTCCACCGCCGCACACCCCCCGTCCGGCCCCCTGAAGGTCCAGCCCGCGTTTAAATTGATTGTTGCCCTGAAGTTCATCCTCCCACGCCCCCCATTTGCGTATAAAGAATCAAATGATTCCCCATCATTATAATAACACTTCTGTCTGTTGTCAACATAAATCGAGGCAGTTTTTATAAATTCATGTGCGCTTTTCACAAAATTGGGTGTTTTTTACAGCCTGTTCAGGATGGAACAAAGTTTGGCGGAAAATTATCCTGGTTCAATTGTATCCACCCGCGGTGAAGGGGCCGCGTTTTCCTGGAGCGCCGCTTTCTGGATATCCAGATAGGCCCGGAGGGTGAGCAGAATATAATTTTTCACCTGATATTTAACCTGCTCCTGGCTTTGGGGGAGCTTAAAATGAACCGCCTCGGGGCGGGTATCCCGGTAGCTGGTGCGGGACATGCCCATCATGATGGAGAAGACGGTGTGCCCGACCAGCACCGTCCAGTCCTCCTCCTCGACGCCCATATACCGGCGGCAGAGCAGCCGCATGGCGGCAAAGCTGCTCTCCACCTTCTCCTCTGGGAGGCCCTGGACGGGGGCGCCGTCCAGCAGCTCCCGTCCAATAAGCGTGATGGCGTGCCGGTTTTTGGGGTCGAAGCACCACTCGGCGTACTTTGACAGCAGCTCATACAGGAGGTTCCACGCCGTCTCCCCATGCAGCAGGCCCCGGCTGTCCATATACGCCACCTCGTCCAGGCTGGGCCGCATAAACTGATAGAGCTCCTCGATGGCCCGGCATCTGACCTCGAAATAGACATTTTCCTTCCCCTGGAAATGGGCCTGCAGAGAGGACAGGCTGGCCTGCGCCTCCCGCACGATCTCCCGGGTGGTGGTCTCCTTGTAGCCCTTCTCCGCAAAGAGCTTTTCAGCGGCGCTCAAAATGCGCTCACGGGTCGAAAGATGCCGGTCCGTCATAGTTGCCCCTCCGCAGCGATACATCATTGTCCCTATCCTAACACCAATCCCGCGGCCCTGTCAATGGTGTTGTGACTTTTCACAACAAAGCCGGCAAAAGAAACAGGTTTCTGTTGACAATCGACATTGGCCCGGATATAATAGCGGCAGAATCAGTTGATTCGTATGGCCGATGTGCGGCCTCCGCCCGGCGGCGCCCGCGATTCCAGGAAAGGAGGGACCCGCGCCCCCGACGCCGCGTTTTTGGCTGCTCAAACCCGTGGGGTCCGCCGGAGGGGAACGCCCATCGGTACGATTTTGTGAGGAGGAGAAGTGAAAAACATGCTTGCCAGAACAAAACGCGGCCTGTGGCGGGGCCTGACCGCTCTGCTGGTGCTGGTGCTGTGCGTGTCCATGCTGCTGGGCAATATCCTGGAGGCCAACGCCGGCACCATCGACACCGCCCTGGGCACCATCAGTTCGGGGTTCATTTCGGAACACGACGCCAACAATCCGCTCTATGACAAATACACCCCCCCGGAGGAGTTCCTGAACGCCGACGGCACAGGCAACTCCCACGCCCTCATTGAGGCGGCCATCGACCTGGGCCGCCGGGAGGCGGCGGAGGGCAGCGTCCTGCTGAAGAACAACGGCGCGCTGCCGCTGGGCTCCGGGTCCAACGTGACCCTGTTCGGCATCCGCTCCCACAGCAACCTGCTGGGCTCCAGCTTCGGCGTCAAGGCGTTCGGCGGCTACATCAGCCTGGAGCAGGCGCTGAGCAAGAGCAGGACCGACTTTGCCAACACCATCGCCTGGACGGTGGGTTCCCGCGGCGCGGCCAACTCCCCCACCGTGGACGGCTGGAGCGGCGACGAGTTCGACTTCGACGGCGCGGGCTTCAACCTGAACCAGACCATGATCGACATCTACGACAAGCTGGGCGAGACCTATGTGCACTACGAGAACGAGCCCGCCGCCGAGGTCTACGACCCCGGCGAGCCCTCGATCAGTGAGATCGAGGGGGTCAATTCCGGCTTCAAGTCCAGCTTCGCCCAGTACGGCGACGCGGCCATCGTTGTCATCGCCCGGCCCAGCTGCGAGCAGCTGGACTACCTGCCCGGCGGCGTGGCCGACGGCCTGGACTTTGAGAGCGGCGAGCCCTTCTCCCTGACCAAGAACGAGCGCGACATGATCGCCCTGGCCAAAGAGTGCTCCGACAAGGTGATCGTCCTGGTGTCCAGCTCCGCCTCGGTGGAGATCGGCTCCTTGAAGGACGACCCCGACGTGGACGCCATTTTGTGGATCGGCGCCCCCGGCTGCTACGGTATGCTGGGCGTGGCCGACATCCTCAGCGGCAAGGTGAGCCCCTCCGGCGGCCTGTTTGATATCTTCACCGCCCGGAACATGTCCGCCCCCGCCATGCAGAACATGGGCAAGATGTACTACTCCAACACCGAGGGCACCATCACCCGCACCGGCGGCGTGCTGGGCTTCAAGCCCGGCGCATACGCCATCGAGGCGGAGGGCATCTACGTGGGCTACCGCTACTACGAGACCCGGTACTACGACTGCGTGGCCGGGACCGGCGGCGCCGACTCCTCCGCGGGGGCCTACGCCTCCAGCGGCAATTGGAATTACGGCGACGAGGTGACCTACGGCTTTGGCTACGGCCTGAGCTACACCACCTTCGACTACGCCATGGAGGGCGCCCCCAAGTTTGAGATCTCCACCGACCCGGAGACCGGCGCGCCCAGCGCCTTCGCCACCTTCTCCGTGAAGGTGACCAACACCGGCTCCGCCGCGGGCAAGACCCCGGTGCAGATCTATGGCCAGGCCCCCTACACCCAGGGCGGCGTGGAGAAGTCCGCCATCCAGCTGCTGAACTTTGAAAAGACCGACGTGCTGGCCCCCGGCCAGTCCCAGACCGTGGAGGTCAAGGTGGACCTCCAGTACATCGCCAGCTATGACGAGAGCTTTGACAACGGTGACGGCACGAAGGGCACCTACATCATGGACCCGGGCGACTACTGGTTCGCGGTGGGCAACGGCGCCCACGACGCGCTGAACGCCATCATGGCCGCCCAGGGCATGGACGCCTCCAAGATGGTGGGCCAGGGCAACAAGGCCCAGGCCTGTGTGCGCGCGGTGAACGAGGGCTTCATCTCCAAGACCGCCTTCTCCGTGTCCAAGACCGGCTACAAGATCTCCAACCAGCTGCCCTACTCCGACTGGAACTACTACCAGCCCGGCGAGGTCACCTACCTGACCCGGTCCGACTGGGCGGGCACCTTCCCCAAGACCTACGACAATATGACCCTGACCAATCCCGAGCTCATCGACGCCCTCAACGGCAAGATCTATGAGCTCAAGACCAACGACGACACCTCCGCCATCAAGTGGGGGGTGGACAGCGGCATCAAGCTCCACGAGATGTACGGCGTGCCCTACGACGATCCCAAGTGGGACCAGCTGCTGGACCAGCTCACCCTGGAGGAGGCCATGTACATCTTCTCCTTCGGCGGGCCGTCCATCCCCGGCGCGGACTCCATCGGCGCCATTGAGACCTATATGACGGAAAACGCGGGCAACGGCATCGCCGTCAACCTGAACGCCTCCAAGGACCCCGACGCCCCCTGGGCCATTCCCAGAAGCGACCCCAACGGCAACTGGCACCCCGAGGTGTTTGCCAACGCTCCCATGGGCGCGTCCACCTTCAACCCGGAGCTGATGTATGAGCTGGGCCAGTTCGAGGGCATCGAGTCCCTGTTCACCGGCATCAACATCCTGTGGGGCCCCGGCCTGAATACCCACCGCCACGCCTATAACGGCCGCAACGGCGAGTATTATTCCGAGGACCCGGTGCTGTCCGGCGTGGCCGCCATGGAGTTTGCCATCGGCGCGCTGGAGTACGGCCTGGTGGCCGCCCCCAAGCACTTTGCCTTCAACGACCAGGAGTCCGAGCGGGGCGGCGTGTCCCCCTGGATGACCGAGCAGCGCGCCCGCGAGGTGGAGCTGCGGGCCTACCAGATCGCCTTTGAGGCCACCAAGTACGACACCGCCGACTACGACGCCGGCATGCGGGGCCTGATGACCTCCTTCTCCAAGATCGGCGCCATCGAGTGCACCTCCAGCTACGGCCTGATGACCGAGATCCTGGCCAACGAGTGGGGATTCATCGGCTACGCCGTCACCGACATCTACGACGACGTGGACCTGTGGACCGCCGTGCTCAACTCCGGCACCACCTGCTTCGACACCCGCGGCCAGGGCAACTTCTACACCAGCACCACCCTGGAGAACTGCTTCCTGTTTGCCAACCAGATGTACAGCGATCCCCTGAACGCCCACCTCATCGACGGGGACGCCAACCTCCAGCTCAAGCTGAAGGACGCCGTGCACAAGAACATCTTCGCGTGGAGCGAGAGCCACCTGATGAACCGCTATAACGCCACCACCCACTTCGGTTCCCGGATGACCTGGTGGCGGGCCACCTACCTGGGGCTGGAGATCGGCTCCGGCGTGCTGGCCGCGGCCTGCGCCGTCATGTATGTGCTGTCCTCTGTCAAAAAGAAGGAGGAGGAAAGGATATAATGAAGAAACTGAGCATCGGCGGTTATCTGACCGCCCTGGCCGCCCTCCTGGGCCTGGCGGGCACCATCCTCACCATCGTCAGCGGCATGGTCAGCGTGGATAACCCGCTGGCCAATACCGGGATGATCGCGGCAGCGGGCTTTGTGGGCGCGGCGCTGTGCGTCCTGGCCATCTTCGCCCCCTCCCGCTGGGGCAATTTCGACCTGCTGGGCAGCGCCTCCATCCTGGGCGCCATCGCCCTGTACTGCTACACCTTCGGCGCCGCCGTGGGGCAGCGGGTGATGCTGGTGGCCGGCCTGTTTTCCTTCAACGCCGGCAACGAGGCGGGCTGGAGCGTGTTCTATGTCTCCGTGGCCGCCTGGGCCTGCCTGCTGGTGGGCTGCGTGCTGCTGGTGGCCAGCGGCTTCATGAAGTCCGTGAAGGAAGCGTAAGAGACAAACTGAGAGGAAATGCCAGCGCCGCCGGGCCCAGCCCGGCGGCGCTGCTCTTTGCGGCTTGCGAGGGTTCCCAATGCCGGGAGGCGGCGCGGGCTGCCTTCCGTTTCATTTTTTCCAATGATAAAGCCCGTGGGTTTCGGTCCCGGCGCACTTTTCAAGAGGGGCCGCCCTGCGCCAGATACTCCTGGGCGTAGTGGACGGCCGCCGCGCCGTCGGCCGCCGCGGTTATGATCTGCCGCAGGGCCTTGGTGCGCACGTCGCCCACCGCGAATACGCCGGGGATGTCCGTCCGGGTGGACTCGTCGGCCAGGATATAGCCCCCGGGGTCCAGACGGAGCTGCCCCCGGGCCAGTTCGGACGCCGGCTTTCTGCCGATGCTGACAAACAGGCCGTCGCAGCCCACCGTGCGCGCCTCCCCGGTTTTGACGTTCCGCAGCCGCACCCCCTGCAGCCGCTCCCCGCGGAGCAGCTCCGCCACCTCGCTGTCCCAGCAGAACTCCACGTTGTCCGCCTCCATCAGGGGGGCGTGGTAGACCTTTTCCGCCCGGAGGGTATCCCGCCGGTGGATCAGGACCACCCGGCGGCACACCCGGGACAGGAGCAGCGCGTCCTCCGCGGCGCTGCTGCCGCCCCCTACCACCGCCGCCGTTTTGTCCCGGTAAAACATTCCGTCGCAGGCGGCGCAGTAATGCACGCCCTGTCCCGCCAGCTCCCGCTCCCCGGGGATGCCCAGCTCCCGGGGGACGGCCCCGGTGGCCAGGACGACGGTTCTGCCCAGCAGGGGCCCCTCCCCGGTGTCCACCCGCTTGACCGCGCCGCTCAGGGTGAGGGACTTTGCCTCCGCCATCCGGGTCTTGGCGCCGAAGCGCTGGGCGCCTGAGCGCATGTTCTCCCCCAGCGCATAGCCGTCGATCCCCTGGTCAAAGCCGGGGTAGTTGTCCACCCGTTGGGTGAGGGCAATCTGCCCGCCCGCGGCCAGCCGCTCCAGCACCACGGCGTCCAGTCCGGCCCTGGCGGCGTAGAGCGCCGCGGTATAGCCGCCCGGGCCGCCGCCTACAATGACCATATCGTAAATGTGTTCGGGGGAAACGGCTTCGCCTCCGCTGAGATTTGCCATGACTTGCGCCTCCTTTTTTGCAGCTGTGCTCAGTATGCCCCGTTTTCCCGGCGGTACAGGCGCCGGTTTTCTCCCGCCGCTTGGAGGGCGCTTTTTTGACGGGCTTGACGTCGTTTCGGCGATGCCCGCCGGGGCGGGCGCACATATTTTTTGACCGCACTTGACGGCGGGACGAAATTGTGTCAAACTAACACGGTAAGGAGGGATTTCCGTGCACAACGAGCTGACCCAAAAGGATATTGAACTGATGCGCCAGGAGCTGGAGTACCGCCGCGGCGTGCTGCGACCCAAGCTCATCGAGGACGTGAAGACCGCCCGGGCCTTTGGAGACCTGAGCGAAAATTTTGAATACAAGGCCGCCAAGCGGGACAAAAACCGAAACGACAGCCGGTGCCGCTACCTGGAGAATATGATCAAGACGGCGGTGATCATCTCCGAAGAGGGCAAGGACGGTACGGTGGGGCTGTATGACAAGGTGACCTTCTATGTGGAGGAGGACGACGAGGAGGTCACCTGTCAGATCGTCACCACCATGCGGCAGGACGCGCTGAAAAACCGCATCAGCAAGGAGTCCCCGGTGGGCAGGGCGGTGCTGGGCCGCCGGGTGGGGGACCGGGTGACGGTGGTGGTCAACGACAGCTGCAGCTACGACATTGTGATCCGGGCCATTGAGCCAGGCGAGGACACCGGGGAGGCCCCGCTGGTGGGATTCTGAGCCGGTTTTCAGGACACGCTGACAAAGAAAGAGAGGACCGCCCATGAGCCAACTGACCGCCCGCCGGCGCAACGGCGCCTTGATGCCCGTCTCCGCCCTGCTTGGTCTGGCGCTGATCCTGTTCGGGCTGTGCCAGGAGCCGCCGGAGCGGATTTTGTCCGGCCTGTATACCATCGTCACCATGGAGGATGTGCTCATCACCGACTACATCGCCGTGGCGGGGATGGGGGCGGCCTTTGTCAACGCGGGGCTGGTGACCCTCATCAGTGTGGCGATCCTCTGGCTGCTGGATGAAACGCCCAACGGGGCCACCATGGTCACCATCGGCCTGATGTCCGGCTTCGCCCTGTTCGGCAAGAACATCGCCAACATCTGGCCTATCCTGGCGGGAACGGCGCTGTATGCGCTGATGCAGAAGGAAAAGCTCTCCCGCCACGTAAATGTGGCGCTGCGGACCACCGCCCTGTCGCCGGTGGTGAGCTTTATGGCGGTGCGGTTCCACCCCTGGCTGGGGGTGGCGGCGGGACTGCTCATCGGCTTTGTGATGCCCCCCGTGGCGGAGCACGCCCACCGGGTGCAGAACGGGATGAACCTGTACAGCCTGGGGTTCTCCTGCGGGCTGGTGGCCATGATGATGGTGCCCGCCTTCAAGGCCTTCGGCCTGGCCCCCGCCGCGGCCCACTACTGGTCCAGGGGCAATAACCCGCTGCTGGGGACGGCGCTGGCGGCGGTGTGCGCCGCGTTCATCCTGGCGGGGCTGGCACGGGGGCCCAGGCCGGTGCTGAAAAAGTACTGGATGCTGCTGCATACCTCCGGCCGGGCGCCCAGCGATTACGTGCGCACCTTCAGCCCTGGCCCGGTGCTGGTGAATATGGGGGTGAACGGCCTGATCGCCACCGGGTATGTCGTGTTCACCGGCGGCGACCTCAACGGGGCCACCATCGGCGCCATCTTCACCATCATCGGCTTCTCCGGCTACGGCAAGCACGCCTTCAATATCGTCCCCGTCATGGCGGGGGTGCTGCTGGGCAGCCTGCTCAACCACGTGGACGTGAACAACAGCGGTCTGCAGCTGGCGGGCCTGTTCGGCACCACACTGGCCCCCTTCGCGGGGGTGTTCGGCTGGCCCTTCGGGGTGCTGGCGGGGCTGATTCACTCCTCGGTGGTGCTCCAGGCCGGGCTTCCGCTGGAGGGGATGAACCTGTACAACAACGGCTTCTCCGGGGGGCTGGTGGCCATCGTGCTCTACCCCATCCTCACTGCGCTGGTGAAGCGCCGCCGCCCGGTGCTCATGGAGGAGGACCTGTTCGCCATATTCGCCCAGGACGACCCGCAGCCGCCGGAACAGCTGCCCGGCAGGGATGAGGACGCCGCCCCATAGACGGAAGAGCAGCCCCGCGCCGCGGGGCTGCTCTTTTTGCGAACGGGGAGGGAAGACGGATTATTCCACCGTTTTCAGGCTCTCCACCATGTCCACCTTTTTCAGTTTGTAATGGGCGGCGATATTTACCGCGATGGAGAACACCACCGTCAGCCCCGCCGCCAGCCAATAGGCGTAGGGGGGCGCCGTCCGGCCGAACATGACCATCTCCACCTCCACCGTCAGCACCATCCATGCGTGGAGGAACCGGCCCATCACCAGGCCCAGCACGATGCCGAACAGGGTGAGGAACAGGTTTTCCCGGTAGACGTAGGCGGTGACCTCCCGGTCGAAGAAGCCCAGCACCTTCAAGGTGGCCAGCTCCCGCACCCGTTCGGTGATGTTGATGTTGGTCAGGTTGTAGAGCACCACGAAGGCCAGGGCCGCGGCGGCGGTGATGATGATGACCACGGCGTAGTCGATAGCCTCCATGCTGTCGGTGAAATTGTCCCGCAGAGTGGCGATGTAGGAGTAGGAGTCCACCCCGTTCATGGCCATCAGATCGGCGGACACGGTGTCCGACTCCGCCTCGCCAGCGCCATCGGCGTAGCGCAGCAGCATCTCGTTGCGCTCCGCCTCCTCGCCGAACAGCGTCCGGTAGCAGGCGTCGGACAGATAGACATAGTGGGAGACGTAGTTCTCCGCGATGTCGTCCACCCGGGCCTCCACCCGCCTGCCGTCGTCGTCCAGGATGATGGTGCCGCCCACCGGCACCTCCAGCAGCTCGGACAGCTTCTCCGTGATGACCACGCCGTCCTCCGGCAGCACCACCGGCTCGTCGTCCAGGCGGTGGCCCAGCCGGATGAACTGATTGAAGCGCTCCTGGTCGTCCACGGCGAACAGGTAGACGTTCTGCGCCGGGCCGTCGGAGGACGCCTCCAGGGCGGTGGAGCTGGTGAGCAGATAGTCCTCCACCCAGGGGCTGCCGTCGAGATACCGCTCCACCTCGGCCAGCTTGTCCTCCCCGGCGTGCTTGTTCAGGCCCAGGGTGGCGTCGTAGAGGAACACGTGGTCAAACTGCTGGTCCAGAATGGAGAAGATGGACTCGTGGAGCCCGAAGCCGGTGACGATAAGGGCGGTGCAGCCGCCGATGCCGATCACCGTCATCCAGAACCGCCGCTGGTAGCGGAACAGGTTGCGCATGGTCACCTTCCAGGTGAAGGTGAGCCGCCTCCAGAGGGGGCGGATGTACTCCAAAAACACCCGCTTGCCCGCCTTGGGTGCCCGGGGGCGCATCAGGTTGGCGGGGGTGGCCATCAGCGTGGACAGGCAGGCCCACAGCGCCGCCCCGGTGGTGCACGCCACCGCCGCCAGCACCGCGCCGAAGTACAGCCCCAGCTGGGGCTTGAACTCCAGGGCAGGGATGGCGTACATGATGTTGAAGGCGTTGGCGATGACCAGGGGGATGAGGGTGCATCCCAGGGCCAGCCCTAAAATCCCGCCCACCAGGCTGGCGGAGAAGGCGTAGCCGATGTACTTTTTGGATATGGCAAGGCGGGAGAAGCCCATGGCCTTGAGCGAGCCGATCTGAGTGCGCTGCTCCTCCACCATCCGGGTCATGGTGGTCAGGCAGGCCAGCGCCGCCACCAGGAAGAAAATCACCGGGAACACGTTGGCCAGGTTGCTCACCCGGTCGGAGTCCTGGGAGTAGCCCACGATGCCCGCGTTGGTGAACCGGCTGAGGACGTACCACTCGCACTCCTCCACGTCGTCCAGCTCGTCCTGGGCGTCGTCCAGCTTTTTCTGGGCGTCGGCGATCTCCTCGTCCGCCTCTTTTTTGCCGTCCTCGTATTCCGCCAGCCCGTCGGCGTATTCCTTCTCGCCGTCGTTGAGCTCGGCCAGGGCGTCGTCCAGCTCCTGCCGGCCGTCTCTCCGGGCGTCCCGAAGCTCCCGCACGCCCTTGTTATACTCGTCCCAGCCGTCCTGAAGGTCAATCTCCGCCTGCCTCAGCTCAGCCAGGGCGTCGTCCAGCTCCTTTTTGGCGTCGTCCAGTTCGGCTTTGGCGTCCGCCAGCTCCTGCGCGGCCTCGTCCAGCTCCGCCTTGGCGTCGTCCAGTTCTTTTTGGCCTTGGTCCAGCTCCGCCTTGGCGCCGTCCAATTCTGCCTTGGCTTCATCCAGTTCCGCCTGGGCCGCGCCCAACTCTTGGCCGGCGTCGTCCAGCGCCGCCTCCCCGGCGTCAAGCTCCCGCTTGGCCGCGTCAAGCTGGGCCCTGGCCGCTTCCAGCTGCGCCTGGCCGGCTTTTGCTTCCTCCTCCATCTGGGCTACCGCCGCGTCAAACTCCGCCTTGGTTATCTCGTTGGCTGCGAGTTGCCGCGTCAGCTCCGCCATTTTTGCACGGGCCGCGGCCTCGGCGTCAGCCGCCTGCTTCTCCAGCTGGGCCTTCCCCTGGTTGTACTGGGCCCAGCCGGCCGACAGCTCGCTTTGCCCGCTCTGATATTTCGCCAAGCCCCGCTTGTACTGGGCCAGCCCGTCTTCATATTCCTGACGGCCGTCCTCATACTTCTTCTTTCCGTCCTCGAACTTCTTCAGGGCGTTCTCATATTTCTTTTTGCCGTCCTCGTATTCCGCCAGGCCGTCCTCATACTTCTTTTTGCCGTCCTCATATTCGGCCAGCCCGTTTTCGTACTCCAGCCGCCCGTCGGCCAGGTCGGCCTCGCCCTGCCGCAGCTCGGCCAGGGCGTCGTCCAGCTTTTTCTGGGCGTCGGCGGTCTCCCGCTCCAGGGTGTCCTCCCCGTCGCGGTAGTCCGCCCAGCCGTCGTCCAGCTCCTGCCGGGCGTCCTGGAGCTCCTGCCGGGCGTCGGCCAGCTCCTTCTCCGCGTCCGCCTTGGCGTCCTCGAACTCCTTCCGGGCGTCGTCCAGCTCCGCCTGGGCATCCCCGATGAGGGAGTCGTACCGGGCCTGTGAGCGCTCCTCGGCCAGGGTGTCCAGGCTGTCCACCAGCGCGTCGATTTTGTCCTCGTACTCGTCCCCGTAGGAGTTCAGGGCGGCCAGGCCCTCCCCGGTGAAGTAGGCGCAGGTGTAATGCTCAAAGGTGAAGTTTTCCCCCGGCACATAGACAAAGGCGTCCACCGAACCGCTGCCCAGGGAGGAGGTCCCCCGGTCCAGCCCCACGTATAGCGGGGAATTGACCGTTCCCACGATGGTATAGGCGGTGCGCGCCAGGTCCCCCTCGCTGTCCTCCTCCAGGGTGAACTCCAGCGTGTCCCCCACCTGGAGGCCCAGCTTCACCAGCAGCAGATTCTCGGTGACGCACTCATCGGCCGCCTGGGGCAGGCGGCCCTCCTTTATCTCCAGCAGGTTGAGCTTTTCCGGAAGGGAGCGCACGTTGACGATGCGGTCAATGGCCACCGCGTCCAGATCCCGGCAGCCCTCCACCGCCTCGATGCCCTCCGCTTGGGCCAGGGCGTCCAGGTCCTCGTCCGTCAATCCCAGGGTGGACAGCACATAGCCGTCCATCAGATGGGTGCGGTCATAGTAGTTGTCGGCGGTGTACTGCATGTCCGGCGCGGCGGTGCGCAGGCCGGACAGAAAGGCCACCGCCAGCGCCGCCAGAACCAGAATGGACAAAAAGCGGTTCATGGTGCCCCGGATCTCCCGGATGGCGTCGGTGTTCAGATGGTTTTTCCGCGTTACCATTCAATCTCCTCCACGGGGGTGGGGTGGGCGTTGCGCTCCACCGCCGCCACCCGGCCGCTCTTGATGTGGATGACCTTGTCCGCCATGGGGGTGAGGGCGGTGTTGTGGGTGATGACGATGACGGTCATCCCCTCCTGGCGGCAGGTATCCTGGAGCAGCTTCAAAATGGCCTTGCCCGTCACGTAGTCCAGCGCGCCGGTGGGCTCGTCGCACAGCAGCAGCTTGGGGTTTTTGGCCAGGGCCCGGGCGATGGCCACCCGCTGCTGCTCGCCGCCGGACAGCTGGGCGGGAAAATTGTCCAGCCGGTCCCCCAGCCCCACGTGGACCAGCACGTCCTTCGCGTCCAGGGGGTCCCGGCAGATCTGGGCGGCCAGCTCCACGTTTTCCAGGGCGGTGAGGTTCTGCACCAGGTTGTAGAACTGAAACACAAAGCCGATGTCGTGCCGCCGGTAGGCGGTGAGCTGCTTGGCGTTGTAGTCGCTGACCCGGGCGCCGTCCACGGTGATGGTGCCGCCGGAGCAGGCATCCATGCCGCCCAGCATATTGAGAACGGTGGTTTTGCCCGCGCCGGAGGGGCCCACAATGATGGTGAACTCCCCCTTGTCCACGGTAAAGTCCACCCCGTCCACCGCCTTGATGGTGATTTCCCCCATCCGATACTCTTTTTTCACATTTTCAAAAGATATGTAGCTCATGAGGTCCCTCCGTCCGCCCGCCTGAACCGGCGGGGCGCTGTCATAGTTCTGTCTTTCAATATCTTATACTTTTCCGGCGGGAAACGCAACCGCTCCCGGACAAAATTCAAGGTTTATTCAAAAGATCAGTTTTTTTCCCCTCGAAAATGGAAAAAACAGCCGCATTTCGCAGGTTGTGGTTGACTAACCGGCGGGCGGAGTAGTAAAATACGCCCACTGATAAGGGAGTAGTCGGCGGCGAAAGCCGCGGCCCGGTCAACATACTGGCGGTTTGACTGCCTGGCCGGGCATAAGGGGTCCCCGCAGCCAATCGCAATGGGGTCCCCGCGAAAGCGGCGTTCAGCTTTCGTGGGGAGAGAAGAAGCAAGGAAGCGGAATTGAGCGGACTTTGCTTCGACGATGCGGGGAGAGGAGGCACAGCGGAGCGGACGAGCTTTCGGCAAAGCCGGAAGCGAGTGGGCGAAGTTTGTGCCGACGAGACGATGAGACTTATCCGCGTATGCGGGTATGGTCTCTTTTTTTATTTCCCCGCATACCCTCAAAAAAAGAGAAGGGATGATGTATCATGGGATTTGCCGCTCTGTTTACCCTGGCCGTGGGCCTGTCCATGGACGCCTTCGCGGTGTCCGTCTGCAAGGGGCTGTCCATCCGGGCGCTGATGCCCCGCCACGCCGTCATCGTGGGGCTGTGGTTTGGGGCGTTCCAGGCGCTGATGCCGCTGATCGGCTGGCTGCTGGGGGCGGCCTTCGCGGACATGATCGCCGAGGTGGACCACTGGATCGCCTTTGTGCTGCTGGCCTTCATCGGCGGCAATATGATCCGGGAGTCGCTGGGGCACGGCGAGGAGGACTGCGACCCCTCCCTGGCGCCCCTGACCATGCTGGTGCTGGCGGTGGCCACCTCCATCGACGCGCTGGCGGTGGGGGTCACCTTCGCCTTCCTCCGGGTGGACATCCTCCCGGCCGTCACCCTCATCGGGGTGTGCACCTTTGTCATCTCCGCCGTAGGGGTGAAGGTGGGCAATGTGTTCGGCACCCGCTACAAGTCCAAGGCGGAGCTGTTGGGCGGGGTGGTGCTGGTGCTTATCGGGCTGAAAATTCTGCTGGAGCACCTGGGGCTGCTGCCCTTTTGACGGGAGTGGGCAAAAAAATCCCGCCGGCGCCTTTTCTTTTCCGGCGGCAGCTGATATAATTTCCTCAGACAAAACCAGAGGGGAGGGGCCGCCGTGAAAATTCTCATTGTGGAGGATGACCGGCCGCTGAGCGACTCTCTCCGGGCGCTGCTGGAGGACCGGGGCTATCAGGTGGAGGCCGTTTACGACGGCGAGGAGGGGGTGCAGTACGCCCTGTTGGGGGTGTACGACCTCATCATTCTGGACGTGATGCTCCCGGTGATGGACGGCAGGCAGGCGGCCCGGCAGCTCCGGGCCCAAAAGTGTGCTGTCCCCATTCTCATGCTCACCGCCCGTTCTGAATTGGAGGACCGGGTGGAGGGGCTCAACGCCGGGGCGGACTACTACCTGGCCAAGCCCTTCGACACCCGGGAGCTGCTGGCCTGTGTGGGGGCGCTCCTCCGCCGACAGGGAGGGCAGACGGATCAGCTTACCTTCGGCAACACGGCGCTGGACCTGGACAGCTCCACCCTGGCCTGCGGGGAGAAGTGGGTGCGGCTGTCCGCCCGGGAGCTGGAGGTAATGCGCTGCCTGATGCAGGCAAAGGGCCGCAACCTGTCCAAGGAGGCCATCCTGGCCCGGGTGTGGGGATACGACTCCAACGCGGTGGAGAACCACGTGGAGGTGTACGTGGGGTTTCTGCGCAAGAAGCTGGCCAGCATCGGCTCCAACGTGCGCATCGAGGCGGTGCGGCGGCTGGGCTATCATTTAGAGGCGGACGAGACATAAAGAGCAGCCCCGCGCCGCGGCGCGGGGCTGCTTTCTCATCAATATCTCAATACAAAATAGATCACATACACCCAGCTCATCAGCCCGTGGACGATGGCCCAGAACACGGAGCCCCAGGTGGTGTAGCTGATGACCATGGCCAGGGCGCTGCCAAAGCTGATGCCCGCCTTTGCCGCGCTCCCGGCGTTAAAATTGCCCTTGCGTTCGTCCATATGCCTACCCCCCTTTACAGCAGGATCACGCCCGCCTCTTTGCAGGCCGCGATGGTCCGGGGGTCCCAGATGGATGCCTGGACCTCCCCGATGTGGGCCTTGCCCAGCAGGTACATGGACACCCGGCTCTGGCCGATGCCGCCGCCGATGGTGAGGGGCAGCTCCCCCGCCAGCAGCGCCCGGTGGAAGGGCAGCTCCCGCCGGTGGCCGCACCTGGCGATGGTGAGCTGCTCGTCCAGCGACTCCGGGCTCACCCGGATGCCCATGGAGGAAATCTCGAACGCGCGGCCCAGCAGGGGATTGTACAGCAGGATATCCCCGTTGAGGCCCCAGTCGTCGTAGTCCGGGGCCCGGCCGTCGTGGGGCTTTCCCGACTTCAGCGCCCCGCCGATGCCCATGACGAAGGTGGTGGGGTGGTCCCGGGTCCAGGCGTCCTCGCGCTCCTTGGGGGACAGCGCGGGCCACCGGTCTTCCAGCTCCTGGGCTGTGACGAAGGACACCTCCCGGTCGATGAGGGGCAGGGCGGTGAGCTGGGGGTACACCGAGCGCAGGGTGGCCTGGGTGCTGGCCAGGGCGGCTACGATGGTGCGCACCGTGGCCTGTAAGTAGTCTATATTGCGGTCCCGGGGGGCGATGACCTTCTCCCAGTCCCACTGATCCACATAGACGGAGTGGAGGTTGTCCAGCTCCTCGTCCCGGCGGATGGCGTTCATATCGGTGTACAGCCCCTCGCCCACCGAGAATTGGTAGCGGTGGAGGGCCATGCGCTTCCACTTGGCCAGGGAGTGGACCACCTGGGCCTCCCGCCCCGCGTCGGGCACGTCGAAGGATACCGGGCGCTCCACGCCGTTGAGGTCGTCGTTCAGGCCGGTGGACGCCTCCACAAACAGGGGGGCGGACACCCGGCGCAGGTTCAGCGAGCCGCCCAGATCGTCCTCAAACAGCCGCTTCAAAAGGCCGATGGCCTTCTGGGTGTCGTACAGGTTGAGCAGGGGGGCGTACCCGTGGGGAATGACGGTGGTCAGCATAGGCTTTGCTCCTTTACCTCATTAAACTAATCCACATTATACAGCGGGCCAGAAAAAAATGCAAATGGAATTGTGTTTTGAAATCCAATATGGTATAATTTCCATATATCGTCGGGCGGAGCTGGTATTTTCCGGCAAACTGCCCAGCGCAGGAGGAGGCGGGCCCATGGATAAGGCCCTGTTCCAGCAGCTGAACCAGATTTACGCCCCCCTGCAGGGCAGGGCATGCCGCCTGACCCGGGCGCTGGCCAAAAAAGGGGTGGAGGCGTCGTGGGGCTGGTATGCCAATCACTCCGTCCGGGTGGACGGCGCATACCTGACCGAGGAATTCCCCATCCCGGTGGTGGAGGCTGCCGGTTTATGCGAGATCGGGCTGGACCTGGACGGCTGCTGGCTGGAGTTCCAGCTCCCGCGGGCCGCGGCCCTGGCCTTCGACTGGGGGGCGCTCCCGGAGGGCCTGGAGGTCTACGGCGCCGAGGACTACCTGCTGGACTTCTACCTGGCCGGAATGGATATGGCCGGCATTGCCGGACGCATCATGGAGAGCACGGAGCAGACCGTGAACGCCGCCCTGTTTTTCCCGCCGGACGTGGAGGATGAGACGCTGCTTTCGGCGGCGGAGGACTGCCGCCGGTGGAAGGGCGGCGGCCAACAGTAAAGGAGAACATAAAAATGATTCCAAATTTTGAGGCCAAGCTCAACGAATATGCCCGCCTGCTGGTGGAGGTGGGCCTGAACGTCCAGCCGGGGCAGACCCCCCGCATCAACGCCTCGCTGGACGCCGCCGCCCTGGCCCGTCTGTGCGTGTCGGCCTGCTATGACCGGGGCGCCCGGGAGGTGGTGGTGGACTGGCGGGACGATTTTGTCTCCCGGCAGCGCTACCTCCGGGCGGACGGGGCGGTCTTTTCTGAGTTCCCCAGCTATCAGAAGGCCAAATTCGACTGGTTTTTGGATAAGGGCTCGCCCAACCTGTCCCTCACCGGCTCCGACCCGGAGCTGCTGAAGGGGGTGGACCCCGCCCGCATCCAGGCCGCCGACCTGGCCGCCGGGGAGCCCACCAAGCCCTTTTACGACGCCATGACCGCCGGGAAATTCCAGTGGTGCGTGGGGGCGTTCCCCACCCTGGCCTGGGCGGAGAAGGCCTTCCCGGGCAAGAAGGAGGAGGAGGCCGTGGACGCGCTGTGGGACGCCATCTTCTCCGTGTGCCGCATCACCGGGGACGGGAAGGGGGTGGAGCGGTGGCGGGAGCACGTGGCGGCCGCCGCCCGCCGGGCCAAAACCCTCAACGACTGCCGGTTTGCCTCCCTCCACTATAAAAACTCTCTGGGAACCGACCTCACCGTCCGCCTGCCGGACAACCACGTCTGGGCGGGGGGCAGCGAGAAATCCGCCGGCGGGGTGGAGTTTGTGGCCAACATGCCCACCGAGGAGATCTTCACCGCCCCCCGGTGGGACGGGGTGGACGGCCGGGTGTACGCCGCCCTGCCCCTGGCTCTCAACGGCAATCTGGTGAAGGACTTCTGGCTGGAGCTGAAGGGCGGGCGCATTGTGGACGTGCACGCCGGGGAGGGCGAGGAGGTGCTGCGCCGCTCCATTGAGCTGGACGAGGGTTCCCACTACCTGGGGGAGGCGGCGCTGGTGCCCTACGACTCCCCCATCCGGGCCAGCGGGGTTCTGTTCTACAACACCCTGTTTGACGAGAACGCCTCCTGCCACTTTGCCTTCGGCTCCGCCTACCCCAGCTGCGTCAGGGGCGGCGAGGAGATGAGCGAAGAGGGGCAGAAGGCCGCGGGGCTGAACCAGTCCATCAACCACGTGGATTTCATGGTGGGCACCCGGGACCTGTCCATTGTGGGGACCACCCATGACGGGCGGGAGATCCCTGTGTTTGTGGACGGCAATTTCGCGTTTTAAAACGGGGACGCGCCAACAACCGCCTGTAGGGGCGCACAGTGTGCGCCCCCGCGCTCCCAAACGCGCGCCGTATCCCCGGGCGCGCAGTGCGCGCCCCTGCATCTGAAAATACCCAATATTTTTTCATAGGAGGAACAACCAATGGACTACAAAAAGAACTATGAGCTGTGGCTGAACTCCCCCGCGCTGTCCGAGGCGGAGAAGGCGGAGCTGGCCGCCATCGCCGGGGACGAGAAGGAGATCGAGTCCCGCTTCTTCTCCCAGCTGGAGTTCGGCACCGCCGGGCTGCGGGGCACCATGGGGGTGGGCCTGTACCGGATGAACATCCACGTCATCCGCCACGCCACCCAGGCCTTCGCCAAGGTGATCCTGAACGAGGGCCCGGAAGCGGTGAAGAAGGGCGTGGCCATCTGCTTCGACTGCCGGAACAACTCCGACGTCTTTGCCAGGGAGGCCGCCTGCATCATGGCCGCAGCGGGCATCCCGGTCCGGCTGTTCGAGTCCCTGCGCCCCACCCCCGAGCTGTCCTTCGCCATCCGGGAGTACGGCTGCATCGCGGGCATCAACATCACCGCCAGCCACAACCCCAAGGAGTACAACGGCTATAAGGTCTACTGGTCCGACGGCGCCCAGCTCCCCCCCAACCACGCCGACGAGGTGGCCAAGATCATGCGGGAGTCCGACGTGTTCGACGTGACCGTGGCCGACTACGGCAAGGCGGTGGCCGACGGCCTCATTACCATCATGGGCGCGGAGACCGATGAGAAGTTCCTGGCCAACGTGATGGCCCAGGTCAACGACCAGGCGGCGGTTAACAAAGTTGCGGACACCTTCAAAATGGTGTACACCCCCTTCCACGGCACCGGCTACAAGCTGATTCCAGAGGCCCTGAAGCGGCTGGGCATGAAGCACGTCATCTGCGTGCCCGAGCAGATGGTCATCGACGGCAACTTCCCCACCGTGGCCTCCCCCAACCCGGAGAACCCCGAGGGCTTCTACCTGGCGGTTGACCTGGCCAACAAGGAGGGCGCGGACTTCATCCTGGGCTCCGACCCCGACGCCGACCGGGTGGGCCTGATGGTCCGGGCGGGCGACGGGTTCAAGGTGCTCACCGGCAACCAGACCGGCGTGCTGCTGCTGGACTACCTCATCGGCGCCAAGCAGCGTACCGGCAAGATGCCCGCCAACCCCGTGGCCCTGAAAACCATCGTCACCACCGAGATGGCCCGCAAGGTGGCCGAGGTCAACGGCCTGAAGTGCTACGACACCTTCACCGGCTTCAAGTTCCTGGCCCAGAAGAAGGACCAGCTGGAGGGCAGCGGCGAGGGCAGCGTCATCATGTCCTATGAGGAGAGCTACGGCTACATGCTGGGCAGCTACGTCCGGGACAAGGACGCGGTGACCGCCGCCGTGGCCATGACCGAGATGGCCGCCTACTACGCCGGAAAGGGCATGACCCTGTACGACGCGCTGATGGCCCTGTACGAGAAGTACGGCAACTACGGCGAGCGCACCATGAACCTGGTGATGCCGGGGCTGGACGGCCTGAAGAAGATGGCCGACCTGATGGCGAACCTGCGGACCAATCCCCCCAAGGAGATCGGCGGCGAGGCGGTCAAGACCTGGAAGGACTACAAGGACGGGTCCGTGGTGGACGCCGCCACCGGGGACAAGAGCACCATGGAGCTGTCCGGCTCCAACGTGCTGCGCTACGAGCTGGCGGACGGCACCTCCGTCATTGTCCGGCCCTCCGGCACCGAGCCCAAGGTGAAGGTGTACATACTGGCCCAGGGGGCCAGCCAGGCCGACTGCGCCGACAAAGTCGCCCGCTATTCTGCTTGGGCAGAGGGGTTAAAGAACTGAATTTACCCACAGCCGATAAAATTCCGGCGGACGCGCTGCGTCCGCCGGAATTTTTCTTGACAGCGCGGCTGGAAAGTGTTATAATCCATTTATATAAATAATTTATACAAATGATTTATGTGAGGTGGCACTATGCCGAAACAGAAGATCACCAGGGAGATGGTGGTGGACGCCGCCTTCCAGCTGGCCCGGGAGGGGGGGATGGAGCGGGTGCTGGTGAAGGAGATCGCCGCCCGCCTGGGCTGCTCCGTCCAGCCTATCTACAGCTGCTTTCGGAACATGGGGGAGCTGCGCCGCGCGGTGGAGCGCCGGACGGCGGACTACATGGCGGACTGGCTGTCCGCCCGCCTCGACCCTGCCAGCCTGTTCCAGAGCACCGGGCGGGCATACGTCCGATTCGCCCGGGAGGAGCCGGAGCTGTTCAAGCTGTTTGCCCTGCGCCGCCGGGAGGGGGTGTCCTCCCTGGAGGAGCTGCGCCAAAAGGAGGTCAGCCCCGAGGTGGCGGAGGCCATCGCGGCCCAGCTGGGGCTGAGCGGGGGACAGGCCGGGCAGCTCCACCTGGATATGCTGATCTACACCGTGGGGCTGGGGACGATTTTTTCCGTCACCACGCCGGGCATCCCGGCGGAGGACGTCTTTGCCAGACAGGAGCGGGCCTATCAGGCATTTTTAAAGCAGATTAAGGAGGAATCCGGCCATGAAGAATAACATCATCATCCTTTACAACAGCAAAACCGGCTTTACCCGGAAATACGCCGAGCTGCTGGCGGCGGAGCTGGGCTGCGCCGCCCTGCCCCTAAAGGACGGGCCGTCCGATTTGTCCCAATACGGCGCGGTGGTGTTCGGCAGCCGCCTCCACGCCGGGATTCTCGACGGCTGGAAGAAGGCCCAAAGGCTGCTGCAGGGCCGGGGCGCGAAAAAGCTGGTGGTGTTCGCCACCGGGGCCATGCCCAACGAGGCGGAGGACGCGGTTCAAACGATGTGGGCGCAGAACCTGACCCCGGAGGAACAAAAGGCCATCCCCCATTTCTACCTCCAGGCGGGGCTGTGCTATGAGAAGATGGGCGGGGTGGACCGGGCCATGATGAAATTCGCCGCCTGGGCCATGACCCGGAAAAAGGCCAAAACCCCGGAGGACGAGGCGTTCCAGAGCGCCATCGCCCGCTCCTACGACATCTCCGACCCGAAATACATCGTCCCCCTGGCGGACTGCCTGCGGGGGCTGGCCTGACGGCTGTTTTTTGCAAATTTTAAATTGTATTTTGCCCCCAAAGGGTGTATGATATTTTGAAAGGGGCCCCACGAAAACGTCCCCCAGTTTTCGTGGGGAGAGGAGGGGCAGCGGAGTGAACGAGCTTTCGCCAGCGGCGGAAGCGAGTGATATGGAGCTTGCCCCGACGACGAGAAGGAGGGAAATCGTATGCGTTACAACATTACCGGCGAACCCATGCCTGTGGTCATCTGCGACGTGGAGGCCAACGAGTCCATGATTACCGAAAAGGGCTCCATGGTGTGGATGTCCCCCAATATGGAGATGCAGACCAGCGCCGGCGGCATCGGCAAGGCCTTTGGGCGGATGTTCTCCGGGGAGTCCATGTTCCAGAACGTCTATACCGCCAGGGGCGGCCAGGGCATGATCGCCTTTGCCTCCAGCTTCCCCGGCTCCATCCGGGCGGTGGAGATCAGCCCGGATAAGCCCATCGTGGTGCAGAAGTCGGGCTTTTTGGCATCGGAGGCCGGGGTGGAGCTGTCCGTGTTCTTCCAGAAGAAGGCGGCGGCAGGGTTCTTCGGCGGCGAGGGCTTCATTCTGCAAAAGCTGTCCGGCCGCGGCACCGCTTTCCTGGAGATCGACGGCTCCGCGGTGGAGTACGAGCTCCAGCCGGGGCAGCAGATTGTCATCGACACCGGCAATCTGGCCATGCTGGACGCCACCTGCACCGTGGACGTGCGCTCGGTGAAGGGGGTCAAAAACGTGCTGTTCGGCGGCGAGGGCCTGTTCAACACGGTGGTCACCGGCCCGGGGCGGGTGGTGCTCCAGACCATGCCCATCAGCAACTTCGCCGGGGCGATTGCGTCCATTCTTCCCTCGAATTAAAAAGATTCCCGCCGCGAAAGCGGCGGGAATCTTTTTGTGTGCGCTCAGTTCAGATGCCAGATGTCCCGGTTATACTCCGCGATGGTGCGGTCACTGGAGAAGTAGCCGCTCCGGGCGGTGTTCACCAGCATCTTGCGGGCCCAGGCGGTGCGGTCGCCGTAGTCGGCGACGGCCCGGTCCCGGGCGGCGGTATACGCCTCCACGTCCAGCAGGGCCATGAACCAGTCCTTGGTGGTGAGGTCCGTCCACAGCGCCTTCAGCGCCGCCTCGTCCCCCAGGGCGGTGAGGGTGGGGGAGATGAGGAAGTCCACCAGCGGCTTCACCGCCGGGCGCTCGTAGTACACCCTGGACTGGTAGCCCTTGGAGCCGTCCTTCATCTTCTGGTCGTACAGCTCGATGACGTAATTGCTGGCCGCGCCGAAGGTGTAGATGTTGTCCGGCCCCACCAGCTCGGCGATCTCCACGTTGGCCCCGTCCAGGGTGCCCAGGGTGACCGCGCCGTTGGCCATGAACTTCATGTTGCCGGTGCCGCTGGCCTCCTTGGAGGCCAGGGAGATCTGCTCGGAGATGTCGCAGGCGGGGATGAGCCGCTCCGCCCAGGTGACGTTGTAATTCTCCACCATGGCCACGTGGAGCCAGGGGCGGACCTGGGGATCGTTCTCAATGAGCCGGCGCAGGCACAAAATCAGGTGGATGATATGCTTGGCCATCACGTAGGCCGGGGCGGCCTTGGCCCCGAAAATCACGGTGACGGGGCGCTGGGGGAGCTTGCCCGCCTTGATCTCCAGGTACTTGTGGATGACGTACAGCGCGTTCATCTGCTGGCGCTTGTACTCGTGCAGCCGCTTCACCTGGATGTCGAACACCGCGTCGGGGTCCAGCCGGATGCCGTACTGGTCCCGGGCGAACAGGTCGGAGGCGGCGCGCTTGTTGGCGGCCTTGATGTCCAGCAGCTTTTCCAGCACAGCGCTGTCGTTGTAATACTCCATCAGCTTGTTCAGCCGGGTGGGATCGGTGCGCCACTGGGGGCCCACGCACTCGTCCAGCAGGGCGGCCAGCTGGGGATTGCACACCTCCAGCCAGCGCCGCAGGGTGATGCCGTTGGTCTTGTTATTGAACTTGGCGGGGTAGATGTCGTAGAAGTGGCGCAGCTCGGAGCTCTTGAGGATGTCGGTGTGGAGGGCGGCCACGCCGTTCACCGAGTAGCCGTAGTGGATGTCCAGGTGGGCCATGTGGACGACTTCCTTCCCCGCCTCCCCCTGGAGGATGGCAACCCTGGGGTCGGCGTGGACGGCCTTGGCCCGCCGGTCCAGCTCCCGGATGATGGGCACCAGCTGGGGAGCCACCTTCTCAATGAAGGCGAGGGGCCACTTCTCCAGCGCCTCGGCCAGGATGGTGTGGTTGGTGTAGGCGCAGGTCCTGGACACCTGGTCCACCGCCTGATCCATGGTGAGGCCCCGGTCCACCAGCAGGCGCACCAGCTCGGGGATGACCATGGAGGGGTGGGTGTCGTTGATCTGGACGGCCACGTGGTCGGAGAGGGCGTCGGGGGAGAAGCCCCGCTCCGCCAGCTCCTTCAAAATGAGCTGGGCTCCGGCGGACACCATGAAATACTGCTGGTACACCCGCAGCAGCCGTCCCGCCTCGTCGCTGTCGTCGGGGTAGAGGAAGGAGGTCAGCTGGGCGGGCAGGTCGGTCTTGTCAAAGTCAATGCCCTCCCGGGGGGCGGAGGCGGGCCGCTCCACGTCGAACAGATGCAGACGGTTGGCCACGCCGGAGTGGGCGCCGGGGACGGCGATGTCGAAGAGCTTGGCCTTTACCGGCCCGAAGCCGAAGGGCACCTCAAACTCCGTGCCGGTGGGGATGAGCCAGCTGTCCTCCTCAATCCAGGGGTTGGGCTGCTCGAACTGATGGCTCATATGGAATTCCTGCTTGAACAGGCCGTAGTGGTAATTGAGGCCCACCCCGTCCCCAGGCAGCCCCAGGGCGGCGATGGAATCCAGGAAGCAGGCGGCCAGGCGGCCCAGGCCGCCGTTGCCCAGGGAGGGCTCGGGCTCCGCGTCCTCAATGGCGGACAGGGACTTGCCGCACCGGGCCAGGATATCCTTTACCTCATCGTAAATGCCCAGGGCCAACAGATTGTTGGACAGCAGCTTGCCGATCAAAAACTCGGCGGAGAAGTAGTACAGCTTGCGCTCCCCCTGGGGGGCGGGGCGGGCCTGGGACAGCTCCTGGGTGAGCTGGAGCAGCACGTGGTACAGCTCGCCGTCGCCGCACTGGGCGGGCTCCCGGCCATATTTTTTCTGGGCCAGCTCCTGCATCCGTTGTTTGACGTCCATATACGGGCTCCTTTCAAAATCTGAATCTGCCGCCCTGCCGGCGGCGGGTTGGAAACGATTCCAATCGCAAAACTGGAAGCATTTGGACCATTCAGGTTCCACGGAAAGTATATCCCGCTTTGACGCCGCCGTCAAAGGTTTTCTGAACAAAAATAAGGAAAATTTCGCCGGATTTTCGGGCACAACATATGAAAAACAGCGGAAACAGGCCTGGGGTGTCATGAATTTCCGCTTTTTGGATGACCTTCCCCGGTGCGTTCCACCCGCAGCGTTCCCCCGCAGGCGCAGCGGTAGCGCTCCGGGTGGTCCACCAGGGGGGAGCGCTTCATCCGGGGGATGCGCCGGCCGCACCGGGCGCACACCACCCAGTAGCGCACCGGCCGGTCGTCCTCAATGCCCAGTCCGCCGTAGTTGTCGGTGCGCCGGATGTGGTAGCCGTAGGCGCCGTTCATCCGCTGGGCGTAGCCCTTCCAGCGGGCGCCGTGGTTGGAGCAGCCATAGCAGGTGTGGAGCACCTCATGGCAGAGCACCTGGAGGATGGCCCCCTCCTCCCCCTGCCGGGCAAGCCGTTCGGACAGCTCAATGGTGTACCTGCCGTCCTTGCGGACGCAGCAGCCGAACCGGGTGCGGGCGCGGCGGTTGAGCCGCACCTGGGGGCAGATGTCCCGGGATACGGGGATTTTCACCGCCCGGGCCTGGGCGATGGCCAGGGCCAGCAGCCCGTCTATGTATTGCTGGGTCATGGGCTCACTCCTCACAGCCGGACAGGCACCGGCCCGGTGATGGTCAGGGAATCCGGGGCGGCGGCGCACTCCACCGCCAGCACCCGCACCCCCGCCGCCGCCGCGTCCCGCAGGGCGGAGCCGAATTCGGGGTGGGTGCGGTCGTTGGGGGAGAAGGCGGCCATCCCCGCCATCTGGATCACCACGCACACCGCCGCTTCATAGCCCGCCTCGCGGCAGGCGATAAGCTCCCGCAGGTGCTTCACCCCCCGCTGGGTGGGGGCGTCGGGAAAGAGGGCCAGGCCGTCCTCCTCCAGGGTGCAGCCCTTTACTTCCACAAAGCCTTTCCGGCCCGCTTCGCCGGGCTCGCGCGGGGACGCCATAGAAGCCGCTCCTGATTTCTCCCAGTAGAAGTCGAACCGGGAATTGCCCCAGGCGGTCTCCGGGCGCAGCAGGGTGGGGCTGGGCAGGCCCAGCGCCCCGCCCAGCCCCGCCGCCATCCACTCGCCGAACACCCGGTTGGGGGCCTGGGCGTCCATGTTGATGAACAGGGGGGACAGGCCGGGACGCTCCTTCTCCACCGCCACCAGATCGTATTTTGTCCTGCGGGCGGGGTTGGCGCTGCCCTCCAGGTATACGGTGCAGCCGGGCACCAGCAGCTCCCGGCACCGCCCGGTGTTTTTCACGTGGACGGTCTCCACCGCGCCATCCAGCTCCACCTGGGCGATGAAGCGGTTGGGCCGGGCCAGGAACCGTGCGGTGTGGATGTCCTGATAGGTCACTTTTCATCCTCCGTTTCCGCGGGTTTCCCCTGCGCCTGTCCCTCCTCCGGCTGCCCTTGATCCGCCGGGGGCCGTGGCCCTTCCGCCGCATCCGGCGCGGGCTCCTCTTCGGCCGGCGCGGACTCCGGCGGGGTAGGCTGGGGCATGGGCTGGTAGGGTAGAAGGATGTCGACGCCGCAGGCCAGCGCCACCCCCACCAGCGTCTCAAAGAGGCGGTTGATGGAGAAGACGGCGGGGGTGTCCCCGATGCTGTGGTTGACGGTGACGCACAAAAACACGATGCAGGCCATGGCGGCGCACCCCGGTTTCCTGATGGCCAGGCACAGCTTGATGATGGGGATGAGCATGACGGACAGCACCGCGTACCGCAGCAGCTCAATATACAGCACGCCCAGGGTGTCCAGGCTGTACACCACCAGCACCCCCGCCACGCCGCCGATGAGGGTGCCGGTCATGCGGTTGATGGACGACTCGATGGTTTTGCCCGCGGAGTTCTGGATGCACACCACGGCGGCGATCATGGAGTAGAAGCCGGACGCCTCCCGGGAAAAGGCCAGCAGGCCGCAAAAAAACACCGCCACCACCGTTTTGATGATGCGCATGCCGATCCAGTGCCGGTGCTCCGGGGTGAGGGCTTGGGTAGTCTGCCGTTCCATAGCGTACCTCCGTCAAAGGGATTTTTTAGAGACCTCTGAATAGAGCGCCGCAGACGCGTTTGTTCAGAGGTTCCTTAGTATCATACCATATCCCGCATAACCCTGCAACAGGCGTTTGCCCGTAAAAGCGGCTTCCATTGCCGCCGGTTTTGTGCTAAACTGCCTCCTGAGGTGATTTTATGCACATTCCAAGGGTTGATACCGCCCTGCTGGAGCTGGTGCGCTTCGACGACGCGCTGGGGGCGGCCCTGGCCCCCTCCCCAGACTACGATGTGAGCCGGTGGCTCTATGTCCCCAATACCTATGGCGAGTACCGTTACATCCTGGGCACCCGGGGGGAGCGGCCCCTGATCTGCGTGGGGGTGAACCCCTCCACCGCCGCCCCCGGCGATTTGGACCCCACCCTGAAGTCGGTGGAGCGGGTGGCCCTCCACAACGGCTACGACAGCTTCATCATGTTCAACGTCTACGCCCAGCGGGCCACCCGGCCGGAGGACATGGAACGCAGCTGCAACGCCGCCCTCCACGCGGAGAACATGCGGGCCTTTGACTACGCCCTGTCCCTGGACAGGGCCGGGAGCCCGGCGGTGTGGGCGGCCTGGGGGGCGGTGATTGAGAAGCGGGACTACCTGCCTCAGTGCGTCCGGGACATGATCGCGGTGGGGGAAAAACGGAACGCCCGCTGGTTTTCCGCCGGGAAGCGGACCAAGGCGGGGCATCCCCACCACCCGCTGTATCTGCGCAAGGACAGCCCCCTCGACCCCTTCGACGTCGCCGCATATCTTGAGGGCCTGTAGCCCCCAGCCCCCCGGAGGTCCTCCGGGGGGCTGCAAAGCTTTCTTAGCAAAATGGGGCCCCTGCAAAGCCGCCCTTCAGGCTTTGTGGGGATAAGGAGGGGCAAGGGAGCGAATTTTGTTTTCACCAAAGGCGGAAATAAATTTCAGCGGACTTTGCCCCAATGTATTGACAAGTACACTTGGCAGTGCTATGATAACCATACCAAGTAAACTTGGCAATACGGTTTGGGAGGTTTCCGTCATGGACAAGGACGAGATTCTAAAAAAGAGCCGGGAGGAAAACAAGGACCGGGACTTTGTGGAGGAGGCCGTGCTGGCCAAGGCCAACTCCATCGCCCTGTGCGTGGGTATTTTCATGTGCGGCATCATCAGCATCCTGAAGGGCCTCCTCACGGAGAAGGGCACGGAGCCCGCCGTGTGGACGGTGTATTTCAGCGTGCTGGCCACCACAATGCTGGTGAAGTTCGCGAAAATGCGCAAGCGGCACGAGCTGCTGCTGGGCCTGCTCTATCTGGCCTTCTGCGTCGTGTTCTTCGTGTTTTACCTGCACGACCTGCTGGGGATGGCGTGATGGACGAGGCCCTGGTACTGAAAAACCGCCTGAAGGAGGCCCGCTCGGAAAAGGGCCTGTCCCAGGCGGCGCTGGCGGAGCTGGTGGGGGTGTCCCGCAACACCATCAGCTCCATTGAGACGGGGCAGTTCAACCCCACCGCCAAGCTGGCCCTCATTTTGTGCGTGGCGCTGGACAAAAAGTTTGAGGAATTGTTCTATTTTTAAGGGGGGTGTTTCGGATGGAGTATATCCTTTTGCTGGTTCTGGGGGCGGCCCTCATTGTGACGGGGATCATCAATATAAAGGGGAATATTTCCACGGTCCACCGGCATAACCGCCGCAGGGTCAGTCAGGCGGACGCGCCCAGGTACGGGAGAGCCATGGGCCTCGGGACGCTGATTATGGGCGCTTCCATGGCGGCGACGGCTGTACTGCAAATGATCTTTGATGCTGAACCCATTTTTTATCTGTTAGCCGCCGGGGTGGCCGCCGGGCTCGCCGTCATGGTTTATGCCCAGTTCAAGTACAATAAAGGTATACTTTAGGGGGGTGCGGGAATGGACAAAACGTACATGGTGAGCCTGTGCTGGCGGGGCGGCCTGCTGGGCGGCGCGCTGGTGCTGGAGGACGAGCGGATGGGCTTTCACTCCACAAAGCTCCAGGTGCCGCCGGAGATCCGCAATTTTTCGCTCCCCTATTGCCGCATTCGGAGCGTGGAGAAGAGCAAGGCGCTGTTTCTGCCCACGGTGAGCGTCGAAATGGAGAACGGGCGGGAGTGGAAGTTCCTGGTCTTTAGCCGGAAGCACTTCCTGGACAACCTGAAAACCGCCATGGACGCCTACGCGTCCGGCAATTGACGGAAAAAGCCCCCGGTGCGCCGCACCGGGGGCTCTCCCGTTATTTCGTTAAGCAGGCGGCGGTCCTTGCCGCCAGGCGTGCGTTGTTGAACACCAGCTGGATGTTGGAGTCCAGGCTGTCGCCGCCGGTGAGCTCCTTCACCTTGGCCAGCAGGAAGGGGGTGGTCTCCTTGCCGTGGATGCCGTTGGCCTTCGCCTGGGCCAGCGCCTCGTCGATGGCGGCGTTGATGACCTTCGGGTCCATGGAGTACTCCTCGGGAATGGGGTTGGTCACCAGCATGCCGCCGGTGAAGCCCAGCTCCAGGCTGGCCCGGAAGGCCGCTGCCAGCTCCTCGGGGCTGTCCACCTGATAGTCCACCTGGAAGCCGCTGTGCCGGGTGTAGAAGGCGGGCAGCTCCTTGGTGCCGTAGCCCAGCACGGGCACGCCGTGGGTCTCCAGGTACTCCAGGGTCAGTCCCAAATCCAAAATGGACTTGGCCCCGGCGCACACCACCATCACGGGGGTATGGGCCAGCTCCTCCAGGTCGGCGGAGATGTCCATGGTGGTCTCCGCGCCCCGGTGGACGCCGCCGATGCCGCCGGTGGCGAATACCTTGATGCCCGCCATGTGGGCGATGATCATAGTGGTGGTGACGGTGGTGGCCCCGTCCTGTCCCCGGGCGCACAGCATGGCCAGGTCCCGGCGGCTGGCCTTGGTGACCTTGGTTCCCGCCTTGCCCAGGTACTCGATCTCCTCTTTGGTGCAGCCCGCCTTCAGCCGCCCGCCGATGATGGCGATGGTGGCGGGGACGGCGCCGTTCTCCCGGATGATGCCCTCCACCGCCAGGGCAGTCTCCACATTCTGGGGGTAGGGCATGCCGTGGGAGATGATGGTGGACTCCAGGGCCACCACGGGCTTTCCGGCGGCCAGGGCCTCGGCCACCTCGGGGGAAACGTCCAGATACTTGTTCAGAGCCATGGGAATTACCTCCATTACGATGTTGATTTAGTGTTTATCTTTTGTAAAAAGACCCGCGATTACAATTAAGATTCCGATGCCTCCGCCGCACCAGGCCAGAAAATTCATCGTCCCGGCGGCAATGCCCAGCAATATGACCGCGATGCCCAGCAGCATCGTTTTAACGCCCCTCATAGACCGGTCCCCCCGCCCATCCGCGCCGTCAGGGCCTGGACGCTCAGCCCGCTGTTGATGGTCTCCCCGCTCTCCATGGCGATGGATGCGGCGGCAAGGCCCGCCCGGGCGGTGCCCTCCAGGTTAGTGCCCTCCAGATAGGCCCAGGCCAGCGCCGCCATGAACGCGTCCCCGCAGCCGGTGGTGTTCACCCGCCTCCCCGGCAGGCAGGGCAGGCGCACCCGGCCGCTGTGGTCGGCACACAGCACCCCGTCCACGCCCAGGGAGAGGAACACCCGGCGCAGGCCCGTGTCCAAAAGCGCGTCCGCCGCCCGGTTCAGGCTCTCCTCGCCGGTGATGGCCACCCCGGACAGCAGCTCGGCCTCAATGCGGTTGGGCTTCAGGGTGTGCAGCTTCCCCAGCACCGGCCGCAGCTTTTCCGCCTTGGCGGTGGACACCGGGTCGGCAAAAATGGGCGGGGTCACGTGCTGGGCCAGCCAGGCGATGGCGTCGGCGGGGATGTTGGCGTCCACAATGACCAGCTGGGCGTTTTGCAGCAGCTGGGCCCGGGAGGCCAGGAAGGCCGGGGTGATGTGGCGGTATATGTCCATATCGGACAGGGCAAGCGCCATCTCGCCCCCCTCGTCGGCGATGAAGAGGTAGGTGGAGGTGCGCTCGCCGGGAACCTGCAGTGACCGGCTGATGTCGATGCCCAGCTCCCCGCAGGAGGCGGCGATGCGCTGGGCGTGGCCGTCGTCCCCGAAGGCGGTGAGCAGCCGGGTGTCTATCCCCAGCAGGGCCATGTTGTGGGCGATGTTCCGCCCCACACCCCCCAGGCTGACGCGCACCACCCCGGGGTTGGAGTCCCCGCGCACCAGCGGGGCGCCGGACACGCCGCCGATGTCCATATTGACCCCGCCCACCACCACGGCGTAGGGGGCGGTGGACACGATATAGCCCTTGCCGGCGATGTGGCCCTTTTTCATCAGGTTGGATATGTGCACCGCCACCGACGAGCGGGCGATGCCCGCCTTGTCCGCCAGCTCCTGCTGGGAGATCAGGGGGTTCTCCTCAATCCACCGGAGGATCTGGCGCTCCCGCTGGGTCATGGGCCTCACTCCTAAACTTTTATCTTTTTATTAAGCATATGCTTATTTTTGGCGGTTGTCAAGGGGGTCCCGGGATTTTGCGCAAAAAAAGCCCGCCGGAGGTCCGGCGGGCGGGTGCGTTCAGTTGTGTTTTCAGCCCAGCAGCAGCTTGTCGTCCGCCTCGTCGGACCCGGTGGCCTGCCCAAACCGGGCCAGCAGGTCCTCCACGGTGAGCTTTTTCTTCTCCTCCCCGGAGATGTCCAGGGCGATGCGCCCCTCGTACATCATGATGAGCCGGTTGCCGTGGGCGATGGCGTCCTTCATGTTGTGGGTGACCATCATGGTGGTCAGGCCGCTCTCGGCGACGATGCGGTCCGACAGCTCCAGCACCTTGGCCGCCGTCTTGGGGTCCAGGGCGGCGGTGTGCTCGTCCAGCAGCAGCAGGTCGGGCTTGCGCAGGGCGGCCATCAGCAGGGTCAGCGCCTGGCGCTGGCCGCCGGACAGCAGCCCCACCTTGGAGGTGAGCCGGTCCTCCAGCCCCAAATCCAGGATTTTCAGCGTCTCCCGGTAGTGTTCCCGCTCGTCCCGGGTGATGCCCGGGCGCAGGGTGCGGGCGCGGCCCCGCCGGGCGGCCAGGGCCATATTTTCCTCAATCTGCATGGTGGCGGCGGTGCCCATCATGGGGTCCTGGAACACCCGACCGATGTATTTGGCCCGCTTGTGCTCGGGCAGCCTGGTCACGTCCGTCCCGCCGATGGAGATGGAGCCGGAGTCCACCGGCCACACCCCCGCCACCGCGTTGAGCAGGGTGGACTTGCCCGCCCCGTTGCCGCCGATGACGGTGACGAAATCCCCGTCGCTGAGGGTGAGGGACACCCCGTCCAGCGCCGTCTTTTCGTTGACGGTGCCGGGGTTAAAGGTCTTGCGGATGTTCTGTACGTCAAGCATGGGGGTTCCCCTCCTTTTTCGCGGGCTGGACGGGCCTGGAGAAGTATTTCCCCTTCCAGTAGGGGATGGTGAGGAACACGGCCACAATGAGGGCGGAGATCAGCTTCAGGTAATTGGTGTTGATGTTGCTGAGGCTCACCACCGCCTGGATGACGATGTAGTAGATGATGGCGCCGATGGACACCGCCAGCAGCTTCAGCGCGAAGTTGCGGAAGAGCTTGGAGAACAGCACCTCGCCGATGATGACGGCGGCAAGGCCGACGACGATGGCCCCCTTGCCCATGCTGGCGTCGGCAAAAGCCTGGTACTGGCTGAGCAGCGCCCCGGACAGGGCCACCAGGCCGTTGGAGAGGATGAGGCCGATCACCTTCCCTACGTTGGTGTTGATGCCTTGGGCTCGGGCCATGCTGGGGTTGGCCCCGGTGGCCCGCAGGGAGGCGCCCAGCTCCGTGCCGAAGAACCAGTATAAAACGGCGATGACGGCCAGGGTGAACAGGCCCACCACGAAAATGGGGTGTCGGTAGAAGGGATAGCCGCCGTCGGCCACGCCCCGGACAAAGCGGAGGGAGACCAGCAGGCGGTTCAGGCTCTCCTCGTCCCGGATATTGATGGCGGTGTTGGCCTTCATGCCCATAATGGCGAGGTTGATGGACCACAGGCCCAGCTGGGTGAGGATGCCCGCCAGGATGGCCGGGATGCCGCACAGGGTGTGGAGCAGGCCGGTGGCCAGCCCCGCCAGCATGCCCGCCAGCAGCGCGGCCAGCAGCGCCAGCCAGATGTTGACCCCGGCGCCGAAAAGCATCACGAAGGCGGCGGCCCCGGTGCAGAAGGAGCCGTCCACCGTCAGGTCGGCAATGTCGAGAATCTTATAGGTAATGTAAACGCCGATGGCCATGATGCCCCAGATCAGCCCCTGGGACACCGCCCCCGGCAGGGCGCTGAGAAAAGCCGTCATGTTTGAAATTCCTCCCTGGTCTTGCACAGCATGGGGGAAAGCGGCGGGAGGAGACAGCCCGTCCCGCCGCTTCCGAATGCGTGGTTGTCAAATGTGCGCTTGTCAGCCGATGGCCTCGTAGCCTTCGGGGACGGAGGCGTTCAGCGCCTCGCAGATGGCGGGGTTGTACTTCTTCACAAACTCGGGGGCGTACTGGATGGGCATGGTGGAGATATCCGCGCCGTTGACCAGAATGTCGGCGGCCATCTCGCCGGTTTTGTAGCCGATGTCGTAGTAGCTGATGGACAGGGTGGCCACGCCGCAGCCCTTGCAGATGCCCTCCTCGCCGCAGAACACGGGGATCACGCCGCGGCAGAGGTTGTCGATGATGCCGGCGTTGGACGCGGCGGAGTTGTCGGTGGGGATATAGAGCACGTCGCTGGCGTCAATAGCGGTCTGGCAGACGGCGGCAATGTCGTTGGAGTCGGAGAAGGCATACTGGGTGCAGGCGTAGCCCAGCTCCTCCAGGAAGCTCTGGACGGTGTCCACCTGGTACTGGCTGTTGTCCTCCTTGGAGCAGTAGAGCAGGCCGACGTTCTTGGCATCGGGGTACCACTCCTTAATCATGGCGGCCTGCTGGTCCAGAGGGGCCAGGTCGGAGGTGCCGGAGACGTTGCCGCCCACGGTGCCGGAGAAGTTCTCAATTTTGAAGGCCACGCCATACTCCGTCACGGAGGTGCCCAGGATAGGGATGTCGCCGGTGGCGGCGGCGGCCGCCTGGAGGGCCGGGGTGGCGTTGGCCATGATCAGATCCACGTTTTGGGACACAAAGGAGAGGGCGATGGTGGAGCAGGTGTTGACGTCCTCGGCGGCGTTCTGAAGGTCATAGGTCCAGCCGTCCTTGCCGAGCTTGTCGTTCATGGCGTCGATGAAGCCCTGGGTGGCGGCGTCCAGCGCGTCGTGGGTGACGTACTGGGAGATGCCAACGGTGTACTTGGCCGTCCCGGCGGGCGGGGTGGCCTGCTCGGGGGCCTGACTGTTGTTTCCGGCGGGCGGCTGGGTATTCGCCGCGCCGGGATCGCCGGAGCAGGCGGCAAGGGACAGGGCCATCACCAGCGCCAGCAGCAGCGCGGTGAGCTTCGCGGTCTTTTTCATTGTGTATTCCTCCAAACGGTTGCTTTACTGCTTTGCGCCGCAAAAGTGCCGGGCACAAAGGAATGAGCTTTTCAGCTCACGGACGCTAGTATAACGCTTTAATGCACTGATGTCAAGGGCGAATTGCACAAAATTCCGCAAAATGCGCTTTTGGGGCGGGGCGGCGGATTTGCGCTTCCTTGCCACGTTCCGATTGGGCGCATGGCCGGGTCGCTTTCGCTGCGCCTCAAGCAAAACCCGGCCCCGCCGTGCGGGCCCCGGGCTTTTGCTCCGCTTCGGGCTTAGCCCGCTGCTCACGACGGCTCAGC
The DNA here is from genome assembly GCA_910584835.1 of uncultured Oscillospiraceae bacterium. Taxonomy (GTDB): domain Bacteria; phylum Bacillota; class Clostridia; order Oscillospirales; family Oscillospiraceae; genus Enterenecus. Next base: position 17,908 of record CAJUEG010000007.1, on the reverse strand, counting down.
GCTTATCTGTATTAACGGTCTGTAAATACTTCCCGCCATGGGTGGACTTTTTCCCGGGGCTGTGGTAAAATGTCCTCGAAATGGACGGCTTTGCCAAGGAGGAGGGAGGCCCATGCGCACCGATGTACTGGGCGTGGCCTTTGACAATGTGACGCTGGACGAGGCGGTGGACCGGGCGCTTGCCATGCTGGAAGAGGACGGTCCCCATATGGTGGCCACCCCCAACCCGGAAATCGTCCAGCGGGCCGGGAAGGACCGGGAATTTGCCGGGATATTGTCTCAGGCGGACCTGGTCATCCCCGACGGGGTGGGAGTGGTCTACGCCGCGAAGATCCTGGGCAGGCCGCTGAAGGGCCGTGTGCCGGGCATAGACTTTGCCTCCGCCCTCATGGGCCGGATCGCCGGGACGGGCAAGCGGCTGTTCCTGCTGGGGGCCGCCCCAGGCGTGGCGGAGCAGGCCGCCGCCAATCTGAGGGCGAAGTACCCGGGGCTGGAAATCTGCGGGGCCCGCGACGGTTTTTTTAAAGAGGACGGCCCGGTGGTCGACGCCATCCGGGAGGCCCGGGCGGACGTCGTGTTCGTCTGCCTGGGGTTTCCCAAGCAGGAAAAATGGATCGCCGCCCACGGAGAGGCAGCCGGGGCCCGGCTGTACGCCGGCCTGGGCGGGTCGCTGGACGTGTTCGCGGGTAAGGCGGAACGGGCCCCGGAGGGATTCCAGAGGCTGGGGCTGGAGTGGCTGTACCGGCTGATGAAGGAGCCCTCCCGCATCGGGCGCATGGCAAAGCTGCCGCTGTTCCTGGTGTCCGCCGCCGGGGCGCGGCTGAGAGGAAAATAATACCTTTATCATAATTAAAGAAAGGCAGATGCTCTATGGTCTATATCCTGTTGGGGGCCGGCTTTGAGGAGGCCGAGGCCCTGGTGGCCGCCGACGTGTTGCGCCGGGCGGAAATCCCGGTGTCGCTGGCGGGCATCGGCGGGGAGTATGTCACCGGCTCCCACGGCATCACGGTCAAAGCCGACCTGCCGGTGGGGAAGGCGTCGCTGGCGGAGGGCGACATGGTGCTCCTCCCCGGCGGCATGGGGGGCGTGGCCTCCATTGAGGGCAGCGGGGAGGCCATGGCCCTGGTGCGGGGCGCGGCGGAAAACCCCGGCTGCTGGCTGGCCGCCATCTGCGCCGCCCCCACCCTGCTGGCCCGGGCGGGGCTGCTGCCCCGCGGCGGGCGGTGCGTGTGCTATCCCGGCATGGAGGGAGAGCTGTCCCAGGCCGGGGCGGTCCCCGCCATGGACCGGGCCGCGGTGAGGGAGGGCAGGCTGATTACAGGCAAAGGCCCCGGAACCGCGTTTGACTTCGCCCTGGCCCTGGTGGAGGCGCTGGCGGGGGCGGAGAAGGCAGCTCAGGTCCGTGCCGGGCTGCACTACGGCGTATGACGGTCAAGGAGCGCAAGGCGGAGCTGCGCCGCCATGCCGCCGGCCTGCCCCAGATGGAGGCCGGGGCGCTGTTTGAGCGGTTCCTGGCCCTCCCGGAGGTGGAGGCGGCGGACACTGTGATGGTGTTTTACGGCACCGGGCGGGAGCCCAACACCGTGCCTCTGATCCGTGCCCTGCTGGAGCGGGGCAAACGGGTGGCCCTGCCGGTGGTGCTGCCCCACCGGGGCATGGAGGCCCGGCAGGTGCTGGATGTGGACCAGCTTGTCCCCAACCGCTTTGGAATCCCGGAGCCGGATCAGTCCTGTCCCGTGGTGCCCAAGGGGGAGATCGCCGCGGCCCTCATCCCCCATCTGATGGTGGACAGGGAGGGGTACCGCCTGGGCTGGGGCGGAGGATACTATGACCGGTGGCTGGCGGACTTTACCGGCTTTACGGCGTGCGTCTGCCGCCCGGGGCGGCTGGCGGAGCACATCCCCCGTGAGGAATTTGATGTGCCGGTGAGGCTTGTCCTGATTGAGGAGTAAGGCCGGGCGGAGGGCAAATGCCCTCCGCCCAATGGGTACAGGGTGCCGCGCGGCTTCCCTCCGACTCGGGCAAAACCCGGCCCAACTTCGTTGGACCTAGGCTTTTGCCCTCGCTTCGGTCCATCCGCGCTGCTCACGACGGCTCAGCAGCAGCCGTCGTTGCAGCCGCAGCCGTTGTTGTTGCAGCCGCAGCCACAGCCGCAGCCGTTGTTGTTGCCGCCACAGCAGCAGCAGCAATTGTTATTGCCGCCCCAGCTGTTCCCGCCGCCGCAGCAGCAGCACAGCAGGAGGATCAGGATGATGATCCACCAGCAGCCCCCGCCGAAACCACCATTGTTGCCACAACACATGATTTGTCACCTCACTAATATTGTCCCGGCCGCGAAGGCCGGCTGTGGAAGCGGCTTTCTTTCCGTTTCCGTGTCATACTATGTGGGGGGCCGGAAATTGGTTCCCCCGTCTGAAACCCAAAGGAGTGAGTCTCATGGCAGAAGAGCATCGCGCCGCAAGCCGCGGCCAGTCCCAGCCCCGCCGGGATCAGGCCGGAGCCCAGCGCGGCCAGTCCCAGCCCGGTCCCCGGAGGAGGCCACCCCGCCGGCGCAGCACCGCCGCCCGGGTGGCGGGCGCGTTTTTATATGTCCTGCTGGTCATCGGCGCCTCGGGCGTGCTGGCCACGGTGGGCTGGGTGTGGGCGTGCGACCTGCTGGGGCTGAACAAGGAGCCCGCCTCCGCTACCATTGAAATCAAGGACGACACCGACTTTTCCGCCGTGGTGGACACTCTGGAGAAGGAGGGGCTGATCCAGTATAAGTTCCTCTTCAAGCTGTACGCGTGGTTCTCCCACGCGGAGGGCAAGATCGCCCCGGGCACCTACGAGCTGAACACCGAGATGGATTATCACGCGCTGGTGTCCAGCATGGGCTCGTCCTCCTCCACCAGGAAGACGGCGGACGTCACCATCAAGGAGGGCCTCACCATCGACCAGGTATTTGAGCTCCTGGACGACCGGGGGGTCACCTCGGTGGACAAGCTCCGGGACATGGCGGCCAACTACGACTACGCCTTCGACTGGCTGCGGGGCATCCCCCTGGGCGACTATCACCGGCTGGAGGGCTACCTGTTCCCGGACACCTACACCTTTGAGCTGGGGGAGAACCCCAAGTACGTCATCAATAAGATGCTGGTGAACTTCGACGCCAAGATGGACGAGTATATGGCCCAGTACACCGGAGAGGACGCCCAGTATTCCCTCCACGACATTGTGACCGTCGCCTCCATGATCGAAAAGGAGACCGACGGCACCAACAACGACGAGCGCAACGACTACCGCAGCATCGCCTCCGTCATCTACAACCGCCTGGAGAACCCGGCGGCGGAGACGGTGGGCTACCTCCAGATCGACGCCACCCTGGTCTATCTCAACGGCGGCAAGGTGCCCACGGTGGCGGACCGGGCCATCGACTCCCCCTACAACACCTATCTGTATAAGGGCCTGCCCGCCGGCCCCATCTCCAACCCGGGCATGACCTCCCTGCTGGCCGCCATGAACCCGGCGGACACCAACTACTACTACTATGTCCTCAACCCCGAGACCAAGCAGCACGAGTACAGCCGCACCTACGCCGAGCACGAGGTGCTGGTGCAGCGCTACCAGGGCAATGGCGGCTAAGCCGGAGCTGCTGTGCCCCGCCGGGGACCGGGAGCGGCTGGACATGGCCCTGGCCTACGGGGCGGACGCGGTGTACCTGGCGGGGAACGCCTTCGGGATGCGGGCCTTCGCGGGGAATTTTGACCGGGAGGGGCTGGCGGCTGCGGTGAAGGCGGCCCACGCCAAAGGGGTGCGGGTCCACGTGACCTGCAATACCCTGGCTCGGAATCATGAAGTGGCCCGGCTCCCGGAGTATTTGGAGTATCTGGACGCCATCGGCGCGGATGCGGTGATCGCGGCCGGGCCCGACGTGCTGGACCTGTGCAGGCGCCACGCCCCCCATGTCCAGGTGCACATGTCCACCCAGACGGGCATCACAAACTATGAGACGGCCCGGGTATGGCATGAGCTGGGGGCGTCCCGGGTGATTCTGGCCCGGGAGCTGTCCCTGGACGAGGTGGCGGAGCTGAAGGCCAAGGCCCCCAAGGGGCTGGAGGTGGAGTGCTTCGTCCACGGTGCCATGTGCGTGAGCTGGTCGGGGCGGTGCCTGCTCAGCAACTATATGACCGGGCGGGACGCCTCCCGGGGGGCGTGCGCCCAGCCCTGCCGCTACCAGTACGCCCTGATGGAGGAAAAGCGCCCCGGGGAGTATTTCCCCGTGTTCGAGGAGAACGGGGAGACCTTCATCATGAACAGCCGGGATATGTGCATGATCGACCACATCCCGGAGCTGGCTCAGATCGGGGTGGACTCACTGAAAATCGAGGGGCGGGCCAAGAGCGCCTACTACGCCGCCATGACCGCCGCGGCCTACCGCCACGCGGTGGACGCGGCGGCGGAAAACCGCCCGCTGGAGCCAACCTGGCGGGCGGAGGTGGACAAGGTGAGCCACCGGCACTACTCCACCGGCTTCTGGTTCGGCCAGCCGGGGCAGTACACCGACTCCGCCCGGTATGTCCGGGACTGGCAGGTGCTGGCTATCGTCGCATACTGCGACGAACTGGGGAACGCCCGGCTGTCCCTGCGCAACAAGTTTGCCGCCGGGGACGAGATCGAGGTGGTGGGGCCGGACGTGCCCGCCTTCCCCATGACCGCCCCCATGATGCGGGACATGGACGGCTTTGAGCTGGCCCAGCCCCGGAACCCGCAGATGGAATTCCGCATGAGGCTGCCCAGGCCGGTGCCGCCGCTGTCCATTGTGCGGGCCTGCCGGCCAAGTTCATAACATAGCGCGACCCATAGCCGCGCAGGGAAAATAAGGCCGGAGCGCAGGGAAAAACCGGGGAGGGGCGGTACGCCCCGGGTGGTTTTTCCCGGAGTCGGAGGACTTATTTTCCTGGCCGCGCGGCCAATGGGAGCGTGAATACGATAGCTGCCTGGGCTTGTGTCCAGGCAGTCTTTATACCGATGCCAAGGAGGAAAACACCATGAGAGAGATGCGCAGGTTTAAGCAGGCCCTGACCCAAGAGCAGTGCGGTGAAATTCTGGAGCGCGGGACGTTCGGGGTGCTGGCGGCGGCCGGGGATGGGGGCTGGCCCTACGCCGTGCCGCTGAGCTATGTGTGGCGGGACGGAAGGGTATACTTCCACTGCGCCGTAACGGGGCATAAGATCGACGCCATCCGGGCCGACAGCCGGGTGTCCTTCTGCGTGGTGGACCAGGACCAGATCGTGCCGGAGGAGTACACCACCTATTACCGCTCGGTCATCGTCTTTGGCCGGGCGCGGATCTTGGACGACCCTGCGGAGAAGCGCCGGGCCATTGAGGCGCTGTCCCAAAAGTACCGCCCCGGCTTCCCCAAGGCCATGGCGGCGGAGATCGACGGCTCCTGGGAGCGGTTTTTGATGGTGGAGCTGGCCCCCGAGCAGATTACGGGCAAGCAGGCCAGGGAGCTGATGGAGCAGGAGCAGCGGGCGTAGGTTATGAGCCGCGCCGCGTTTGCGTATGTATATTGGTCAGATAGGAATATAGGAGGTCCTCTCATGCTGGATGCCATTCTGCGCCGCCTGATTCCCCACTATGAACAGCCGGACGACCCGGAGGCCCGGAAGGGCTGCGGGCTGCTGGCCGGGGGGGTGGGGCTGGGGCTCAACCTGCTGCTGTTCGCCGTCAAGCTGTGCGCGGGGCTGCTCACCGGGGCCATTTCGGTGACCGCCGACGCCTTTAACAACCTGTCCGACGCCGCCGGGTCGGCGGTGACCCTGGCGGGGTTCAAGCTGGCCGCCCAGCGGGCGGACGAGCGCCACCCCTTCGGCCACGGCCGCATTGAGTACCTGGCGGGGCTGGCGGTGTCCCTGCTCATCCTGCTGGTTGGGGTGGAGCTGGGCCGGGAGTCGGTAGGAAAGATCCTGCGCCCGGAGCCCGCCGTTTTCAGCGCCCTGGCGGTGGGGCTGCTGGCGCTGTCCATTCTGGTGAAGCTGTGGATGGGCTGGTTTTACGCCGCCATGGGCAGGCGGGCCCAGTCTCCCACCCTGGCCGCCGCCGCGGCGGACGCCCGGTCGGACGTGCTGGCCACCTCGGCGGTGCTGGCGGGGTTGGCCGTCTCCCACTTTTTCCACGTGCAGCTGGACGGCTGGCTGGGGCTGCTGGTGGCAATCCTTATTCTGCGCACCGGCTGGGGGGCAGCCCGGGACACCCTGGACCCCCTGCTGGGCACGCCCCCCGACCCCGCCATGGTGGCGGACATTGAGCAGCTGGTGCTGAGCCACCCGCAGATCCTGGGCCTCCACGACCTGGTGGTCCACGACTACGGCCCCGGGCGGCGGATGATGTCCGTCCACGCCGAGGTCCCCGCCGGCGGCTCGCTGGTGGAGCTGCACGACGTCATCGACCGGGCGGAGCGGGAGCTGAAGGAGCGCTTCGGGCTGGAGGCGGTGATCCACCTGGACCCGGTGGAGGCGGGGGACCCCGGGGCAGACCGGCTGCGGGCTCTGGCGGAGGGGCTGGCCCGGGAGCTGGACGCCGCCGCCACCATCCACGACTTCCGCCGGGGCGGGGAAGGGGAGGTGTCCTTCGACGTGGTGGTGCCCTACGACGTGGCGCTGTCCGACCAGCAGGTCAGGGAGGCGCTGGCGGAGAAGCTGGCGGAGCGGGAGCCGGACTGCCGCCCCTCTATTGAGGTGGACCGCTCCCATGTGCTGTAGCGGCGGGGCGGCTGCGCGCATTTCCTTAATATTTTAACAATTTTTCTATAGAATTCTTCCGGCGTTCGACTTATAATGGCAGGAGAATAGACGACAGAAAGGGTGTAGCCTATGCCCCGCAGCATTCTCATCGTTGAGGACGACAAAAACATCGCCGACCTGCTCCGGCTGTATCTGGAGAAGGAGGGCATGACCTGCCATGTGGCCGGGGACGGCCTGGAGGGGCTGGAGAAATTCCACGCCGTCCAGCCGGATCTGGTGATGCTGGACATTATGCTCCCCTCCATGGACGGCTGGTCCGTGTGCCGGAAGATCCGGGAGACCTCCAAGGTCCCCATCATTATGCTCACGGCAAAGGGAGAGCTGGAGGACAAGGTGTCCGGCCTGGAGATGGGGGCGGACGACTATATCACCAAGCCCTTTGAGACCAAGGAGGTCCTGGCTCGGGTCCACGCGGTGCTGCGCCGCTTCGGCGAGGAGGAGCAGCCGGAAAAGCGGCTCAGCTTCGACAAGCTGGTGGTCAACCTGGACTCCTACGAACTGCTGGTGGACGGCAAGCGGGTGGACACCCCTCCAAAAGAGCTGGAGCTGCTCTACCACCTGGCCGCCGCGCCCAACCGGGTGTTTACCCGCAACCAGCTGCTGGACGAGGTGTGGGGCTTCGACTACTTCGGCGACAGCCGGACGGTGGACGTGCATATCAAGCGCCTGCGGGAGAAGCTGGAAGGGGTATCCGACCAGTGGAGCCTGAAGACGGTGTGGGGCGTAGGGTATAAATTTGAGGTGACTTCAGCGTGAAAACCATGTACGGCCGCCAGTTCGCCACCATGGTGGGTATGGTGCTGCTGTCCTTTCTCATGCTGGGGGCGTCCTTCGCCACGCTGAGCTACCAGTACACCATCCGGGAGAAAAAGGACACCCTGGAGCGAAACGCCAGGTATATCGCCCAGTTTACCTCCGACTCGGTGAAATCCGGCGGAGAACTGGTGTGGCAGACCATGGCCTTCCAGAGCTACCTCAGCTCGGTGGCCAAGGTGTCCGACTCCCACATCATCGTGACCACGCCGGAGGGCGTCATTGTTTACGCCTCCAGCGGCGACACGGCCCTCACCGGCCTGCAATACGCCCCGCTGACCCAGCAGATGGTGAACGCCATCCTGAACGGCCCCTTTACCGGCATGACCACTCTGAACGGCCTGTATGATGAGCCGCGATACCTGGTGGGCCTGCCTATCACCACGCTGGTGGAGGGCAAGGACTATCTGCAGGGGCTGGTGCTGGTGTCCTGTTCCGCCTCCAACATCAGCGGGGTGTGGCGGGACCTGTTCGCCATTCTGCTGGTGACCACCGTGGCGGTCATCCTCATCGCCGCCATCATCAGCTCGGTGACCAGCATGCGCCAGTCCCAGCCCATCAAGGAGATCGCCGCCGCCGCGAGGCAGTTCGGCCTGGGCCGGCTGGACGTGCGGGTGGACGTGGGCAGCCGCCGGGACGAGGTGGGGGAGCTGGCCGAGGCCTTCAACGCCATGGCGGATTCGCTGTCCAAGAGCGAGCAGCGGCGCAGCGAGTTCATCGCCAACGTGTCCCATGAGCTCAAGACCCCCATGACCTCCATCGCCGGCTTTGCCGACGGCATTCTGGACGGCACCATCCCCCCCGACCAGGAGCGGCACTATCTGCAGATCATCTCCTCCGAGACCCGGCGTCTGTCCCGGCTGGTGCGCTCCATGCTGGACCTGTCCCGGCTCCAGTCCGATGAGCGGGCGGCACAGCAGCAGTTTGACATCTGTGAGACCCTGGTGCGGGCGCTGGTCACCCTGGAGAGCAAGGTGAACGCCAAGCACCTGGAGGTGGACGCCCAGCTGCCCCAGGATGAGCCGGTCCCCGTGTGGGGGGACCAGGACGCCATCACCCAGGTGTGCTATAACCTGCTGGACAACGCCATCAAGTTCTCCCAGGAGGGGGGCGTGCTGGGCCTGGGAGTCACCGTGAAGGGGGCCAAGGCCACCGTCACCATCAGCAACCAGGGGGAGACCATCCCGCCGGAGGAGCAGCAGCTGATCTTTGACCGCTTCCACAAGACCGACCACTCCCGCTCCGCGGACCGGGACGGGGTGGGCCTGGGGTTGTATATCGTGAAAACCATCCTCAACAGCCACAAGGAGAACATTATTTGTACCAGCGAGGACGGGGTGACCAAGTTTATTTTTACCATGACAAGAGCATAGGTCCCGGCAGAACCCGCGTCCCCAGGCGGAAAACGTGAACGCCCTCCATTGAAACGGGCATGCCCCGTTTGATGGAGCCAGAAGGAGGAGCTCCCATGGACAATTACCTCAACTACCGCTGGCCCAAAGGGCCCGGCGTCCAGCCGCCCCCGGTGCCCGGCGCCCAGCCGCTCCCGCCCGCGCGCAGGTCCAAGGGAGGCGCGCGGCGCTGGCTGGCGCCGGCAGCGGCCATTTTGCTGTGCCTGGCGCTTCTGGGCGGAGTGAGCTTTTGGGCGGTGAACGGCATTGCCAATCTCATCGCCCAGGCCGAGCCCGACGTGCCCGACGACGCCCCCCCGCCCCGGGTCAGCCGGGAGGTGCTCCGGGATTCGGAATGGTCTCCCGACGACCTGCCCTGGGGGAAGCCGGACCCGTCGGTGACGCTGTCCGCCCAGCCTGCGGGACCGGCCGTCACCGGGCCGGAGGTGTATAACGCCGTTCTGCCCAGCCTGGTGTGCGTGGAGGCGGCCCACGCCAGCCAGTTTGACGGGGTCAGCGTGGGTACCGGCGTGGTGGTGTCCGCCGAGGGCTATGTGCTCACCAACTACCACATCATCGACGGGACGGTCAGCGTCCGGGTGCTGCCGCTGGAGGGCGGCTACCGCTATTTCGGCGCCAGGGTCATCGGCTTTGACGAGGAGTTCGATCTGGCGGTGCTGAAATTTGATCCGGACGGCCTGGAGCTGACCCCTGCCCGGCTGGGGGACTCCGACCAGCTCTCGGTGGGGGAGCGGGTGTACGCCGTGGGCAATCCCATGGGCTATCTGCTGGGCTCCATGTCCACGGGCATCGTGTCCGCCCTGGGCCGGGACGAGCAGGAGTCGGGCAGCGCCCTGGGCCTGATTCAGACCGACACGCCCCTCAACCCGGGCAGCTCCGGCGGGGCGCTGCTCAACGAGGCGGGCCAGGTGGTGGGCATTACCAGCGCCAAGATCACCGGTCTGTCCCGGGAGGACGGGGAGGCGCTGGAGGACGCCGCCGTCATCGAAAACATCGGCCTCGCCATCCCCATCTCCGATGCTATCCCCTTTGTCAACCACATCCTGGCCACCGGGGAGAGCTGGCGGCCCGCCATGGGAATCACCTGTTCCGCGGCGGAGGTAGACGGCCGCAGGGGGATTCAGGTGGCCAAGATCACCGGCGACGCGCCCAAGGAGGCGGGGCTGCGCGGGGGAGACCTCATCGTGTCCGCCAACGGCGTGCCGGTGACCACCCTGGTGGAGCTGCGGCGGGTGCTCTACCGCACCGGGGTGGGGGAGGAGCTGAGCTGCACGGTGCTGCGGGACGGGGAGGAGCTTGAAATCTCCTTCGCCCTGATGGACAGCCTGAAGCAGGAGTGAGGGCGGGCCATGGAACGGGATCAAGTGGCGGCCCTGCTGGCCGGGACCCAGGGTTATCTCTCCGGCGAGGAGATGAGCCGCGCCCTGGGGGTGACCCGGGCGGCGGTTTGGAAGGAAATTGAGGCTTTGCGGGGGGCGGGCTGGCCCATCGAGTCGTCCACCCGGAAAGGATACAAGCTTGCGGGGCCGCCTCCGGCCCTGTCCGCGCCCTACATCAGCGCACGGCTGAGCCCCGGCAATATCTTTGCCGGGAAGATTGCGGTGGAGCCGCTGGTGGACTCCACCAACACCCGGCTGAAGGCTTTGGCCCACTCCGCGCCCACCGGCACCGCCCTGCTGGCCGAGGAGCAGAGCGGCGGCCGGGGCACCCACGGGCGCTCCTTCCAGTCCCCCAGGGGGGACGGGCTGTACCTGTCGGTGCTCATCCGGCCCAGGGTGGGGCTTGCCGACCTGCTCACCCTGACGGGATGGGTGGCGGTGGCCGCTCGGGAGGGGGTGGAGCGGGCCAGCGGCGCCCCTGTGGACATCAAGTGGCTCAACGACCTGTACCTCCACGGGAAAAAGCTGTGCGGCATCCTCACCGAATTCGCCCTGCTGGCGGAGAGCGGAGAGCCGGACTATGTGGTTACCGGCATGGGGGTGAACATGAACCAGACCGCTGAGACCTTCCGCGCCCAGGGGCTGGAGGGCATCGCCGCCTCCCTGGCGGGGGAGGGATACCCGGTGGAGCAAAACCACCTGGCTGTGTGCCTGCTGGAGGCGCTGGACCGGCTGGTTCGGGACTTCCCGGAGAAGCGGGCGGACTACCTGGAACGTTACCGGGAGCACTGCGTCACCCTGGGACGGCGGGTGAGCTTCGACGGGGAGGGGAGCCTTCTCACCGGCGCCGTCGCGGAGGTGGACGATCAGTTTGCCCTGGCGGTGGACGGAGACGACGGGAAACGGCATTTGGTGTCCTCCGGGACGGTGAAAATGATATGAAACGAGCCCCGCGCACTGCGCGGAGCTCGTTTTGCGTGGGTGCTCACCCGGAGGGCCTGCCGCACCTGATGAACAACGGCCCGGAGGGCTATAAACTGGTCATGCGCCGGGAGAACCCGGACCCGGAGGACTGCGAGAGCGTGCTGGACGAGGAGGGCTATCTGAACGCGCTCAACGGGTTTTCGCCGGAGGGCCGGAATTCCGTTTGAAAAATGGCACTGTGCCCGGCGGCAAAGGCTTGCAGCAATCCCGTTGTTGACGGAGCCCGTCCGATCTGGCATAATAGACTGCGTCAAAAACGCGGGGCGGAGCGTCTCTGTCCCGCCCGGCGGAAAACAGACTGTGTAGGAGGAACGCACGATGGCAGAAAATACGGAAAAAACCTGGAGGAACCGGGTCATTTACTCCATTTTTGTGCGCAACCATACCCCGGAGGGCACCTTTGAGGGAGTGCGGCGGGACCTGTCCCGCATCCGGGAGCTGGGTGCGGACGTGATCTGGCTGATGCCCATCCATCCCATCGGGGAGAAGGCCCGCAAGGGGGTGCTGGGCAGTCCCTACGCCATCCGGGACTACCGGGCGGTCAACCCGGAGTACGGTACGCTGGACGACTTCCGCCGCCTGGTGGACGAGGCCCACAGGCTGGGGATGAAGTGCATCATCGACGTGGTCTACAACCACACCTCCCCGGACTCGGTGCTGGCGGCGGAGCATCCAGAGTGGTTCTACCGCAAGGAGGACGGCTCCTTTGGCAACCGGGTGGGGGATTGGTCGGATATCATCGACCTGGACTATAGGGACCATGGGCTGTGGGCCTACCAGATTGAGACGCTGAAATACTGGGCGTCCATGGTGGACGGGTTCCGGTGCGACGTGGCGCCGCTGGTGCCGCTGGGCTTCTGGCGGGAGGCCAGGGCCGCGGTGGAGAGCGTCCGCCCCGGCTGCCTGTGGCTGGCGGAGACGGTGGAGCCCGGCTTCATCGCGGCCCTGCGGGCGGAGGGGTTCGGCTGCCTGTCCGACTGCCAGACCTATGAGGCCTTCGACATCTGCTACGACTACGACATCTACCACGTGTTCCGGGACTATCTGGACGGCGCGGCCCCCCTGGCGCGCTACGCCGAGGCGGTGAACCGCCAGGAGGTGACCTACCCCGCCAACTACAGCAAGCTGCGCTTCCTGGAGAACCACGACCAGGCCAGGGCGGCCTTTTTGGTGCCGGACGGGCCCTCCCTGCTCAACTGGACGGCTTTCAGCTTCTTCCAGAAGGGAACCGGGTTCATCTATGCCGGGCAGGAGGCGGGCTGCGCCCATCTGCCCAACCTGTTTTACAAGGACCCGATAGACTGGACCGGGCCGGACCGCTCGGAGCAGTTCCAGCGGCTGTGCGCGCTGAAAAAGCACCCGCTGATGGCGGACAGCGCGTATACGGTCCAGGCTCTGCCTGGGGATGTGCTGTACGCCGTCCACCGCAAAGGGACCCGCCGCCTGGCGGGGGTGTTCAGCGTGCGGGGAGGCAAGGCGCTGGTGCGGGTGGATATTCCGGACGGGTGGTATGAGAACCTGTTCGACGGCGGCAGGGTGGAGGTAAAGGACGCCCATGTGAGCTGCCGGGGAATCCCTGTCATCATTGAGACGGCGCAGTGACGCGGCTTGGAACGGCCTGAAATCTTAAAAAAGCCTAAAGTCTGCCCCCGGCGCCTGGAAACGCCGGGGGCAGTTGTGTTATGATAGAAGCGTGAGCTTAGCCGCGCAGGGGCGGCAATACCACTGTGAATAGGAGAACCGCCATGGAAAACGCCAACATTCTGGTCGTGGAGGACGATGCCGACATCAACCGCCTGCTTTGCACCATCCTGGAGAGCGCCGGATACGCCTGCCGTTCCGCCTTTTCCGGCAGCGAGGCTCTGCTGTGGGCGGAGAAATACGACTATGACCTGATTGTGCTGGACCTGATGCTCCCCGGCGTGACGGGGGAGGAGCTCATTGCCCGCATCCGCCGGGGCAAGACCATGCCCATCATTGTGGCCTCGGCCAAGGTGGGGGTGGACCACCGGGTGAACGTGCTCAAGCTGGGGGCGGACGACTTCATCCCCAAGCCCTTTGACAACGCCGAGGTGCTGGCCCGGGTGGAGGCCCAGCTGCGCCGCAGCCGGGAGTTCTCCGCCCCCAGGGCGGATGTGCTCACCGTGGGTCCCCTCACCCTGGACCGGGACAGCCACACCGCCAGCCTGGGCGGGGAGGAGCTGCCCCTCACCGGCCGGGAGTTCGACATACTGGCCCTGCTGATGGAAAACCCCCGCCGCGCCTTTTCCCGGGCACAGATTTACGAGGCGGTGTGGGGGGAGGACTTCCTGGGGGACGAGAACACGGTGAACGTCCACGTGAGCAACCTGCGCTCCAAGCTGGCCAAGGCCGACCCGGACCGAAGCTATATCAAGACCGTGTGGGGGATTGGGTTTAAATTGGCGGAAGCGGAAGCGCGAGGATAGCTGCGCAGGGGAGCTTGGACTGGAGCGAAGGGAAAAGCCCAGCCGCCGCGCAGGGTCGGCGGGTTTTGCCTGAGACGGAGGGAAAGCGACCCGGCCGCGCGGCCAATCCGAGCGTGACAGCGTCGGGGCAAACTCCACATCCCTCGCTTTCCCCACAAAGCCTGAAGAACGGCTTTATGGGGCCCCAAATTGATATTTAGACTTTCTTTAGACTTCCTTTGAGGAGTTTTGGCCTTTCCGCGGTATGATATAGCCAAACCAAACAGAAAGGCGGAAACGCTATGAACGACAATGCGGCTGTCTTGGCGGCCTACGGCCTGAAAAAAGCCTACGGCGGGTGCATGGCCCTGGACGGGGTGAACATGCAGGTGCGCCGGGGGGACGTGTACGGCCTGGTGGGCCGGAACGGGGCGGGCAAAACCACCCTGATGCGGATGATTACCGGCCAGTCCGAGCCTACCGGGGGCGAGATGGAGCTGTTCGGCGCGTCGGGAAAGAATATGCGGGGGCAGCGCTCCCGCACCGGGGCCATGATCGAGATTCCCTGCTTCTCCCCCTTCCTCACCGCCCGGGAGAATCTGGAATACTACCGGCTCCAGCGGGGCATTCCCGGCAGGCAGGCGGTGGACGAGGCGCTGGAGCAGGTGGACCTGACCAACACGGGGAAAAAGAAATTCAAGGCGTTTTCCCTGGGCATGAAGCAGCGGCTGGGGCTGGCCCTGGCGCTGATGAACCACCCGGACTTCCTCATCCTGGACGAGCCCATCAACGGCCTGGACCCGGAGGGGGTGGCGGAGTTCCGGCAGATCCTGCGCGCCCTCAGCCGGGAGCGGCAGACCACCATCCTCATATCCAGCCATATCCTGTCCGAGCTGTCCAACGTGGCCACCCGGTACGGCTTCATGGAGCAGGGCAGGCTGCTGGAGGAGATCTCCGCCGAAGCCCTCCACGACAAGTGCCGTACCTGCCTGCGGCTGGAGGTGGACGACGCGGCCAAGGCCGCCGCCATCCTCCAGACCCAGCTGGGCACCGACAAGTTCGAGGTGCTGCCCGGCAACGTGATCCAGCTCTACGACTGCCTGGACGACCCCAAGCGGGCATCCTACGCCCTGGCCCAGAACGGGGTGGCCCTGCTGGCCATGGAGCAGAAGGGCGCGGATCTGGAGGCCTATTTCCTCAACCTGATCGGGGGTGGCCCTCATGCTTAACTACATCCGCGCCGAGATCTACAAGCTGCTGCGCCGGCCCTACACCTATATCACCCTGGGCGTCCTGCTGGCCCTGGAGGGGCTGTACGCCTCCATGTTCGCCTTCCACAACGCCCACTCCCTCGCCACCCCCTTCGGCGGGGCCGTCGTCACCCTCGTGGAGATGGGGGCCATCGGCTTCTGCGTCTGCCTGCTCACCGGGGACATTGTGTTCGCGGGGCAGTACAAGAACTCCACCCTGAAAAACGAGGTGTCCTTCGGCCTGAGCCGTACCCGGATCTACCTGGGCAAGCTCATCGCCCAGACCCTGCTCTCCATCGTATATCTGGCGGTGATGATGGGCTTCTTCATCGGCCTGTGCGCCGTTGTGCTGCCCATGGAGCCGTCCGCCGGATTTTACTCTGCCGCAGACGCCATGACCATTGTGGGCTACTTCCTGGCGGCGGGCCTGCCCCTGTGGATCGGCGCCCAGGCGGCGGCTTGTATGTGCCTGTTCCTGATCCACGGGGAAATGGCGGCGTCCTTCCTCCATGTGGGCCTGATCTTTGTGGCGCCCAGTATTGTGGAGGTGGCGGGTCTGCTCCTTGAGGGCGGGATCGGGGAGCTGCTGCTGAAGGTACACGCCTACTTCCCCAATACCATGCTGTACAACGCCAAGGCTGTGGTGGGCGACATGGGCTACCTGGGCCTGGCGTGGATTGTGGGCGCGTTCTGGGTGGCGGTGTGCACCGCTGCGGGCCTGTACGGGTTCCACAGAAAGGAGATCAAATGAGACGGGGGGAAAATCGGATGGGCATCGCCCTTGGCATTGTGATTGCGGCGGCCTTTCTTGCCGGGCTGTGCTGCATCCTGCAAAAGCAGAAGCATTAAAACAGTTTTCAGCCGGGCCGCAAGGCCCGGCGAAAGCTGTTTCGGAAGCGTGAAGGCGGCCCGGCCGTGCGCCCAGCCCGGGCGCGACAATAGAGAGGTGTCCTATGAAAACGCTGTTTGTCCTGTTCCTTGTGGCGGTTTATATGCTGCTTTTTGGCTGGCAATGATGGGGTCGCCGGATATTTTCAGCCCGATCCGCATGATGATGGGCCCAATGGGTATTTTCGGCCCCATTCTGCTGGTTCTTCTGGGGCTGTGGATGGGCCGGGGGAAACGCTCCCCCTGGTATGTGAAGGCGGCCCTCCTTGCGCTGCTGGCGGTCCTGCTCCTCATTATGTTCGGCTGTCTGTGACGGATGAAAGGGGCCTTTTTATGAAAAACGTGCTCATAATTATCCTGGTCCTGGCGTGCGCATGGCTTGCCGGACGGCAGGTTACGCTGGAACAAGGGCTGCGCCGGGCCGCCCGCCGGATGCGGGAGCAGATGGCGGACGAGACCACCGCCCGCCTGTCCCTGCCCTGCCCCAGCGCCGGGGCGGAGGAGCTGCTGGTCTGCCTCAACGAGCTTTTGGAGCTGCGCCAGGAGGAGCGGGCGCTCTACCGCCGGAAGGAACAGGAGCTGCGGCAGCAGATCGCCAACGTGTCCCACGACCTGCGCACGCCGCTGACCTCCATCCTGGGCTATTTGCAGCTGCTGGAGGGAGACGGCCTGTCCCCTGAGAAAAAGGCGGAGTACCTGGCGGTGATCGAAGGGCGGGCCAGGACGCTCCAGGTGTTTATCGCCGCGTTTTACGACCTGTCCCGCATCGAGGGGGGCGAGCTGCCCCTGGAGCGGGAGAAGGTGGACCTGGGCCGGGCGCTGTCCGACCAGCTGGCGGCGGCCTACGAACAGATTGAGGCGGCGGGGCTGGCGGTGGAGGTGGATATCGCCCCCGGCCTGCCCCCGGTTTGGGCGGACGGCGGGGCGGTGACCCGGATCTTCTCCAACCTGCTCACCAACGCCCTGCGCCACGGGGAGGAGGCGCTGGCGGTAAAGCTGTACCGGGAGGGGAATGTCATCGTGTCCGCCTTTTCCAACCGGGCGGGGGAGCTCACCGAGGAGGACGCCGCCCACGTGTTTGAGCGGTTCTACACCGCGGACAAAATGCGCACCGGGCAGAGCACCGGGCTGGGGCTGGCCATCGTCAAGGCGCTGGCGGAGCGGATGGGCCACGCCGCCGCCGCCCGGTGGGAGGACGGGGTGTTTACCGTAGAGGTGCGGTGGGTTATTTGAGGGAAGTGTGGCTCACGACGGCTCCGCGCTTCTCGTTTGTCACGCTCCGCCTGTTCGTGGCGCGCGGCTTCGCTCCGTCTCGGGCAAAACCCGCCCCGCCCTGCGGCGGCGCTGGCTTTTGTCCTCGCTGCGCTCCATCCGCGCTGCTCACGATGGCTCCGCGCTTCTCGTTTGTCGAATTTAACAAAACGTTAAAGGGTTGGCGGTTTACGCCAACCCTTTTTTATGGTAGGATAAGGAGAATCTTAAGATAAAGGAGCCGGTGTTTATGGCTTCGCAATCACAATTTCAACAGGCCCCGCCCCCCAGGCGCGGGCGGAGCGGCCAAGAGCGTCCCCGCCGGCGGGAAGAGCATCCCGCCCGGGACCGCCGGGAGCCGGAGCGCATTTTTCCCGACCCCAAGCTGGGGCTGACCACCGCCCAGGCGTCCGAGCTTCTGGAGCGGGGGCTGGGCAACGAGGCGGTGGCCTCCAACGCCAAGACCACCGGGCAGATCATCCGGGAGAACACCCTGACCTTCTTCAACCTGGTGTTTGTGGTGCTGGCGGCGCTGCTGGTGGTGTCGGGCAACTTCCGGGACATGATGTTCCTGGGCATCGCCGTGGTCAACTCCGTCATCGGCATCATTCAGCAGCTGCGCTCCCGGGCCACCCTGGAGAAGCTCAACCTCCTCAGCGAGGCCAGGGTGAAGGTGGTGCGGGACGGCCAGCTGGGCACCGTCCCCCTCCACAAGCTGGT
>CAJUEG010000006.1 GCA_910584835.1 uncultured Oscillospiraceae bacterium | reverse complement strand
CCGTCCATGGTTCCTTTGTTCCCTATGCTTTAGCTTTACATATCGGTTTTAGCCCATCCCTTTAGCCCGGCTGCCATCTTTGACTTGTGTGATATTCTGCCAAAGACATTCGACCTAAAATGGTTTTCTGCCGTTTTCCACGAAAAGAAAGTTTGAACGGCGACAGCACTCCACATGGGAGAGGGTGGCTGTATTATCACCCCATCGTTCACGAGCCGTACACTCAGGATTATGTCGGTTGCAACAAAACATTCTGGACATGACCGATTTGTAGCCTCCCGCGGCACGATACCGTCTCAGATATCGCCTCCGCTCTTTACCGAGCTTCGTACATCCCGCATGACACTACGGGCGCACGTCGGAGTATCAGAGTTTTGGTCACCCGTCACACCGGGTCAGGCAGGTTCTGCCCCTGCCGAATCAAGCATAGAGTTCAGATTTCTTGCAAAATCTGCCTTGTTTTATTGCGTATTTCTACGCAGATTGTCAAGGAACAAAGCGCGCCTTTTCAACCACTATCGCGTTTTTTGGGGTGTTCTCAAAGGTGACGGTGTGGTCTTTACCTGCCGCCAGATAGATCTCCTGGATAGCCGGTTCTTTAATGGTGTAGCCGGGGGCGGGTTCCAGTTCCTGAATTTTGTACCAGCCCGTTTCCTGCCGCTCCAGGTGGATCTCGCCTTGGGGGTCGGTGTAGAAAACGCCCAGATCGTTGTACTCGCCGGTCTTGGTATCATTGCTGCCCCGCCAGACCTGGAACTTCACGCCTTTGATGGGGCTGCCGGTGATGGAATCCACCTTCTTGATAAACAAATCCGGCTTGCGCAGGTTGCTCAGTTCAATCGTGGTGGTCTTGTTTTCCTCCAGATAAATCGTGTGGACGGTATCGTCCTCCACCCAGCCATTTTTCGGCTTGAGTTCCTGCACGGTGTAGGCCCCGGGATTCAACCCTTCCAGAACGATCAGACCCTCGGCGTTGGTGAAATGCTGCTCGTCATAGCCGCCGTTGACCTCCGCGACGCGGAACAGAACGCCGGAGAGAGGCGCGCCGGTCTGCTGGTCGATTTTCAGCAAGCGCAGACCGGGCCGAGTGCTGTTCACGAAGTCCACCACCACGTCCTGGTCTTTGGTGGCGTCGATCCACACCGTTTTACGGTTGTTGGTGTCCAAAATGTAGGGGGCCGGAACATCGGTCTCCTCTACCTCATAACAACCGCTGGGCATATCGGAGAGGGTGGCGGTGCCGTCCGCGCCCGTCACCACATCGTTCTCGTAGCCCAAATTAACGCCGCGAATGTGGAAGCTGGTGTTGGGCACAGGTTCGCCGGTCTCTGTGTCGCGCTTGGTAATCGTTAAAGACCGCTTGTGATGGTTCATTTTCTCCACCACGATAGTCTGCTCCCCCTGGATATCCTCGGCATTGACGTGAACGCCAACGGGCGTTTTGTCGCAGTCCATGCCCTCCGGGGCGGCCACCTCCACAAATTCATAGTGTCCCTCGGTGACATTGGACACCGTGATGGTGCCGTCCGCCGTAGTCTCCTCGGTGCCGATGATCTGCCCGTCTCGGAGGATCAAAAAAACAGCTCCTGGGAGGGGGCTGCTGCTCTCATCCACCTTCTTGAGCTGGATTTTTACCTTGGAGCTGTTTTCAAAAATAAGGCTGATGTCATGCTCGCCGTCCCAGACAAAGGGCTGCTTCACCTTGCTCACATCGGAGCTGAGGATATAGCCCTCCGGCGGGGTGATCTCCTCCGCGATATACGACCCGGTGGGCAGCTTGGAGAAGTCCAGATCCTCTTTGAGAATATAACCGCCGTCCTTGGTGACGAATTCGCCAAAGTAGCTGCCGCCGTCATCCAGCTTGACCGAGGTAATGCGGATGACCGCACCGGGGATGCCCACAGTGGGGTTGTCACTGTCCACTTTGCGAATGGAACCATCGCCCTCCTTTTTGTTGGGCTGGTTGTAGAACACGAACGTGTTAGAGATGGAGTCATTGGGCATGACCGTCACGGTTTGGGATGCGGTCTGGGCCACGTAGCCCTCCGGGACAGACTCCTCCGTGATGGTGTACTGGCCGGCTTTGAGGTTGTCCGCTTCCTGCGTCAGTGTGAATGTCCCATCGGCCCCGGTAATCTTGGTTGCGGAGAAACTCCCGGAGCCATCTGCGCTCTCTACCTTGAAGGTAACTCCGGCCATCGGTTTGTTGGTGCCTGCTTCAAGTTTTTTGACAGTCATTTGCACGGTCAAGTCTTTCTGCCCTTCTTGCGGCACAGCAATTAACAGCCGCTGCATAGGCACGCCAGACTGACCAGGCAGTTTCCACGGCTGACTTTTATCCCACTCGTACTCCCACAGGCGATACTTGTGGTAATACTCGGGATGATCCAGCACCAAATCCACGCCAGTTTTGATATAGTCGTAGGCGGAGTAGCCGGTCTTGCCGCCGTCGGAGCTGTCAATAATGCTGTGGGTGTCGATGGCGTCCCAGTCCTTGATCCAGGAGGACTGGCCGTAGGTGCGGTGGTACAGTTTCATGGCCGAAACAAATTCCTCCGCCACCTGCTCAATGAAACCCTCCCGATTGGCGGTGACATCAATGATGATGCCGTACTCATAGTACCACGACATAGCCTGGGCCACCATAAACCAGATATCAGACCAATACTCGGTCCAATGATCCAGCCCGCGGGCATTGCCGGCATCCGTAAAGTTGCCGTATGTGTGGGCGTACACATAAGTGAGCAGGGTCTTCAGCGAGGGATCGGTCACCTCGGTTTTGAAGTTCCACTTCTGCCCATTCGCCCCGTTACCCAAGGTTCCTTTTTGGTAAGCGCAGAGGGCACGGGTGGGGGCATCCAGCCCCGGCACCGTCACCTGTTCGTCAAAGACGTAGGGCAAACCATTGTTGTTGATGGTATCGCTGGCGGCGCGGTAGCGCACGGGACGGCCGCCGATGTACATATAGTCCGAGGATTTCTGGGTAATGCTGTCCGGGGCGCTGGACAGCCCCGTGGCCGCG
Organism: uncultured Oscillospiraceae bacterium; assembly: GCA_910584835.1. Lineage (GTDB taxonomy): Bacteria > Bacillota > Clostridia > Oscillospirales > Oscillospiraceae > Enterenecus. The sequence continues at coordinate 65,354 of CAJUEG010000006.1, read as the reverse complement.
AAAGCGGATAGAGGCAGGAGACCCAGGACACATATCAGCGCCAGAATCAAGGACATTGTGCGCTTAATGATATTGTTTTTCAATGCAGTTCCTCCTTGCATGACAAAGGCCAGACTGCTCTCGCAGTCTGGCCTTTCAATATTGGATATGTTAGTTATTCGGGATAACGCGTTTGCATGGCATAATCGGGCTGGCCCTCCAGCCACCACTTAAAATACTGCCCGCCCCAAAGTGCTTTATTATGAGTTCCGCTTTCAGTGACTTTGATATATTCATCTGTTTTCTCAAGCACAACCACCACATGACCATCAGGAGTATTCCTGAACTGAACCAAATCGCCAGCCCGGATATTTTCCCATTGAGGATTAGCCACACGCTTCCACGGTAAGTCGCCAAATGCGGCATCTGAGCACAGCATGGCCCAGCCTGCACAGGCATCACAGTTGCTATAAGAGCGGTTAAGCGGATCATTGGAGCAGTAAGGTGTGGGATAAACTGTCCCATCCGGGTAAATCTCCTTCAATGCCACGATAGCCGCTCTCACATTTTCCTCCGTCAGCGGCTTCCCATCGGCGGTGGTATACCCGTTCCCGGTGGGGGCGAGGCTCGGGTCGGGCGTTGGGGAGGGCGTGGGCTGTACCGTGGGTTCCGTCCCGCCCAGCACATTGCGGTCAAAGCGGGCCAGCATGGCCGCCACCTCCGCACGGGTGATGGTGCCCAGCGGATTGATCGTGGTTGCCGACGTGCCCTCCATGATGCCCATGGGCCAGGCCCAACCCAGCATGGCCTCCTCAGCCTCATGGTAGATGGGGCCGAAGCCTGCCATGGAGAAACGGCTCCAGTCCATATCGGTGAAGGGGGATCGTTCCACGGCGGCAGGGTCAGCGGCGGCCTTGCCCAGCGATTGGGCAAAGCGGTACAGCATGACGCAGAACTCTGCCCGCCGGACGTTTTCGTTGGGGTACAGCAGCCTCCGTTCCAGGTTGGCGCTGGGAAAGATCCCATTCTGATAGGCCCACACTACGCCGGACGTATACCAAGCCCCGGCAGCCATATCGCTATAGGGGACGTTCCCCGACACGGTGGGGCTTCCCGCATAACGGTACAGTACCGTGGCCAGCATGGCCCGGCTCATCTCGGTGGACGGCCCAAAGGTGTCGGGGCCGGTGCCGTTGAACAGCCCCCGCTCAGTGACATACTGGATATCGTCTGCCGCCCAGTAGTCGGCGGGCACATCACGGTAGGCCGCAAATGCCGGAATGGCCAAAGACACGGCCGCCACAGCGCACAGCAGTACGTTTATCATCCTTTTCCTCATGGTCTCACGCTCCTTTACCGTTTCTTTCTGATTCGAGCATAATCCCACGCGGTGAAATTGTCAAAGGATTATTTTATTTCCCTGCGCCGATAAATTGATTTAGCGTTCTCACCTTTTCCATTTTCGCAGATTTAGCACTTTTCAGGCACTTTTCTCCACAGCCTGCACGCAAATTCTTTTTGCCGGCTGGTTGGCCAGACAGGTGGTGAGGGTGATGCGGTTGTCCACCGTCCCCTGGAGATAACTCCAGTCGTTGTTGGCGATGGTCTTCACCATAGTCACCTGATAGGTGCGGGTGCCGTAGATGGTGGTGTAGGTGATGATATCGCCCGGTTTGAGATCTTTGATGGCGCCGATGTTATACCGGGCCCCCCGGTTGTGGCCGCACACCCCAACGTTCCCCAGCCAGCCAGAGGTGGAGCTGTAGTGGCCCAGGCCCTTGGCCATGCTGGCGGTGGTCTCGCCCTCCCATACCTTCACATTGATGTCCAGCTTGGGGATCTTCACCGTGCCGATGCTGCCGTCCGCCCGTACCATGCCGGACACACTGGTGTAGCCGGGCTGCTGAATGGGGGGCGTGGTGGTGACCTGCCCGGAGCCGCCGGTGCCGTCGATGACCAGCTCGGTAAGGGGGCCACCACCCCCGCCGCCGATCCCGTAGCTGCCGGAGTCGCCCACCACGGTCCCCTGGAGCCCGGGCAGAATGGTGCGCTCCATCACGCCGGTCATGGTGGTGCTCATGCGGCCATACTCCAGTTCGGGCACCTCGTAATCCACGGCGTTCCTGCCGCCGTAGTTGTACTGGGAGCCGTATACATCCTCGTAGCTGGTGCTCCCGTAGTAGTCCTGGGGTGCTTTGGTGGTGAACGAGTAGTCCGATGCGAAGGCCGGAGCCGTCAGGGACAGCGCCGCCCCCGCCGCCAAGGCCAGCCCCAGCAGGTTCCTCATCTTTTTCATGTTCCGCTTTCCTCCTGTTCGTCGTCAGTTTCCCCGTCCTCGGAGCGCAGCGACTTGACCTCCCGGCGGGACAGGATCAGCAGCACCGTCAGCACCACCGCCGTGATGACGCCCGCGCCGCCCAGCACATTGCGCAGGAAATTGGGGGAGGACACCACCCGCTGGAGCAGGTTAGGCTGCCCCTCCTCGGAGGCAGGGCTGGGTTCCGGCTCGTACTCCTTGCCCAGGTAGGTCACCTGATAGGTGACGCTCTCCACCCCCTCGTGGGTGACCTCACCCACATAGTTGGCGGTGGTGACGTACCCGGTGGCGGCTTTGTAGTAGCTCTTGCCGCTGTAGGTGGCCACCGCCTGGTAGGAGCAGGGGGCCATCACATCCCCCACCACATCGGCGCCGATGACCTGCCACTCCACGTTGGACAGGTTCAGCGTCACTCCGTTCTTTGTCGTGGTGGCAGGGACATAGGACATATCATTGCGATCCAGCGGGCCGATGGTCTTGGTGGCAGTCACCGTGCTGCTGCCGGTGGTGTAGCCCGCCGCCTGGGTCTGGATGCTGGTGTGATCCAGGGCCAGGGTGCCCGCCCAGGCGCCATCGTCATACTCCATGGTGGGAGCCAGCTCCTTCAGGATCACGTCCAGGTTCTTCTTGGCCGTCTCCACCGTCACCGTCTCGGTGTGGGTCTGCCGCTCGGACACCCGGTTTTCTTCCTTCACGATGTCCGCATAGGTATAGAGAAAGCCCTCCAGCTGGAAGGGCTCCTCGATCAGCGTCTGGGCGTCCACCTCGGGGGAAACGGTATAGGTCTTAACCACCTGCTGGCTGCCGTTGAGGTTCTGCACCACCGTGTTGGTGGGCACCTCCAGGGCGCTGGCGCTCATGGTCAGCGCCGCCGTCAGCAGCAGGCAAAGGCAAATCTTTTTCATTGGGTTCAAATGCTCCTTTCATCAAATTGGGCGCTGGGATATCCGGGCACACCCCCACAGGGGGCCCGCGAATGGGCGTATGTCGGTTCACGGCTTTTCCTCCTTCACGATGTACTCCATTGCCAGCTCCGGCCGCTCCCGGATTCGGGCCAGGACGTTGAGGGACTGCTCCAGGGCCTGCATGGTGTCCCGGCTCTGCCGCTTCACAAAAGCGTGGAGCAGGATGACCTCCCCGTTGGGCCGGATGGTGAAGATGACCCGCACCAGCACGCGGCCCCGCTCGCGCAGCTCGTAGAGTTCCCGGTACCGCTCCAAGGTGAAGTGCTTGTAGTGGGGCTCCCGGAGGCTGGTTCGCGGAGTGTTGGGCAGGACGATGAGCTGACGGATCAGCTTTTCCCGCAGCCGGGGCTCCAGGCCGTCGATGAACTGGGCCACGGGCGCGGCCCGCTCCGGGGGCGTGTAGACTTTGATACCCTTCATGATCTCACCTCCTCCACCGGCGGCGCGTCATCAGCAGCCGTTCATAGCGTAGGATTTTCGATGCCCGCTTCCTGCCGGTATCCACAGGGTCGGCGCGTGTCCATCCCGCCGCACGCAGGGCGGAATCCGGCCTGTCTGCCGGCAGGAAGGCGATGATCCGCCAGTAGCCCAGGGCCTGGGCCGCCCGGGCCGCCGCGCCGTAGAGCATCCCATAGGCGGTCCGGCCCCCAGTGGTGTAAATGCGGTCAATTTGCAGGGCCTGGCTATCGTCCCGGCAGCGGCCCACGATGGCCGCGCCCACCAGCTTCCCGTCCAGGGCGCATCCCACGGAAAACTTACAGCCGTGCATGGGACGGTACTGACGGATGTGCTTTGCCAAATAGTCGTTGGCCTCTTGCAGCGAAACCGGGACAAGGTAAATCGCGTTGTTCTGTGCCATCGGGTTCAACTTCCTATCGCTTCATTCAGCCGTTTCAAGTGGGCCAGAAAGCCGTCCGCGAACGCCTCGGCAAAGGCCGGACTGCCGCTGAGCCACCAAACCGGGTCGGGCAGGGTGCGGTAGATGCTGTCATATTGCAGGCAGATCATCAGAAACTTCCCCTGGGGATCGCCGGTGTCCGCGCCATCCACCAGGGGGACGACAGCGGCTCTGACCGCCTGGGCATCGTCCTGGTGGTAGTCACACAGGTCGTCATAGAACTGGCCGGCGAAGATGCAGCAAAACACCGCCATGGCGTCCCGCTCCACCGAGCCGTCCGCTGTGGCCAGCCCCATCCGGCGCAGGCGATCCAGCGCCGAGCTGTCAAAGGGGCTGCGGGAAGTTCGGTCAGTTCTCATTTCGCATTCATCTCCAATAACTTTTCAAATTTTTCTACGGCCTCGCGGGCGCTGCCCATCTGCCGCCGGAGGATGTTGAGCTGGGGCGGCGTCAACTGGGCAAATGCTTCCGGGCGGCACCGCTGGACTGTCCGCTGGAGCACCTGTGCGAACTGTGACGCTTCAGCGGCCAAGGTATCCGGGGTCAAGGCAGGGCCGGGTTGTGGGACAGGCCCAGCCCGAACAGGGGGCGCGTACTCCTCTACCGACTGGATCTCCCCGGCGGCCAGCAGGGCGGCGGCCTCTGCCTGGGGGCTCGGCGACAGCCGGGAGAGGGCCAGGGCCTGCTTCCGGGTGACCGGCATATCCGCTCCCCGGAGGATGTCCTTTGTCTCGGGGGTCAGGTTTTTGGCGATCTGCACCTGGCGTTCCACTGTGCGGCGTCCGACGCCCAGTTTCTCGGCGGTGTCCTGGGCAAAGGATTTTGTGGTCTGCGTCATTTTGTCGCTGACCTCCTGGTGCTGATTGCCGCGAAAGGGCCCGCCCTGGTTGGTTTGGACGCTCTCAGGATGCAGGGCTTCGTAGATCTCCTTCCGGCGCAGAAGCAACTCCCCAAACTCAAGAGGCGTCAGGTCGCTGCGCACAAAATTCTCGTCGATCTCCGCCAGCTCAGCCCGCAGGCCCTCCAAGCCGCTGACAACGCACTCGATCTCCGTCCAGCCCAGCAGCTTGGCGGCCTCCAGCCGGTGGAGCCCGGCGATGAGGGTGCAGCTTTGACTGACTGTGACGGGGTTGAGCAGACCGATCTCGGCAATGCTGTCCGCCAGTTCCCGGACATCGGCCGGCGCGGCATTCCTCCGTTCGGGGTTTACCTTGATTTCGCTAATGGAAATACGCATAGGTCCACCTCCAGGGCAAAAGAAAAGCCTGACGCCTCGCGGCGTCAAGCTTTTTCCCTTCAGTATTTTTTGATTGTTAGTTGTCTGATTCCTTCGGATCATCCGGCTGAGATTCGGCCACCAGCTCAATCATGTTTGTGACCACGGTATTAAGCTGCATGGCATTCTGAGCCGTGACCACCGACGCTCCCGTTTCACTCTCTAACGCCTGACGGGCAATGTGGGCGACCCCACCGCCCCGCTGTGCCACTTCACGGTTTTCTTCAAAACCCTCCGGCTGCTCCCTCTGGGAAATCTCCTTGGTAGAGTTTTCCGCCAGCATATTAAGAATGAGTTCAGTGGTGCTCATATTGTCCCGCAGGTTTTCCTTCTTTAAGCCCTTCAGCCGCTTATATTGGCCGGTTGTCATGCCAGACCAGGCCCGGGTAATCTCATCGGTGAGGATGGCGTATTCCCGCCCTTTTTCCACGCCCCGGGCCTGCCATTCGGCGGTGAGCTCGTTGCGGACGCGAATGGCCAAGATGCGCTGATGCACCCAATCGGAGGAGTAGCCCTTTTTTAAGTAAGTTTCCAGCGCCCGGTCAATGGCCTGCTCCGGGTCAATGGTCTCCTCAATACGCTCCCGGCCCACCTGGGCCAGCCACAGCTTAAAAGGCTCTGCCTTGGGAGATGGAATAGACTGGATGATGCGCAGAAGCTGCTCTGTGGTTGCTACATCAGTAGAATAGCGTTTGCCGTCTTTCGGAGATTTTAATTTCAGTTGCTTACAATTTGTAAGCAACTGATCTGCACCTTCATCCTTTAGCCGCTTTTTCAGTACAGCCCAATAGGTACTGGCATTGCGTTGCGTCGGCTGGTCTGTTAATACGCCCACCACATCTACTACGGAAAAGAACCATTCTTCCTGTTCTGCATCCCACGCTGTTCGGATTGGCTGATCCTCAAATAATTGAATCTTGTCCTGTTCGCTCATAGCAATACCCCCGAGCACTTGTTTTTGATATTATACATTATCTCACCCGCTCCCGCAAGAACTCCAGAAACAGGGCCTCGATCTCCTTGTCACTGCGCCCGTCCAGATAGGGGGCAAACTGCTTGCGGTCAAAGGATATCTTCTTGGGCGGGGCGGCCAGGCGCTTTTCGGCCCGCGCCCGAGCCTCCCTCCATGCCTCGTACATATCCTGGTGCTTGGCGGAAGGGGGCGGACACTTGGAAGCGATATACTTCATAGCGGCCTTGTTGAGCGGATAACTCTCATTGCGGCACATCTCAATGAACGCCTGCTGGGATTCCGGGTCATAGTCCGCTATCATATCGGCGCAGGCCAGGTTCAGCCGTTTCGGGGCCGTCTCCAGGATGTCGGCCAGCTCCGGGATGAGATAGGTCAACTTGACCGCCTTGCGGATCTCGTACTCCGTGACACCGAAGAATTCGGCAACCAGTGCGCGGGCATTGTACCTTTGGCGAGAATCGCCAAAGGTCTCCTCAGCGGCATTTCTCTGCCCATTTCTGTTCTTGGCATCCAGCAGCGCCTTATATGCCTTGCCCCGCACAATAATAGACAGATTCTGACGGTGGATCAGGTTGGTGGAGGTGGCAATGACGACTGCCCGGGCATCGTCAGCCTCTACGACCTCGGCAGGGATCTCTGGCCATCCGGCCAGCCGGGCGGCGGCAGTACGGTTATGCCCTGCCAAAATCTCATAGCGTTCCTCCCCAGGGACGGGCCGCACGATAATGCGAACCATCAGCCCATCCTCGGCAAGCTGCCCTGCAAGGGCCTGAAGCTGTGACGGGGTGTAGGGACGAAAGCCAATATCTGCGGTGAAGAATGGTGTAAGCTTGTCCAGCGGCAAATTACAAATTTGGGCGTTCACCGCAGGCGGCGCCTTCTGAAACAGCTTTGTGTAGGCTTCGTCCGTGGCCTGAAGCTCGGATGCCTGCTGGGTAGCGGACATCCGGCGTTTCAGCAGGTCGTCCATCGCCTTTTTAGCCAAGGGCCAGCACCTCCTCCGCCAGACTGCGGTAGGATTCGGCGGCGGCGTTTTTGGGGGCATATTCAAAGATGCTTTGCCCTGCCGCCGGGCACTCCGCAACTTTGATGGAATACTCGATGGGGCGCTGAAATACGTGGAAGTCCTCGCCATAGACCTCGAAAACGCTGGCTTTCACGCTCTGGCACAGCTGGGGTCTGGACTGGTACATGGTGAGCAGAATGCCCGCGATTTTGAGCGACGGATTGAATTTTGTCTGCACCGATTTGACCAATTCCAGTATGTCCGGGATGCCTTCGCTGGCCAGAAAGTGAGATTGGACCGGAATGATGCAGTAGTCCGAAGTTGCCAGCGCGTTGACGGTCAAAAGCTCGTGTTTCAATCCGCAGTCGATGATGATATAATCGTACTGCGATTTCAGTGGTTCCAGCAGCGCAGCCATGACCTTCTCACAGGCCCGATCCATCTCGCCCACAGCATTGTACTGAGATAGCTGCATCACCTGGAGCCGTGCGGCGGCGTCAGCCAGCCGGCGGTTGGCCGGAAGCAGATCGAGGCCGCTGCTCGTATGTATGATGGTGCGGCCAAGGTGCAGTTCCAAATCCTCCGGATAGTCGATGGCGGCCAGCAGAAGATTTGCCAGGGTACGGGATTGTTCTGCCGGGGTGTAGCCCAGGGCGGCGGTCAGGTTGCCCTGGGGATCGTTGTCGATAACTAACACCTTCATGCCGGAAATGTTGAGAGCAGCTCCCAGGTTCAGTGCGCTGGAGGTCTTTCCCACGCCCCCTTTTTGATTGGTCAGCGAAATGATAACACTCATTTTTATAAAACCCTCCGTTTCAGTTGCGTAAAAGCAAAGGCACCCACCGCATCTCCCTTCAGGTGCAGTGAGTGCCTTCCTGCCCCAACGGTTTCCACCTCCTGACAATGAGGTTTTTATGTAGTCGGGACTGGCTCAAGGCCGGTTTTTCTTTTTGAAGTTTGGACAAAATCAGCAAGAAATCCAGTCATATCAACGGTTCCCGACTTTGTCCCATTATACCGCATTAGTCGATGCGGCGCACGATCCCGGTTGCTTTCATGGTTTTCCTCCTGCTTCCTGCCGCGGCTCTCCGCGGCTTTGTTTGTATCGTTCCAACTGTATTATCCGCAGGATTTGGAAGGGTATTCAAGTTCATCCGCTGGTTTTCTCTGGAAGCGCTTTATTTCATATGCGGCCGGCCGCCTGCGCCCCATACGTTGGAAGCCGTACCATAAAAAAGTTTTCCATTCCCATTGATTCGATGCAGCTTGACCTTCACAGAGCGCTTTCCATAGCGGGGCGCTCTCCGTCTGCCCATCCCCTGAAAACTTTCCGGCAGGTCTCTACCAGAACCCGCGTCAGCAGGCTGTGAGGATCGACAGTCCATGTGGCCCTCGATGCTTGGTTTGGGCCGTGTGGTTTATACCGGAGCCGCTTTGAGATACCAGGAGGGGAATAGCCCCTGCGGCGTTATGCCCGGGCGATGGACACGGAATGCTAGCCTTTCGTTCCATCCCCCAAGGAGCCTGCCGGGGCTTGCCCCGGCAGGTCCCTTTCCATCTCTTCGTCGGTGAGAAACTCCGTCATCACATGGCGGTACCGTTTAGGCAGGTGGGTGGATTGGCATTTGGGATTGATCCGCCCTTCAATGGCAATGGTCTGATAATACCTCCGCCACATGGCCCGGAAGGCTTTTTCCTCCGTCTCGGCGGGACCCATGCGGAAGTCCTCCGCGGGCAGGAGCTTCCACCGCCCCCGGTCGGAGAGAAAAATCTCATGATGGGTGCGGTCGTAGAGCGCCAGCCGTTCCCCGGGGTACCGCTCCGCAAAATGGGGGGCCAGCAGGGGCAGCACACGGTTCTTCGGCTCGATCTCTCCCACCAGGAAACCATCCAAATCGGAAAAGCGGACGAAGCCCTTCAAATGATCCCACTCCGTCCACATCTTTGTCAGCGCGAGATTTACCCTGGCCATCACCGGGTCGCTCAAATCCAGCCGCACCCGGTCACCCTCTCGAAGCCCCCGGCGGATCAGCGCCAGCAGGTCCAGCTCCTTCTCCGGCAGGCAGGTCAAAAATCCTCGGGCAATCAATTTTTGAAACGAAGAGGACACCCGCCTGGCCAGGGCGCCATAGAGCCGTCCGGCTCTGCCTCTGTCCGCGGCCAGCTCCCGCGTCTCCCAAAACGTCCCTCCGTCGTCAGGCAGCAGAAACGCCGCGGGCTCTATTCTGCCCTCCAGCGCGTCCCAGACACAGGTCAGGAACCCGGCAAAGGTGCCGTCATACCGATACGCAATCATCAGCTCACATTCCCGTCAAACAGGGACAGCTGCTGCCAGCTCTCCCCGCCCAATTCCACCCGCTCCAACCCAGCCAGGCGGCGGTAAACACTGTCCGGGCCGAGCCGCAGGCCAGGCAGCATCCGGCCCGAGCAGGTGATAAAATACTGCGCCCGCTTCATCACGACGCCCAGCCGCTTCAACCCCTCAAAGGAAATTGGGCCATACCGCCGGGCGGTGACAATCTTTTTTGCCCCCCGGACGCCAATGCCGGGCACCCGCAGGATGGCCTCGTAGTCCGCCCGGTTTATGTCCACCGGGAAAAACTCCGGATGGCGCAGCGCCCAATCGCTCTTGGGGTCCAGCGCGGCGTCAAAGTTGGGGTGGCTGTCGTCCAAAATCTCCTGGGCGCTAAAGCCGTAAAACCGCAGCAGCCAGTCCGCCTGGTACAGCCGGTGCTCCCGGAGCAGAGGCGGCTTGAAGCCGGCCGGGGCGGGCAGGCTCTTATGCTGGGACACCGGCATATAAGCGGAAAAAAACACTCGTTTCAGGTTATACTTTTGGTAAAGCCCCTCTGTCAGGGACAAAATGTGCCAGTCGCTCTCGGGGGTGGCCCCCACAATCATCTGGGTAGACTGCCCCGCCGGGGCAAAGCGGGGCGCGTGGCGGTAGAGCTTCAGCTCCGCCTTGGACTGGGCCGCCCCGTCACGGATCTGGGCCATGGGCTTGAGGATGGCGGCCTTGGTCTTGTCAGGGGCCAGCAGCCGGAGGGATGCCTCCGAAGGCAGCTCAATGTTGACGCTCAGCCGGTCTGCCAGCAGCCCCAGCTCATAGGTGAGCCCGGGGTCCGCCCCCGGGATGGCCTTGGCGTGGATGTAGCCGTTGAATCGGTATTCTGTGCGCAGAAGGCGCAGCGTCTCAATCATTCGCTCCGTGGTGTAATCGGGACTTTTCAGCACTGCGGAGGACAAAAACAGCCCTTCGATATAGTTTCTCCGGTAAAATTGGATGGTCAGCTCCGCCAGCTCCCGCGGGGTAAACGCCGTCCGGGGCACGTCGTTGGAGCGGCGGTTGACGCAGTAGGCGCAGTCATAGCAGCAGTGGTTGGTATAGAGCACCTTCAGCAGGGAGACGCACCGCCCGTCGGCTGAAAAGGTGTGACAGCAGCCGGAATTGGCGGCGGTGCCAATGCTCCCCGGCTTCCCGCCCCGGACCACTCCGCTGGAGGTGCAGGCGGCGTCATATTTGGCGGCATCGGCCAGAATTGTCAGCTTGTCCATAACCTCCACAGGATTTCCCTCCCGGCCAATGGGCTGGCGCCGCCTATCTGTGGACACCCCCCGCAAATTCAAACGTTTGTACCTCAGATTATAGTACAAACGCTCGATTTGTCAAGTTCTTTTTTGCGCTGGAGCGAAGGGCACCAAAATCCCCGCCGGATTTCAGAGCGTCGAAAAGCGGCCTGCCTGGGAACCCCCGGGACAGGCCGCTGTGCAATAGCGGAAAAGCATGGGCAAAGGCAGGGCACGGTATAAAAAGGCAGCCTTGCGATTGTATCTTGTTTTATGTGGAAAATCCTGCATATTGGGTCATATACAGCTCATAATACCTTCCCCTCCGGGCAAGCAGCGCCTCATGGTCACCGCATTCCACAATTCTGCCCCGGTCCATCACCACGATCAAATCCGCGTCCCGGATGGTGGACAGCCGGTGGGCAATGACAATGCTGGTGCGGTTTTCCATGATTTTCTGCATGGCCTCCTGGATTGCCCGCTCCGTCCGGGTATCCACATTGGAGGTGGCCTCGTCCAGAATCAAAATTCTCGGGTCCGCCACAAAGGCCCGGGCGATGGCCAGCAGCTGGCGCTGTCCCTGGCTGATGCCCTCCCCCGCCCCGGTCAGCACGGTATCCCAGCCCTGCGGCAGGCTTTGGATCAGCTCGTCACACCGGCTCATGCGGACAGCCCGCTCCACATCCTCCGCCGAAGCGTGTTCGCCGCCGTATTTCAAGTTGTGCAGAACGGTATCGCTGAACAAAACCGTGTCCTGCAAAACAATGGCCGCATTCCGGCGCAAATCGTCTCTGGAGATATCCCGGATATCCTGTCCGCCAATGAAGATATTTCCGCTGCCGACGTCATAAAAGCGCATGAGCAGGTTGACCAGCGTGGTCTTTCCGCTGCCCGTGGCCCCCACCAGCGCCACCTTTTTCCCTGCGGGTACCGTCAGGGTGAAGTCCCGGATCACCGGGCGGCCGGGGACATAGGAAAACTGCACGTCCTGGAAGCGCACGGCGGCAGGCCCATCCTTCAGCGCATCTCCGGCCTTGTCCTCATCCTTCTCGTCCAGGACGGCAAAGACCCGCTCGGCCCCGGCCACGGCAGTCTGGAGCTGCCCATAGATCTGCGCCAGTTCGTTGATGGGGCGGCTGAACTGCTTGGCGTAGACAATAAAGGCGGAGATGACTCCCACCGAGATCAGCCCATTGACGGAAAAGTATCCGCCGAAGGCTGCGATGATGACAAAGCCGATATTTCCGATGCAGTTCATCACCGGCCCCATAACGCCGCTGAATATATCCGTTTTGATGCCCGCCCGGGTCAGCGAGTCGGAGACGGCGCAGAACTCCTCCGCCGTGGCGTCCTGGTGGTGATAGGCCACCACGGTACGGTAGCCGGACACCATCTCCTCCACCGTGCCGTTGAGCCTGCCCAGAAGGGCCTGCCGCTGCCGGGAAAATTTGCGTACCCGCCCGGACAGCACCTTGGTGGCCACCAGGGTCAGCAGGACGGTGGCGCAGCTGAGCAGCGCCAGCTGCCAGCAATACCACAGCATCACGGCCACGGTTCCGATAATGGTCAGCACCCCAGAGAACAGGGAGGGCAGGGACTGGGAGATGGTGGTGGAGATGTTCTCCACATCGTTGGTCATGCGGCTCATCACATCGCCGTGGGAGTGGGTGTCCATATATCGGATAGGCAGATCCACCAGCTTCCCGAACAGTTCCGCCCTCATCCGCCGGACGATCCGCTGGCTCAGGCGGGCGCTGAGCAGCCCCTGGAGCAGCTGGCACACGCTGTACAGCAGATAGGCGCCCAGCATCCACAGTACCGTCCCCATCAGGCTGCCCTCCCGGACGCCCGCGATGATGTCGATGGCATTGCTCTGCAGGCTGGGGGCATAGACCCCGCACGCCGTGCCGGAAATCACCGCCGCCAGCATGGCCAGCACCGCGGAACTCTCCCGGGCGAAATAGGACGCAATGCGCCGGAGCGCCGCCCCGGCGTTTTCCGCGTGTTCCGCCTGGGCGAAGCGCCGGCCCCGGTTCATCATGCCGGGGATATTGCGGGCGGCAAGGTCCTGCTCTTTTTGCTCAGGCAATCCCCTCAGCCTCCTCTCCCAGCTGGGAACGGCAGATGTCCTGGTAAATCCCGCATTCTGCCAGCAGGTCCTCATGGGTGCCCACAGCGGCCACCCGCCCGTTTTCCAACACCACAATGCGGTCCGCCTGCCGCACCGAGGCGACGCGCTGGGCCACGATGAGTTTCGCGGCTTTTGGACAGGATTCCCGCAGGGCGGCGTACAGATCGGCCTCCGTTTTCAAATCCAGGGCGCTGGTGGCGTCGTCAAAAATCAATATCTCGGCGGATTTCACCACCGCCCTGGCAATGGACAGCCGCTGCCGCTGCCCGCCGGACAGGCTCATGCCCCGTTCCGCCACCACGGCGCCGTAGCCGTCCGGGGCGGAGCGGATAAAGCCGTCCGCCTGGGCAGTCTCCGCCGCCGCCGTGATGGCTTCCAACGGCGCGCCCGGCCTGCCCCAGGCGATGTTTTCCGCAATGGAGACGGTGAACAGCTCCGCCTTCTGCAGGGCGACGGCTATTTTTTCCCGCAGGGCCTGCTGGCGGTACTCCCGCACGTCCACTCCGTCCACCAGCACCGCGCCCGCCGTCACATCGTAAAAACGGGGGATCAGATTCACCAGCGTGGTCTTGCCGCAGCCGGTGGCCCCCATAATAGCCACCGTTTCTCCCCGGCGAACGGTCAGGTTGATGTGCTCCAGCACCGGCCGGACGCCGCCGGGATAGGTGAAGGACACGTCACGAAACTCAATCTCACCCTGCCGGTCCGTGCTGCCCTCAAAGCCGCCGTCCGCCAGCTCCGGCGCGCTGTCCAGCAGCTCCTTTATCCGCTTCCAGGAGGCCAGCCCCCGGGAGATGTTCTGGAACAGCATCACCAGCATCAGCACGCCGTTGAGCAGCTGGGTGGTATAGGTGACCGCCGCCATAATGTCGCCCGGGGTGGCGCCGCCGGCGGACACCCGGGCGGAGCCCGCACACAAAATCACGGCTATTACCCCATACATCAGGGCGTTTACCGCGGGGTTCATGAAGGCAAAAATCACCAGCACCCGCAGCTGGGTGGCGGTCAGCGCGTCGTTGGCCCTGCCGAACCGCGCCTTTTCGTAAGCCTCCCGCACACAGGCTTTGATGATGCGGATACCCGACACATCCTCCTGCATGACGGCATTGACGGCGTCCAGCTGCTCCTGCAATTTGGAGAACAGAGGGTTGGCTTTCCACAGGCACAGAATGATGCACCCCGTCACAAAGGGGAATGCGCACAGCACAACCGCCCCAAACTCCCGGTTCAGCCGGAACATGCAGTACATGCTGCCGAAGGTCAAAAGGCTGGTGCGGATCAGGACGCGGACGAACAGCGACACGAAGTTCTGCACCTGGGTGATGTCGTTGGTCACCCGGGTCACCAGCGAGCCCGCGCCGAAGCGGTCCAGCTGGGGGAAGGAAAACGACATGATCCGCCGGAAGGCGTCCTTGCGCATTTCATTGCCGATGTTTTGGCTGGAGATATGGGTGAATACGTTGTTCAGCGATCCGCACAGCCCCCCAAGCAGCGCCAGAGCGATCATGCGCAGCCCCAGCATCCCAATCAGCTCCAGATTGCCCGCACCGCCGGTCTCCAAGCCCAGTACGCCGTCGTCCACAATACGGCGCATGATCCCCGGTTGAACCAGGTCCATCATCACCTCTCCCACCATGAACAGGGCGGCGAGAACCGCGAAGGGCAGATAGCGTTTGATGTACTTCCACATAGTCACGCCCGCCTGTTCCGGCCCCGGCCGCAGGGGTGGGCGCAGTTTGCACAGTCGTAGTCGCAGTGGTGCCGCTCCTCTTGGTCTCCACTGGGCCAGACCTCATTTCCGCCATGTCTGCCGTGCCTGTGATGCCCGTGAACCGTGCAGTCCGCAAAGTCCCCATCGTGATGGCCGTCGTGACGGCACTCCTCGGAGGGATCCCGGCGATCCCGATAGCGCTTCTGCCAATCGGCGTTGACCTTCTCCAGCAGGGAAAATAATTGCTCCTTTTCCTCCCGGGTCAGGACGGAGAACATTTCCTCATGCCGCCGCTGGCGCTGCTCCAGCGCGCGTTCCGCCTGCCGCACCCCCTCATCGGTCAGTGAAATGTCGGCGGTGCGGCGGTCCTCCTTGCTGGCGGTCCGCCTCACCAGCCCGGCGTGTTCCAGCTTGGCGATTACCTCGCTGGCGGAGCCGGGCTGAATGCCCAGCCGGCGGGTCAGCTCCCGCTGGGTAACGGTGCCCGTTTCGCGCAGCACCATCAGGACCCGCTTCTGACTGCCCTTTCCCTCATACAGCGAGCGCATGGTATGGCTCACATCCCGCAGGCTGATCACCAGCTTGCCGTTGACATCCTCTGTAAGATATTGCGCCGTATGCTCAAACCCGTGTTCCTCATGGTGCTTCATGACACGCTTCCTTTCCATATCTATTGGTACCTTGATATTTTAAGCCGTTCCGTGCCATTTGTCAAGGTACCTTTTAAATTTTTTTGGAGAGCGCCCATTGACCAAACCCTATTTCTACACAAAAACGCCCTGCGGGATGAGCTTAGTCCAGTTCATCCCGCGGGGCGTTTCCTCACGTTCAAAAGGTCAAGCATCACGGGGCACCCAAATCCAGGTGCTCCCCCCTTGAACAGCCGGCAGCAATTTATTCAGATCAGGCCGGGTCGTTCACACTTGCGCCATCCGGCCTTGTGGTCAGCCGGACACCGCCTGGTCCAAAGCGGCCAGCAGCTTCTCCGCGTCAAAGGGCTTGTCGAGGAATGCCTTGGCGCCGATGGACTTGGCCTCCTCAAAAGTGTCGTCATAGGCCAGGGAGGACACCATGATGATCTTTGCCTCCGGATACTCCTCCAAAATGGCCTGGGCAGTTTCCAGGCCGTCCATTCCCGGCATGATGATGTCCATAGTCACCACGTCCGGCTTCACGCCGTCATACTGAGCCAGGGCATCTTCTCCGCTGCGGCAGTAGCAGGCCACCTCATAGTCGCTCCCCTCCAGCAGTTTGCGGATCTGAACCTCCTGGAGCCGGGAGTCGTCTACCACCATTACTCGCTTTGCCATAACTATCGTTCCCTCTTTCGATAAAAATTGAGTTGATCAGGTCTTACCCGTCTCATGCCCCTCCTGGGGAATGGGGACGTGGTGGACCAGCTCGGCAGCCTCGTCCTGGCTGCTGGAGTAGCGGATCACAAACTGTTCTCTGTGATCCTTGGGGCTGTAGCTCCCCCAGTAAAAGGAGGGCACGCTGAACCGGGCGGAGATATGGGTGGTTTTGTACAGCGCCGCGGCGATATGCCCGCAAAGCACGTTGAAATACTCCTTGGCCACATCCTCCAGGTCCTGGGCCGTGATGTGTTCCTCTTCCAGGATAGACTGGGCCAGCCGGGCAAACAGGGCGGCGTCTGCCCGCAGAGACAGGCTGGAGTGAAATCCCTTGCGAAAGCCGATATGCACCGTGCAGATATGCTCTCCCAGCGCCGCCTCCCCCCGGACCAGCGCAATGCCTGCCGAGGACTCCGTCACTTCCCGGATGATCCGGTCAAGTCCCTCCCTCAGCTTTTCCTCCGGTATGCTTTTATCCACAGCTTCACTCCCTTTCATCTGTCAAACGATGCAGATTTCCTCGCCCAGCAGCCTGGCGACGACGGGGCGGGTCTCCTGCCGGAAACGGTAGAAAGCCGGGCCGATGGACACCGACGCGCCGGGATAGGCCACCGAGCAGGTCAGCCGGCGGACACCGGGGTTGTCCTGGTCCTCCCGGAGTTCCTCCAGGTCCCGGTCAAACTGCTCCAGCTTGCTTTTATTCAAGGACAGCTGCATACGCAGCTTGCTCATACGGGTGAATTTTGCGGGGCTCTCCGGCTGAAGCTCCGTCTTCTCCAGTTCCTCCGTCAGCTCCGCAATCTCCCGCATCAGCACATCATGGTCAAACTCCTGGCAGGGCAGGCCTCCCAGCACCACGTCGGTGTGGCACTCGGACCGGGAGCCGATCACCTCGGCGCTGACCTCATGGGCGGCCCGAATACTGCCTCCGATGATGGTGCCCCGGCCGGAACGCACCTCCACCAGGCCGTCGCAATACACGTCGCAGTTGATGATGCAGTCGGCGTGAAGGCCCTCCATGGCATAGATGCAGCAGTTTTCCAGATACTTGGCAAAGATGCTGTGGCCGGCCCGGAGCACCGCCCGGTTGTCCCCCTGGGCGCCCTTGATCATGATGAGGTCGCCCCCGGCCTCCACCTCGGCCGCCTCCACTACGCCGTCCACGGTGATGTTGCCCATGGCCCGGACGGTAAAGCCGGTGCAGATATCCCCGTGGACGTGGACGTCCCCCAGGAAATTAATGTGGCCGGTGGAGTAGTCCACGTTTCCGTCAATGTCCATCACCGGCTTCACCTGGAAGGTGCGCCCGTTGAACTCCACATGGCCCGTCTTGGTGGCTATCAGGGCATCTCCCTGGCCGTTGAGCGCTGTGTTGCGGCCCTTGGGAACTGCGGCGGGCTTGCCGTCCCGGGCAGGCAGGTCCTGGCCCAGCACCGTTTTGCCTTCCTCGCCCTTGGTGGGGGCGATGATACGGCAGATGGCGTCTCCCTCCTCCGCATTCTGGATAAAGCTGATGGAGGCGTAGTCCACCCGGTTGAACTCATCCACCACCATCTTCCGCTCCGGCCGGCGGGAGAACATATCGATGATGCGCCCGTCCTTGCCATGGGCGGCGGCCCTGCCCCGGGCGGCTATGTACAGCCGGAAATACCGGTCCGGCCGGCCGGGCAGGGCGTCCAGCAGGGCATTGTCGATGCCGTATGTCACTTGCTTTTCCCCCAGGGCCTTTGACAGCATACCCCGATCCAGCTCTTTCCCGCCTCCCACCGGCGGGTAGGCAAACACCCAGGCCGTCAGCCGGTCGTTGGTCACGAAGGCAACCGCCTGGGCGTCCAAGGCCGGGGGCGGAGGGGGCGCCTTCCCCTTCGATGCCTTGTCCGTTTTCTTAGGCTGGACCTTTCCCAGCCGCTGGTTGGCGGAGGCGTTCACCGCCAGCAGCAGCCGCGCCAGCTCCTGCTTGGCCTGGGCAGCGGGAATCGGTTCGGTTTCCCCCTCCGGGTCTTCAAAGCGAAAAGACGGCGGGTACTGCCGCCCCGCCCGCTCTGTCCACAGCCGCCACAGCTTGTTCACTGCGTGGTCTGAAGCCAGCGTCAGCCGAAAGGGGTCTGATATATTGTCCCTGGGGGGCGGCGTCTCAGGCGGAGCAGGTGTCTCAGCCTGCTCCGCGGGGGCTTCGGGTCCCTCTTCCGGATCTGCTCCAAACAGCCAGGACAACAGCGGATTTTTGTTTGCCATGCCGGGGACCTCCTTATTTGGATTCTGCAAATTGTGGCTGCTCTGTTATTATAGCCCATCAGAGGCAGCGGTTTCAAGATAGGGCAAGCACATTTTTCAGTATTTCTCTCAGGCTTTCTCCGGCCCGCGGCCTTTGCATCGGCCTGGCCCGTTTTTCAGGCTGATGTGCAGGCCGCCCCGGAAGCTCCCCATTTGGGGAAAATGCGCTGTGTGGCCCGTGTGCGCCAAGACCGTTTTGCTCACGGCAGGACCGGCGCGGTCCAAGCTGCTGTATTTCTGCTTTCCGAAATAGAGTATTTTAAACCGGGGAGCCATTCAGATCTTTCCCGGATCAGGCCATGCGTCCGGGCCATCGGACATTGCGACATTCTTGAATTCCCCGGTTTCTTTTGCAAAGGCGTACATAGCTTGGGCAATGGAATACATCTGCGGATAAGTTTCCAGGCAGCGTCTTTTGGCATCCTTCCCTTCAAAGGCGTAGAGCCAATCGCTGCCCGTTCGGTTTCTCGCCTTCAAATAGCGGGCCACTGCTTGGGCAAAACGGTCATGGTCCCCGATTTTCTGTGTCCGTCCGGCGTATTCCATATAAGACAGCAGCGCGTATTCCGCTTTGGACAGGCACTCATTCACCTGGGTGGAGAGATAGGAGAATATTTCTTCTCCCACGTAGCTGAGCATCCCGTCTACCCTAAGATATAAGTGTGTAAACTCGTCACCATGGCGCTTGGCAAAGATAGACGGCTCGAAGTTGAGCGCCTTATATACCTCCGCCATCAGTTCCGATCCCAGCCTGGTTTCCATAACCGGCACAGTTTGCTGCTCCGACACAGTAATCATCTCTTTCACAATCATCGTTAGGCGCTTTTTGATGGTGTCGCAAAGAAAAACGGGGTATCAATCACTGCAATATCTCCTGGTTTTCTCTTATTATAACGTCTAAAGCAAAGAAATGCAATGACTATAAGCCGCTGATCAAAATCGTTTTGACTATTTGGGCCTCTATTTTTCCCTTCAGGGCGAGATGCGCGGAATGCCTCCCGGCCCCTTGGCTTGGTCAAGAAATTGTGCATAAAAAAGCCGCGTTTCAGCCTTGTCAAGCAAGGCTGAAACGCGGCTTTCAGCTTGGTACGCCCGAAGGGACTCGAACCCCCAACATTCAGAACCGGAATCTGACGCTCTATCCAATTGAACTACGGGCGCATCTCTGATACCCACATAGTATAGCAGAGTTTACCCCGTTTGTAAAGTGCAAATTGAAAAAATTTTTACCCGGTTCCCGGCAGCGGGAACAGCGTCTCAAAGTCCGCTCCCGCCCTTTACCCGCAGGCGGTTCAGCGCCCGGGCCAGCGACGCCTGGGCCAGCTGGTACTCCTGGCGGCTCTTCTTCTGTAAAATGGCCTCCCGCGCCTGATCCGCCTCCCGGCGGGCCCGGGCCTCGTCGATCTCCTCCGGGCGCTCGGCGGAGTCCACCAGCACCAGCACCTCGTTATCCTCTACCTTTACCATGCCGGGAGACACCGCCGCCAGCTGGACCTCCTCCCCCGGCGGCTGGTAGCGCAGCGTGCCGGGGACGATGGCGGCCATCATGCTGGCGTGGTGGGCCAGGATGCCCCGCTCCCCGTCGCTGGCGGGGATGGTGAGGCTGACGCAGGGGCCCTCGTACAGAGTCCGGTCCGCAGCCAGGATATGCACCTGAAAGGTATCCATCACGCGCCGCCCTCCAGCTTTTTGGCCTTGGCCACCACGTCCCGCCAGGCGCCCACGTTGTAGAACGCCGCCTCCGGGTACTGGTCCAGCTCCCCGTCCACAATGGCCGCGAAGCTCTCCAGGGTGTCCTTCAGCGGCACATACACGCCCGGGATGCCGGTGAACTTTTCCGCCACGTGGGTGGGCTGGGCCAGGAACCGCTGGAGCCTTCTGGCCCGGGCCACGGTCTTGCGGTCCTCGGCGCTGAGCTCGTCCATGCCCAGGATGGCGATGATGTCCTGGAGCTCCCGGTATTTCTCCAGAATCTCCTGCACCTTCCGGGCCACCCGGTAGTGCTCCGCCCCCACCACGTCCGCTTCCAGAATCCGGGAGGAGGACTCCAGCGGGTCCACCGCCGGGTAGATGCCCTGCTCGGAAATCTTACGGCTCAAAACCGTCGTCGCGTCCAGATGGGCGAAGGTGGTGGCGGTGGCCGGGTCGGTGAGGTCGTCCGCCGGGACGTACACCGCCTGCACCGAGGTCACCGAGCCGTTCTTGGTGGAGGTGATACGCTCCTGCAGCTCTCCCATCTCGTTGGCCAGGGTGGGCTGGTAGCCCACGGCGGAGGGCATCCGCCCCAGCAGGGTGGACACCTCGCTGCCCGCCTGGACAAAACGGAAGATGTTGTCGATGAACAGCAGCACGTCCTTGTGTTCCTTGTCCCGGAAGTGCTCCGCCATGGTCAGCCCGGACAGGGCCACCCGCATACGCACGCCGGGGGACTCGTTCATCTGGCCGAACACCAGGGCGGTCTTGGCGGACACGCCGCTCTCCCCCATCTCCCGCCACAGGTCGTTGCCCTCCCGGGATCGCTCGCCCACGCCGGTGAAGATGGAATAGCCGCCGTGCTCCATGGCCACGTTGTGGATCAGCTCCTGGATGAGCACCGTCTTGCCCACGCCGGCGCCGCCGAACAGGCCGATCTTGCCCCCCTTGGGGTAGGGCTCCAGCAGGTCGATGACCTTGATGCCCGTCTCCAGAATCTCCACCGAGGGGCTCTGCTCGTCAAAGGCGGGGGGCTTGCGGTAGATGGAGCGCACCGGGGTGCCCTCGGGCACCGGCCCGCCCCCGTCGATGGGCTGGCCCAGCACGTTGAACATGCGGCCCAGGGTGGCCTCCCCCACGGGGACCTGGATGGTGTGGCCCGGCACGTCCACGGCCAGGCCCCGGGCCAGCCCCTCGCTGGGGGAGAGCATGATGCACCGCACCGTCTTGTGGTCCAGGTGCTGGGCCACCTCCATCACCCGGTCCTGTCCGTCCTTTTCCACGGTGAGCTCCTCCCGCAGGCGGGGCAGCTCCCCTTCGATGATCTCCACGTCCACCACGGGGCCGGATATCTGTGTGATGATCCCACGTTCCAAAATCATCAACCTTCTTTCTGATGCTTTTTCCGCTGGGCTTTGGCCCCGGCGGACACCTCGGTAATTTCCTGGGTGATGGCCGACTGCCGGACCCGGTTGAATTCCAGGGACAGCTCCCCCAGCAGCTTCTCCGCGTTCTGGTTGGCGCTGTCCATGGCGGTCATGCGGGCCTGCTGCTCACAGCAGAAGCTGTCGATGAGGGCGCTGTAAATGAAGCCGGACACGTAGCTGGGCATCATGCTGTCCAGCACCGCCTGGACGCTGGGCAGGAACTCAACGGGGGTGGTCACCGGCGGCTCGGCGCGGGAGGCGTCGGTGAAATGGGCCCGGTGAAAGGGCAGCACCCGGGTGCATTTGGCCTGGAAGTCCATGCCGTTTCCCATGTCGGTGTACACCACGTAGATCTTGTCCAGCCGGTCGTTCTCGAAACCGTCCAGCAGCAGGGCGCTGATCTCCCGGGCCCTGGCCATGGTGGGGTTCTGGGCGGTGTAGAGGAAGCTGTGCTCAATGGGGATGCCGTGGGAGGCGAAGAACCGCCGCCCGTACTCCCCCACCACGTACAGCTTGGTGTCCGGGTGGGTGTCCAGCAGCTTCAGCGCCTCCTTGATGGCGTTCTGGTTGTAGGCCCCCGCCAGCCCCTTGTCCGCGGTGATGACCAGGCAGGCGTTGGGCTTGTCCAGGGGGGGCTCCCCCTCCATGGGGTAAAAGTAGGGGCTGTCCACCACCTCTCCGCCCACGGTGCGGAAGATGCGCTTGATCTCCCGGCGCAGCGCCTCGAAGTAGGGCCGGGTGTTGTCCAGCTCCTGCCGGGCCTTCCGCAGCTTGGTGGAGGCAATGAGGTACATGGCGCTGGTGATCTTCTTGGTCTCGTGGACGCTGCCGATGCGGTCCTTGATCTCTTTGGTCCCCGCCATATCAGCCGCCCTGCTTTCCGCCGCCCTGGAACCGGGCCAGATACGCCCGGGCCAGGTCCAGAATCTCCTCCCGGTCGTCCTCGGACAGCTTGCCGGTCTGGTCGATGCGGGCGCACAGGTCGGCGCCCTCCCCCTCCACCGCGGCCAGCAGCCCGTCCCGGAATTCGTCCATTTTATCCAGCGGCACGTCCTGCATCACGTGGTCCATGGCGGCGGTGAGGATAATCACCTGCTGGTGGTGGGACAGGGGGGCGTACTGGGGCTGGCGCAGCAGCCGCATCAGCCCCTGCCCGTAGGAGAGCTGGCGCTTGGTGGCGTCGTCCAGATCGCTGGAGAACTGGGTGAACACCTCCATCTCCCGGTACTGGGCCAAATCCAGCCGGATGGCCCCGGCGGCGGCCTTTTTGGCCTTGGTCTGGGCGTCGCCGCCCACCCGGGACACGGACAGGCCCACGTTGACGGCGGGCCGCTGGCCGGAGAAGAACAGCTCGCTCTCCAGGAAAATCTGGCCGTCGGTGATGGAGATGATATTGGTGGGGATATAGGCGGACACGTCCCCCGCCTGGGTCTCCACGATGGGCAGGGCGGTCATGCTGCCGCCCCCCAGCTCGTCGCTGAGGTGGGCGGACCGCTCCAGCAGGCGGGAGTGGAGGTAGAACACGTCGCCGGGGTAGGCCTCCCGGCCGGGGGAGCGCTCCAGCAGCAGGGACAGGGCCCGGTAGGCGATGGCGTGCTTGCTGAGGTCGTCGTACACGATGAGCACGTCGTCCCCCTGGTACATGAAGTGCTCGGCCAGGGCGCACCCGGCGTAGGGGGCGATGTACTGCAAAGCGGCGGAGGCCCCGGCGGGGGCGGTGACGATGGTGGTGTACTCCATGGCCCCCCGGCGGGCCAGGTTCTCCGCCAGCTGGGCCACCGAGCTGGTCTTCTGGCCGATGGCCACATAGATGCACACCACGTCCTTGCCCTTCTGGTTGAGGATGGTGTCCAGGGCGATGGCGGTCTTGCCGGTCTGGCGGTCGCCGATGATGAGCTCCCGCTGGCCCCGACCGATGGGGAACATGGAGTCGATGGCCAAAAGTCCCGTCTCCATGGGGGTGTTCACCGGCTGGCGTTCCAGGATGCCGGGAGCGGGGGTCTCCATGGGGCGGTAGCCCTCCGGCTCAATGGCCCCCTTGCCGTCCACCGGCACGCCCAGGGCGTCCACCACCCGGCCCAGGTAGCCCTCCCCCACCGGCATGCCGGCGGTTTTCAGGGTGCGGCGGACCATGCTGCCCGCCCGGATCTCCTCGCCGTCGCCGAAGAGGATGCAGCTCAGCCCCCGGGGGCGCAGGTCCTGGACCATGCCCTTCACGCCGCCCTCGAACACCAGGATCTCCCCGTACTGGGCGTGGGTGAGCCCGCTGACCGCGGCGATGTCGCTGTCCACGGACAGCACCTCGCCCATCTCCTCCGGGGCGGGGGAGGGCTCCCACCGCTCCACCGCCTGGCGGATGAGGGGGATGATGTCGTTCTCCCCCGGCTCCAGCCTGTGCAGGTAATCCTGGAACTGCCGCACCCGGCCGTCCAGGGTCCAGTCGTACACATCGGACCCCACCTGAAGGCGGAAGCCGTCCTGGAGGGTCTCGTCATACTCCCAGTGGAGGGCCACCTTCCGCTTGTAGGCCCGGGAGAGGAACTGGTCAAAGCGCTGGAGCTGGCTCTCGGTGGGCTGGTCGGCGCTGCGCAGCTGGGCGGTGAGGCGGCTTCTAGCGTCCCTCATGCGCCCCGCCTCCCTCCGTCAGGTCCAGGAACTGGTCGAAGAAATCGGCGCCGGGCTTGGCGGCCAGCTTTTTCGCCGCCTTGGCGGCCAGCTCCCGCATCTCCCGCTGGGACTCCCGCAGCGCCCGCTCCTTGAACTGCTCCGCCTCGGCCTGGGCCTTGTCCACAATGCGGCGGGCCTGCTCCTCGGCCTGGGCCAGCTGCTCCTGGGCGGCGTCGGAGGCGGCCTGCTGGGCGCGCATCCGCTCGTCGTGGATCTCGTCGTCCGCCGCCTCCAGCTTGGCCTGGGCCTCCGCCTTGAGGCGCTCGGCCTGGGCCAGCCTGTCCGCCGCCTGGTCCTCCAGCTCCTGGTAGTGGGCCGCCCGCTTTTCCATAAACTCCTTCACCGGCTTGTACAGGAGAAAGTACAGCCCCCCCGTCAGGATGGCCAGATTCATCCAGTGCAGCAGAATCTGCTGCAAGTTGATATTCAAAGGCATGACAAAGCCCTCCTGCCGTTACAGCACGAAGATGATGAGGATGACCACCAGCAAAGCGTAGATGATGGCCGTCTCAATGAACACCAGGCCCAGCATCAGGGTGGTGCGGATCTTGCCCTCCGCCTCGGGCTGGCGGGCCAGGCTCTCGGTGGACTTGGCGGTGGCCAGGCCCATGCCCACCGCGCCGCCGGCGGCGGCGATGCCCACGGCGATGCCCGCGGCGATGGCCTTCAGGCCGATGGCGGAGCCCTCATCT
Organism: uncultured Oscillospiraceae bacterium; assembly: GCA_910584835.1. Lineage (GTDB taxonomy): Bacteria > Bacillota > Clostridia > Oscillospirales > Oscillospiraceae > Enterenecus. The sequence continues at coordinate 40,427 of CAJUEG010000006.1, read as the reverse complement.
GTTTCGGTCTGGGCGTCCGGCTCCCCCTGACTGGGGGCGGCGGCATAGGCGGGGGCGGCCAGGGACAGGACCAGCATAAACACCCCGGCCAGGACGAGAATCTTTTTCAGCAGCTTATTCATAGGTACATAACCTCCGTTTTATATATTTTGCGGGCCTCAGGCGTTCTCCGCCCGAAGCTTCTTCTTTTTCTCTTTTTTAGGGGAGGGCTCGGACACCTCGCCGTAGTACAGCGCGGTGAGCATGGTGAGCACGTAGGTCTGGATCAGGGCGTGGAGCAGGGTGAACAGCACCCCCACCACCACGGGGAGGACGAAGCTCAGCGCCACGTAGTAGTACACCAGCTCCGTCACCAGCAGGCCGCTGAGCAGCGCCCCGAAGAGACGGAAGCTCATGGATATGGGCAGCGAGAACTCCTTGAGGGTCTTGCCCACGCCCCCCAGGCCGTTGGAGGCCACGCCGCCGGACAAAATCACCAGATAGGACAGGGTGCCCATGGCGATGGCGGCGTTCACGTCGGACAGCGGGGCGGGCAGGGTGATGGGGTGGCCGTGGACGGTCACCGCCTGGAGGCCCAGCAGCTCAGACAGGGTGCCCACGAAGATGTAGGCCCCGGCGGCAAAGAGGTAGGCCCCTAAAAAACGGTTGCGGTGGGGGCTGTTGCTTTTGGCCATGCCGTCGAACAGGCCCACCAGCTCCTCCAGCAGCAGCTGGAGCTTCCCCGGCCGGTACTGGAACCGGGGGATGGCGAAAACCCGGATCAGCGCGGCGCACAGCAGCAAAAAGGCCGTCACCAGCAGCGCGGAGATCATTCCCGGGTTCACCGTCATAAGGCCGAACAGGCTGATCTGCCCCGTGCCGTGGAGCACTGCGTCCCGCATGGCCTCCTGTACGCTCTCCGACGGGCCGGGAGAGCCCGCCAGCAGCGCGGCGATGAGCAGCAGCACCGCGGCCGCCAGGCACACCGCCAGCCCTCTTTTGTGTTGCTTCATCCAAGCATTCCTTCTTTCGAGCATTTCCCGCGCTCTCCGGCGCGGCGCACCTATTATACACCTGCGTTTTCCGCTTGTCCACTGAAAACGATGCGCTTTTTGCCCTTTGCCTTCTCTGCCCCCTCCCCCGGTTGAAGCGTCAAAAGGCCGGGCGGCCGCGGCCTTTTTTTCAGCGTTCCACACAAGGGAAATTCCTCCCAAACACTGGCATCCGACAGCGGCATTTGGTACAATATTGGCGGTTAAACACCGAAAGGAGCGGGTTTTATGTCAAGCGCCGAAGCGGTGCAATATTATACGGCGGCCCTGAAGCAGGGCCAGCGGGAATACAAAAACTGCGTCCACCGGGGGCTGACCCCCAACATCCAGGCCCTGGGAGCGGACAAGCTCCAGCTCTCCCAGGTAAAGCTGGGGGTGATGGACGTGCCCATCTACCTGGTGGTGGGCTCCACGGAGGAGGCCAGGTGCAATTCCTTCTCCGCCGGGTTTTACCCCCTGATGGGGCCGGAGTCGGAATTTGCCATGAAGTGGGTCAACCTGTGCGCCGCCCAGCTCAGCGAGGGCATCCACGACCCCATCAAGTGCTATGAGTACCTGGGCCGGTTCTACGTCCAGGAGGGAAACAAGCGGGTGAGCGTGCTCAAGAGCATGGGCTCGTCCATCATCCAGGCGGACATCACCCGGCTCATGCCGGAGAAGTCGGACGACATCACCACCCAGATCTATCTGGAGTTCCTGGAATTTTTCCGGCACAGCCGCTGCTGGGGCGTGCACTTCAGCGACCTGGGCGGATACGCCAAGCTCCAGGCCGCCCTGGGCTTTGCCCGGGACGAGGACTGGCCGGAGGATTTTCAGAAAAAGTTCAAGGCCCGGTATTTCGCCTTCCGGGAGAGCTTCTACCGCCTGGGCGGCGGCGGGCTGGGGCTGACCGCCGGGGACGCGCTGCTGCGCTGGCTGGAGTTCTACGACGCCCAGCAGTTCCTCTCCTCCGTCGGCGAGGGGGAGTACCGCAAAACCCTGTCCGCCATCTGGAAGGAGCTGTGCCTCCATGCCGAGACCACCCCCATCGCGGTGAGCCTCGCCCCCTCTGAGGGGGAGGAGAAAAAGAGCGTCATGTCCGCTCTGCTGGGGACGAAGAAGCGGCTGCGGGTGGCCTTTTTGTTCCAGGGCACCCCCAGCTCCAGCGGCTGGACCGCCGCCCATGACAAGGGCCGGGAGTACCTGGAGCAGACGCTGGGGGACAGCGTAAGCGTCATCAGCTATTACGATGTGTCTCCCCAGGGGACGGAATCCGCCATCTGCGAGGCGGTGGCGGGGGGCGCGGAGCTCATCTTCACCACGTCGGTGAACCTCATCGACGCCACGCTGCGGGTGGCGGTGAAGTACCCCAAGGTGCGCTTCATGAACTGCTCCATCGACCAGCCCTACGTCAACGTAAAGGCCTACTACTGCCGGGTGTACGAGGGCAAGTTCATCACCGGCGCCATCGCCGGGGCCATGAGCCAGACCGGCCGCATCGGCTACGTGGGCAGCTACCCCATCCTGGGGGTGCCCGCCAGCATCAACGCCTTTGCCCTGGGCGCGGCGCTGACCAACCCGGAGGCCCGCATCGACCTGCGCTGGCACTGCCTGCCGGGCAACTATATGGGCGAGTTCCAGCGCCAGAGCATCCAGATCGTCAGCGACCGGGACTTTATTTCCGAGCAGCCTGACGGCGCCCAGGGCCTGGCCCGGCTGGAGCCGGACGGAGAACTGGTGCAGCTGGCCTCCCCCAGCTGGCACTGGGGGGAGTTCTACGTGCGCATCGTGCGGGAAATGCTCCGCGACCCCAAGACCATCCCCCTGGCGGAGGACAGCAGCAAGGCCATCAACTACTGGTGGGGGATGAACAGCGGCGTGGTGGACCTGCGCTTCAGCCCCGACCTGCCCGAGGGGGTGCGTTCCCTGGCGGAGATCCTGCGCCAGGGCATCCGGGCGGGCACCATCCACCCCTTCCAGCGGCTCATCCGGGATCAGGCGGGCCGTGTGGTCAACGACGGCTCCCGGGACCTGACCATGGAGGAGATCTTAAAAATGAATTGGCTGTGCGACCGGGTCGATGGCTCCCTGCCCGCCTTTGACGAGCTGCTGGACGTGGCCAAGCCCACGGTGCGGCGGCTGGGGGTGGACCGGGAAGACATCCCGCCGGAGGAGGAAAAGCTGTGAAGCTGCTGGTCATCTCCGACACCCCGGATCAGGGGCTGTGGGATTACTTTTCCAAGGACAAGCTCCAGGGGGCGGACGCCATCATCTCCTGCGGCGACCTGCCCTCCAGCTACCTCTCCTTTCTGGTCACCATGGCCAACCGGCCGCTGTTCTACGTCCACGGCAACCACGACACCCGCTACGAGCAGCAGCCCCCCGAGGGGTGCGACTGCATCGACGGCAAGGTCATTGAGTTCAAGGGCTACCGCATTCTGGGCCTGGGCGGGTGCATGAAGTACAACAGCAGCGTCCACCAGTACACCGAGCGGCAGATGCGCTGGCGCATCGCCAAGCTGGGCCGCGTCCTGCGCCGGGGCGGGGTGGATATCCTCATCACCCACGCCCCCGCCCAGGGCGTGGGCGACATGGAGGACGCCTGCCACCAGGGCTTCGCCTGCTTTAAAAGCCTGATGGACCGCTTCAAGCCCCGGTATCACCTCCACGGCCATGTTCACCTGCAATACGCCCCCGATTTCCCCCGGGTTCGGGAGTACGGGGACACCACGGTGATCAACGCCTCGGGAAAATACTTCATTGAGCTGCCGGACAGGCCCTGCGGCACGGCGTCCCCCGGCCCCAGGGTCCTGGGCGGCAAAAAATAGCGCCGCGCCCCGCTCACGACGGCTGCGCGCTTCTGCATTGTCACGCTGCGCCTGTTCCCTTGGCGCGGCTTCGCTCCGTCTCAGGCAAAACCCGCCCCCGCTGCGCGGCGGCTGGGCTTTCGCCCTCGCTTCGCTCCATCCGCGCCGCTCACGACGGCTGCGCGCTTCTGACCTCCCCGCACAGATTCTCTGAAAACAGCTCCCGGACCCCGTCCAGGCTGTCCGTCTGGCCCAGCGCCCACATCAGCTTGGTCACCGCCGCCTCGGTGGTCATGTCCCAGCCCTGGATCACCCCCTGGGCCAGCGCCTTCTGACCCGCCTGGTACAGGGAGAAATTGCTGCTCTCATACAGGCACTGGCTGCACACCACCACCGCCATCCCCGCCTGGGCGGCGGCGTGGAGCTTTTCAATGAGGTTGCGGCGGATGAAGTGGAGGCCCCCCGCCCCAAACGCCTCGATGACCACCCCCCGGTAGTGCATCCGCAGCAGCATGTCGAAAATCTCCGGGTCCAGCCCCGGGGTGAGCTTGATGAGGAACACCTGCTGGCACAGCTCCTCCCGCAGCGCGCAGGGGCCGGGAACCCGGGGGATGGCCCCCTCCCGGAGGGTGAGGCCGGAGCCGTTGACCACCGCTACGGCGGGCCAGTTCACGCTGTCGAAGGCGGCAAAGTCGGTGGTGTGGGTCTTGACCGCCCGGCAGCCCAGCATCACCTTCCGCCCGAAGGCCAGGAACACCCCCGGGCGGCCGCAGGCCGCCATGGCGAAGGCGGTGCGGAGATTGTCCAGGCCGTCGGTGAGGGGGTGCTCGATGGGAAGCTGGGCCCCGGTGAGCACCACCGGGACGGGGATGCCCCGCACCATGAAGGACAGCACCGAGGCGGTGTACGCCATGGTGTCGGTGCCGTGGGAGATGACGATGCCGTCAAAATCGTCCCTCGCCTCAAAAACGTGCCGGGCGATGAGCCGCCACTCCTCTGGCTGGATGTTGGACGAGTCCAAATGCAGGATATCCCGGACGGCCAGGTCATAGCTGTCCCCCAGCGTCCCCAGGCAGCGGGCCAGGGCCTCGCCGTCAAGGCCGGGGGCCAGCCCCTCGTCGGTGAGCCGTGAGGCGATGGTGCCGCCGGTGGTGAGCAGTAAAATGCGCTTCATAAAAACGTCCTCCTCCAACAAAATCAGCCCCAGTATACCCCAACAAAAACCCCTTTGCAAGTATTGTCAGAAAGGCGGAACAATAGTATACTGGAGACATTAACCAGGATTGGAGGCAGACGCCATGAAATACGACCTGCTTGTTGTGGGCGGCGGCCCCGCGGGGCTCACCGCCGCCATCCACGCCCGGGCCCGGGACAAGTCCGTGCTCGTCATCACCAACGACCCCACCGCCTCCCCTCTGTGCAAAGCCCCCGCCATGGCCAACTACCCCGGCCTGCCCGGCGTCCGGGGGCTGGAACTGGTGGAGCGGCTGGCCGCCCAGGCGAAGGACCTGGGGGCGGAGTTCAAACCGGGCCGGGCCCTGTCCGTGATGCCCCTGGGGGACACGGTGATGGTGTCGGTGGAAAACGACGCCGTGGAGGGCGGGGCGGTCATCCTGGCCCCCGGCGTGTCCCGGGCGGCCCCCCTCCCCGGGGAGGAGGCGCTGCTGGGCCGGGGGGTGAGCTACTGCGCCACCTGCGACGGCATGTTTTACCGGGGCAAACCCGTCGTCTGCGCCGGGGACGCGCCCAACTTCGGCGAGGAAGTGGAGTTTCTGCGCTCCATCGGCTGTGAGGTCACCGTAAAGCGGCTGGCGGGGCTGTCCATCCTGGGGGAGGACAGGGTGACCGGGGTGCTGGACGCCGCCGGGGAGGCCACCCCCTGCGAGGGCGTGTTTTTGCTGCGGGCCTCCATCGCCCCCGCCCGACTGGCGCCGGGGCTGGAGCTGGAAAACGGCTATATCAAGGTGGACGCCCATATGGCCACCAACCTCCCCGGCGTGTACGCCGCCGGGGACTGCACCGGCCAGCCCCTCCAGCTGGCCAAGGCGGTGGGCCAGGGGCAGATCGCCGCCCACTTCAGCCTGGAGCGCGGGGGCGCGCCGTCATGAGCTGCCGCTTCGCCGTCTGCGACGACGACCAGGACTACGCCCGGTATATCGAAGGGCTGGCGGCGGACTGGGCCAGGGACGCGGGGACGGCGCTGGAGATCGAGCGCTTCCCGTCCGCCGAGGCGTTCCTGTTCCGCTACGAGGAGCGGCGGGACTTCGACGTGCTGCTGCTGGACATTGAGATGGACGGCATGGACGGGGTGGAGCTGGCCCGCGCGGTGCGCCGGGACAACGACGACATCCAGATCGTGTTCATCACCGGCTACGCCGACTATATCGCCCAGGGCTACGAGGTGTCCGCCCTGCACTACCTCACAAAGCCGGTGGACCCGCGCAAGCTGTCCCAGGTGCTCACCCGGGCGGTGGGGCGGCTGCGCCGCAACGAGCCCGCCCTCACCCTGGAGCTGCCGGGGGAGACGGTGCGCCTGCCCCTGAGCAAGATCCGCTACCTGGAGGTGGCCCACAACTACGTCACCGTCCACGCCGGCCGGGACTACGCCGTCAAGCGCCCTTTGAGCGAGCTGGAGCGGGAGCTGGACAGCCGGTTTTTCCGGGCGGGCCGCTCCTTCATCCTCAACCTGGCCTTTGTGCGCCGGGCCTCCCGGACGGAGGCGGAGCTCACCACCGGCGAGCGCATCCCCCTGCCCCGGGGGCAGTACGAAAAGCTGAACCGGGCCATCATCGACCGCATATGAGGAGGGAGCCGCCATGGCGCTGCTGTCCAGGCTCATCGACAAGCGCATCGCCGCCTACCAGCGGGAGCTCATCGAGATTCACTATGCCGAGGTGGAGAACATGTACCGCCAGATGCGGGGCTGGCGGCACGACTACCGCAGCCACATCCAGGTGATGAAGGCCCACGCCGCCCAGGGGGAGTGGGGGGCGCTGTGCGCCTACCTGGACCAGCTGGAAAACGACCTGTCCACGGTGGACACGGTGGTCAAGACCGGCAACCCCATGGCGGACGCCATCCTCAACAGCAAAATTTCCCTGGCCCGGTCCAAGCACATCCAGGTCCGGGCGGACGCCAGCGTGCCGGTGGCGCTGGACATCTCGGAGCTGGATTTGTGCGTCATCCTGGGCAACCTCTTCGACAACGCCATCGAGGCCAGCCTGGCCCTGCCCGAGGAGGAGCGGCTCATCCGGGTGTACATAGAGATGAAGGGGGAGCAGCTCTACATCTCCTTCACCAACCTCACCGCGGCGGGCAAGCGGGAGAAGCGGGAGGGCCGCTTCCGCTCCACCAAGGGGGAGGGCCACGGCTTCGGCCTGGTGCGCATCGACGCCATCGTGGAGCGGCTGGGGGGCTGGCTCAGCCGCAACAGCGAGGAGGGCGCGTTCACCACCGAGATTCTGCTGCCTGTGGGCGGCAAAACACAGTAGGGGCGCACAGTGCGCACCGCTGCGCCCCCGCGCCTGCAATTCAGCCCCTGGATTCGGCGATTCAGCCCCCGGTTTACACAGCCGGGGGCTTTTCTGCTACAATGCGCCTTGAGGTGAGAGACATGGAAAAAACCAAAACCGACAAGCAGAAACCCGCCTACGGCATGGCCTCCAACTGCGCGTTCATGATCCGCCGGGCCTGGCGGGACGCCAGAAGCGTGCTGGTCATCTGCGCGGGGCTCATCCTCTGCGCCGTGGCCGCCAGCCTGCTGGAGCTGTTCGTCACCCCCATGATTCTGGACGCGGTGGGCCGGTGGGTGCCCCCCCGGGAGCTGGCCGCCCTCATCGCCTGGTTCGCCCTGGGGCTGGTGTGCGTCTACTCCTTTCAGGCGTATCTGAACGCCAACACCCTCTTCGGCCGGTGCTACGTGCGGCGGATGCTGGCCCTCGACCATAACCTCCTGGAGTGCCGCACCGCCTACCCCCACATCGAGGACCCGGACTATCTCAAGCGCCTGGCCAAAACCGACCGGGTCCTCTCCACCAACCGCGAAGCGGGGGAGGCGGTGTGGGACACCCTGACCGACCTGGCCTCCAACCTGGTGAGCTTCACGATCTACCTGCTGCTGCTCTCCCAGGCGGGGCCGGCCATCTCCCTGCTCACCGCCGCGCTGGCCGCGGCGGGCTACTTTGCCGGGGAGCGCATCCGCTCCTGGCGCTACCGCCACCGGGAGGAGGAGGGAAAGCTTGAGCACAGCCTCAACTATATTCTCAGGCGCAGCCAGGACACCAAGCTGGCCAAGGATATCCGCATCTTCGGCCTGGGCCCCTGGCTGCTCCAGCTCTACGACAAATATACCCAGATGTTCGAGGACTTCTGCGTCAAGGCCCAGCGGCGCTATCTATGGGCCGACCTGCTGGACGTGGCCCTGGCCCTGCTGCGCAACGGCGCGGCCTACGGCTGGCTCATCGCCCTGGCCCTCCGGGGGGAGCTGTCCCCCGCCCAGTTCGTGCTGTACTTCTCCGCCGTGGGCGGCTTCGCCCAGTGGGTGACGGGCATCTTCCAGAGCCTGGGTGCCCTACACCGGCAGAGTTTGGAGCTGTCCACCCTGCGGGAGTTCCTGGAAACCCCGGAGCCCTTCCGCTTTGAGGACGGCGCGCCCCTGGCGGTGAAGCGCGGCCACCTGTACGCCATCGAGCTGCGGGACGTATCCTACCGCTACCCCGGGGCGGACCACGACACCCTGTCCCACGTCAACCTCACCATCCGCCCCGGGGAGAAGCTGGCGGTGGTGGGCAGAAACGGCGCGGGCAAGACCACCCTCATTAAGCTGCTGTGCGGCCTGCTGGACCCCACGGAGGGTTCGGTGCTGCTGGACGGGGAGGACATCCGGCAGTATAACCGCCGGGACTACTACAAACTGTTCTCCGCCGTGTTCCAGCAGTTCGCCCCGCTGCCCGGCACCGTGGCGGAAAACGTGGCCCAGAGCGAGGACGTGGACCTGCCCCGGATGTGGGACTGCCTGGAGCGGGCGGGGGTGGCGGACCAGGTCCGCGCCCTGCCCCAGGGGGAGAACACCCACCTGGGCCGCCAGCTGTACCTGGACGGGGTGGAGCTGTCCGGCGGGCAGATGCAGCGGCTGATGCTGGCAAGGGCGCTGTACAAAAACGGCCCCGTGGTGGTGCTGGACGAGCCCACCGCCGCCCTGGACCCCATCGCCGAGAGCCAGCTCTACCAGAAGTACCACGACCTGACCCGGGACGCCACCAGCGTGTATATCTCCCACCGGCTGGCGTCCACCCGGTTCTGCGACCGGGTGCTACTCATCGAAAACGGCGGCATCGCCGAGGAGGGCACCCACGACTCCCTGCTGGAGCGGGGCGGGCGGTACGCCTATCTGTTTGACATCCAGCGCAAATACTACCAGGAAGGGGCGATGGACCATGAGTGAGAAGAAAAGCCGCATGACCCTCCGGGAGGCGTTTGACGCCACCCGCCGGGGCTACTCCATCCTGTGGAAGGCCATGCCCGAATTTTTCCCCGCCTCGCTGGCCAAGAACGCCCTCACCGCCCTGTCCCCCTACATCCCGCTGTACTTCACCGCCCGGCTGGTGAACGCGGTGGCCGGGGGCGGGGGCGGCGGGGAGGTGTGGCCCCTGCTGGCCGCGCTGCTGCTGTCCACCGCCCTGATGGGGGCGGCCCAGGCCGCCGCCAGCTGCCGGGCCAACGTCATCGAGGAGGCCCTCTCCCTCCCCGCCCGGTTCCGCCTGCACATGGAAAAGCTGCTGGACATGGACTTTCAGGACGCGGACGACCCCAAAACCGAGGCCCTGCTCAACCAGATCATAGAAGACGAGAACTGGCACGGCTGGGGGCTTTACAGGCTGAAGTACGCCTTTGACACGCTGACGGAATCGGTGCTGCGCATCCTGGGGGCGCTGGCGCTGTCGGCCAGCCTGTTCACCCTGCCCGTGCCCCAGGGCAGCCCCCTCGCCGTCCTGAACAGCCCCTGGTGCCTGCCGGCAATGCTGGCGCTGATGGGGGCGGCGGTGGGCCTGTCCGCCCTGTGCTACAGCCGGGCCCAGGCCTTCTGGTCCACCATGGACGGCTCCTTCTTCAACCGGGCCTTCGAGGCGCTGTGCGCCCACGCCCAGTTTAATCGCTCCGCCTCCGCCGACATCCGCGTCTACGCCCAGGACCGGTTCCTCTTCCAGAAGGCGGACGACCCCGCCCTGGACGGCTTCGGCCCCAATTCCGCCATCGGTCGGGCCAGCCGGGGCGGTCGGGGGCTGCTCATGGCCGCCTCGGTGGGCATCACCCGGGCGTACTCCGGGGCGGTGTACCTCTTCGCCGGGCTCAAGGCCCTGGGGGGCGCCTTCGGGGTGGGGTCCATCGCCCAGTACGTGGGGGCGCTGGCGGGGCTGTCCAACGGCGCGGCCAACCTGCTGTCCGTCCTGGCCGACCTGCGGGAGAACGCGGAGTTCCTCCTGCCCTTCTTTCAACTGCTGGACATGCCCAACCGCATGTACCAGGGCAGCCTCACCACCGAAAAGCGCTCCGACCGCAATTATGAAATTGAGTTCCAGGACGTGGGCTTCCAGTACCCCAACACCGACGCCTGGGCCCTGCGCCACGTGTCCATGAAGTTCAAGGTGGGCCAGCGCCTGGCGGTGGTGGGGGAGAACGGCTCGGGCAAGACCACCTTTATCAAGCTGCTGTGCCGGCTGTACGACCCCACCGAGGGGGTCATCCTCCTCAACGGCATCGACATCCGCAAGTACCGCTACGACGACTACCTGGCCCTGTTCTCCGTGGTGTTCCAGGACTTCAGGCTGCTCTCCCAGCCCCTGGGGAAAAACGTGGCCGCGGCGGAGGAGTACGACCGGCAGCGGGCGGAGCAGTGCCTTATCAAGGCGGGCTTCGGGGAGCGGCTGGCGTCGCTGCCAAAGGGGCTGGACACCTGCCTCTACCGGAACTTCGACGAGGACGGGGTGGAGATTTCCGGCGGCGAGGCCCAGAAAATCGCCCTGGCCCGGGTGCTGTACCAGGACGCGCCCTTCATCGTGCTGGACGAGCCCACCGCCGCCCTGGACCCGGAGGCGGAGGCGGAGATTTACACCAAGTTCAACGACATCGTGGAGGACAAGACCGCCGTCTATATCTCCCACCGGCTGTCCTCCTGCCGGTTCTGCGGCGAGATCGCCGTGTTCGACGGCGGGCGGGTGGTCCAGCAGGGCGCCCACGACGAGCTGGTGGAGGCCCCGGGCAAGTACCGCTCCCTCTGGGAGGCCCAGGCCCAGTACTACAAAAAGCGCCGCCTGGCCCGGGAGGCGGACTTGGAGTGACCGAAGCGCGGCGGGGCCGGAATGGCTCCGCCGCATTTTTTTGTGTCTTTTTTTGGTGCAAAGTCTGTGAAGGTGTGGTATAATACCGGCAATCGCCGCCCGGCGGCGGCAAACCGAAAGGAGCTCAGAACTATGTCACAGCCTGTCACCTTTGCCATCTGCGGCTGCGGGGCCCGGGGGCTGGAGGCCTACGCCCCCTACCAGCTCACCCACCCGGAGGAGATGAAAGTCGTCGCCGGGGCGGACGTGCGCCCCGAGCGGCTGGAGCTGCTGCAAAAGCGCTTCGGCGTCCCCGCCGGGATGTGCTTCCCCTCCGACGAGGCGCTGCTGGCCCAGCCCCGCCTGGCCGATGTGATGATCGTGTCCACCCAGGACCGGCAGCACGTGGACGCCGCCCTGAAGGCCCTGGACAAGGGCTACCATATTCTGCTGGAAAAGCCCATCTCCCCCGATCTGGATCAGTGCCGCGCCCTGCAGAAAAAGGCCCACGAGACCGGGCGGCTGGTGGTGGTGTGCCACGTGCTGCGCTACACCCGGTTCTACGCCGCCCTGGAGGACCTGCTGCGCCGGGGGGCGGTGGGCAAGGTGGAGACCATCGACGCGATAGAGCACGTGGCCTACTGGCACCAGGCCCACAGCTTCGTCCGGGGCAACTGGCGCAATTCCAACGAGACCAGCCCCATGATCCTGCAAAAGAGCTGCCACGACATGGACATACTGCGCTGGCTGGCCGGGGCGCCCTGCCTCAAGGTACAGAGCTTCGGCTCCCTGGACTACTTCAAGGCGGAAAACGCCCCGGAGGGGGCCGCCCTGCGCTGCCTGGACGGCTGCGCCTGCAAGGACGCGTGCCCCTACGACGCGGAGAAGATCTACGTCACCGACCCCCGCACCGGCATTCGGGGCCGGGGCAGGGGCTGGCCCTGCGGCGTGCTGGCCAGCGAGCCGGACGAGGAGAAAATCTACGCCGCCCTGCGCACGGGTCCCTACGGCCGGTGCGTGTTCCACTGCGACAACAATGTGGTGGACCACCAGACGGTGAACCTGGAGTTCGCCAACCACATCCACGCCACCTTCACCATGACCGCCTTCACCCAGGACTGCCACCGCACCATCAAGGTCACCGGCACCATGGGGGAGATCGAGGGGGACATGGAGAAAAACGCCCTCATCCTGCGCCGGTTCGGAAGGCCGGAGGAGACCATCGACCTCAGCGAGGAGGGCGGGCAGTTCTCCGGCCACGGCGGCGGCGACTTCGGGCTGATGGCCAGCTTCTGCAGGCTCATGGCCGAGGGCGGGGCCGACGCCCTCACCGGGGTGGACGCCTCGGTGGAGAGCCATGTGATGGCCCTGGCCGCCGAGGCCTCCCGGCTGGACGGCGGGCGGACCATCACCCTGGCCGAATTTTAAGAAAGGGGCGGGAGGCCCTATGAAGCTCATCGCCCGCTCCATGGGCCGCTACGGCAGGGCGGTGGCCCTGTGCATGTTTATCAAGCTGCTGGCCACCCTCAGCGAACTGATGCTGCCCTACATCCTGGAGCACATCATCGACGGCGTGGCCCCCCGGGGCGATCTGCCCCTGGCCGTTTTCTGGGGGCTTTTGATGTTCGCCGCCGCCCTGCTCTGCCGCCAGCTCAACGTGGCGGCCAACCGGAGCGGGGTGCGCAACGCCCACAATGTGAGCTACGACATCCGCCAGGAGCTGTTTCAAAAGACCGCTAACCTGTCCGGCGCTCAGTTCGACTCATTCGGCCTGCCCTCCCTCATCAGCCGCATGACCAGCGACAGCTACAACGTCCAGTCCGCCGTCCAGCAGCTCCAGACCCTGTGCGTCCGGGCCCCCATGCTGCTCATCGGCGGGGTGGCCGTCACGCTGGCCATGGACGCCTCGCTGGCCCTGGTGCTGGTGGCCATGCTGCCGGTGCTGGTGCTGGTGGTGCTGGCGGTGTCCGCCAGGGGCCTGCCCATGTACCGCCGGGTGCAGCAGCGGCTGGACGAGGTGGTGCGGGTCATGCGGGAGAACATCACCGGCATCCGGGTGGTGAAGGCCCTGTCCAAGGCCCAGTACGAGAAGCGCCGCTTCCAGCAGGCCAACGATGCCATGGCGGACAGCGACATCGCCGCGGGCACCGTCATGGCCATCCCCTCCCCCTTCATGCAGCTGTGCCTCAACGGGGGGCTCACCCTGGTGGTGCTCATCGGCGCGCGGCGGGTGAACGCCGGCACCCTGGAGCCGGGGGTGATCCTGGCCTTCCTCACCTATTTCAACATGATCGCCATGGGCGTGATGGGGCTGTCCCGCATCTTCATGACCATGAGCCGGGCCATGGCCAGCGCCGACCGCATCGACCAGGTGCTCCAGACCCAGCCCGGCCAGCGGGCCCTCCCCCTTTCCCAGGCCAAGGTCCCCGCCGGGGGCGGCTTCCTCCGGTTTGAGCACGTGGGCTTCAGCTACGGCGAGGGGGACGGCTCCGCCGCGGGCTTTGCCGGGGAGGAGCGGGAAAAGGCCCTTTGCGACATCAGCTTCTCCCTGGAGCGGGGGGAGAGCCTGGGCATCATCGGCCCCACCGGCTGCGGAAAGTCCACCGTCGTGTCCCTGCTCATGCGCTTTTACGACGCCCAGGAGGGCGGGGTGTTTGTGGACGGCCGGGACGTGCGCACCTATGAGAAGGACGAGCTGCGCCGGAAATTCGGCGTGTGCTTCCAAAACGACATGGTGTTCCAGGACACCCTGCGCGCCAACGTGGACTTTGGCCGGGGGCTGGGGGAGGCCGCCCTGCGCGCCGCCGTGGAGGACGCCCAGGCGGCGGAGTACATCGACGCGCTGGACGCCGGGCTGGACCACCGGGCGGACATCAAGGGGGCCAACCTGTCCGGCGGGCAGAAGCAGCGGCTGCTGGTGGCCCGGGCCCTGGCGGGAAAGCCGGAGATTTTGATCCTGGACGACAGCTCCTCCGCCCTGGACTACAAGACCGACGCCGCCATGCGGAAGGCTGTCGCCCGCGGCTACGGGGACTGCGCCCTTATCATGGTGGCCCAGCGGGTGAGCTCCGTGATGGGCATGACCCGCATCCTGGTGATGGACAACGGCAGGTGCGCCGGGTACGGCACCCACCAGGAGCTGCTGAACACCTGCCCCGCCTACCGGGAGACCTACCGGCTGCAAATGGGAGAAATGACTTAGAACCTGTATTCACAATCTCAATACGCCGTCTGGGCGGGCCTTTTCCCGCCATGCTTCGTTCAATTTTCTTGCCATACACACAAGTATGCCTGCGAAAATCTGCCTCGCCTGACGGAAAAAACCCTCGCCCATTCGGCATTTTCGGCTGTGAATACAGATTCTTAGACAGGAGGGAACGCATATGCCCGGACCGGGAGACCGGGGCGGAAAAAAGGAAAAACCCCGGGACGCCAGGGGCGCTTTGCGCCGCGTGCTGCGCTACCTCGCGGCCTACCGCTGGATGGTGGCGCTGTTCCTTGTGTGCTCCCTTCTGAGCAACCTGGGCAACCTGATGGGCCCCCGGTTCGCCGGGAAGGCCATCGGCCTGGCCGAGGCGGGTTATCGGATGGGGCCAGGCCATGTGGACATGGCTGGGGTGGGCCGGTACGCCCTGATGATGCTGGCCTGCTACGGGGTGGGGAGCGTGACGGGCTTCCTGGTGAGCATCGGCATGATGCGGGTGGGCCGCCGGGTGGCCCGGCAGCTCCGCCAGGACGTGTTCGACAAGCTGATGGTCCTCCCCGTGGGCTACTTTGACCGCCACCAGGCGGGGGACATCATCAGCCGGGTGAGCTACAACGTGGACGTGGTGTGCACCTGCCTGTCCACCGACGTGATCCAGATTCTCACCAGCACCGTCACGGTGGCGGGCAGCTTCGCCATGATGTGCGCCATCTCCCCGCCCCTGGTGCTGTGCATGGCGGCCACCATCCCCGCCTCCATCCTGTTCACCCGGCACATGAGCCGGAAGACAAGGCCCCTCTACGCCCGGCGCTCCGCCGCCTACGGCGAGATGAACGGCTTTGCCGAGGAGATGTTCACCGGCCAGCGCACCATCCTGGCCTACGCCCAGGAGAACCGGGTGTGCGGTGATTTCAGCCGCATCAACCGCGCCGCCGCCGAGGCCTACCGGGACGCGGACGGCATGGGCATGACCATGGGCCCCACCGTGGGCATGATCTCCAACTTCGGCCTGGCCGCCATCGGCCTGGGCGGCTCCATCCTCTACATGCTGGGGGTGGTGGGGCTGGAGCAGATTTCCTCCTTCGTCCTCTACTCCCGGAAGTTCTCCGGCCCCATCAACGAGATCTCCAACATCATCAACGAGATTTTCTCCGCCCTGGCCGCCTCGGAGCGGGTGTTCCGGCTGCTGGACGAGCCGGAGGAGGTCAAGGACGTGTACGGCGCGGCGGCGCTGGAGCACTGCCGGGGGGACGTGCGGGGGTCGGGGGTGAGCTTCGGCTATGTCCCGGGCCGCACGGTGCTCCACGACCTGAGCTTTGAGGCAAAGCCCGGCCAGACGGTGGCCATTGTGGGCCCCACCGGGGCGGGCAAGACCACCATCATCAGCCTGCTCATGCGGTTTTATGACCCGGAGGAGGGCTGCATCTACGTGGATGGAACGGAAAACCGGGCCTACACCATGGACTCCCTGCGCCGGGGGTACGCCATGGTCCTCCAGGACACCTGGGTGTTCCGGGGCACCATCTTCGACAACATCGCCTACGGCAAGGAGGACGCGACGATGGACGAGGTGGTCCACGCCGCCAAGGCCGCCCGCATCCACAGCACCATCATGCGCCTGCCCCAGGGCTACCACACCGTCATCACCGAGGACGGCGGCAACATCTCCAAGGGGCAGAAGCAGCTGCTCACCATCGCCCGGGCCATGCTGTACGACACCAATATGCTCATTCTGGACGAGGCCACCTCCAACGTGGACACCAACACCGAGCGCCAGGTGCAAAAGGCCATCCGCTCCCTGATGGCGGGCAAGACCTGCTTCGTCATCGCCCACCGGCTGTCCACCATCCAGAACGCCGACCACATTTTGGTGGTGGACCACGGGGACGTGGTGGAGCAGGGCACCCACGAATCCCTCATGCTGCAAAAGGGGTTTTATTACCAGCTGTATGCCAGCCAGTTTGGATGAGGAGCGGGCCGTGGACCTCCCCCCGCCCATGAGAAGCCGCGCCAACATCCCCGGCACGCCGGGGCGATTGGTGCGGCTTCTCAATTTTTCCCTTTTAGTGGTTGACAAATGTAGTCCGATCTGCTATAGTAGGCTTACAACAGTAAACCAACTGCGGCGGGCGGCTGTCCGCCGGAAAAGGAGGCAGACCTATGGAAGAAAAACGCGGCCCCCTCTCCCCCAGCGAGTGGCGGGTGATGGAGTGCCTGTGGACCGGCCCCAAAACCCTGATGGAGCTGGTGCGGGCGCTGAGGGACAGCGCGGGCTGGGCCAAGAGCACCGTCACCACCATGGTGCGGCGCATGGAGGAAAAGGGCCTGGTCGGCTATGAGACGGCGGGGCGGGCCAAGGTGTTCCGGGCGCTGCTGACCAGGGAGGACGCCGCCGCCACGGAGACCGACTCCCTGCTGGAGCGGGCCTTTCACGGCAGCGTGGGGCTGCTGGTCAGCTCCCTGGCCGACCGCAGCTCCCTCACCCGCGCGGACATACAGGAGCTGTACGACATTTTGGATCGGGCGGAGGAGGATGCAAAATGAGCGCGGTTTTGATCACGTCGTCCATCCTGATTCTCGCCATCGCCGCCCTGCGGCCCCTGCTGCGGGGGCGGATTGACCCCCGCGTCCAGTACGCCCTGTGGCTGGTGGCGGCCCTGCGGCTGCTCCTCCCGGTGAATTTGTTCACCAGCGCCTACAGCGCCCTGGCCCTGCTGGAGAAGGCGGAGCGGCCCGCCCAGGCAGTCCAGGCCATCGGGCAGGCCAGCCTCCCCGTGCCCGCCATGTCCTATGACGACGCCTATGTCCTGGCACTCCAGGAGTACCAGCAGAACGCCGCTGTCACCACCAGCTTCACCGACCTGGACCGGGTGGAGGCCCGCGCCCGGGAGCTGGCACAGCGCGGCCTCACCCTGGGGGAGGCGGCGGCCAAGTACGCCCGGCCCGTGTGGCTGGGGGGCGCGGCCCTCATGGCCGGATGGTTCCTGCTGGTAAACCTGGGCCTGCGGCGCAGGCTGAAAGGCGCCCGGCGGCTGAACGGGGTGGAGTGTTCTCTGCCGG
This sequence comes from uncultured Oscillospiraceae bacterium, assembly GCA_910584835.1. Classification (GTDB taxonomy): domain Bacteria; phylum Bacillota; class Clostridia; order Oscillospirales; family Oscillospiraceae; genus Enterenecus. The sequence goes on along the minus strand of CAJUEG010000006.1, from coordinate 23,029 downwards.
TGTACGTGTCGGACGCCCTGCCCTCCCCCTGCCTGTGCGGGGCTCTCCGGCCCGGAATTTACGTCACCCCCGCCGCTTTGGAGACCCCGGACCGGCTGCGCCACGTGCTGGCCCACGAGCTGGCCCACCACCGCCACCGGGACCACTGGTGGGCCCTTCTGCGGTGCGCCTGCCTGTGCCTGTATTGGTTCGACCCGCTGGTGTGGTGGGCGGCGGCCCTGTCCCGGCAGGACTGCGAGCTGGCCTGTGACGCGGGGGCCATCCACGCCCTGGGGGAGGGGGAGCGCATCCCCTACGGCCGCACCCTGGTGGGCATGATCGCCGCGGGGCGCACATCCCTCTTGCAGACCGCCACCACCATGACCGGGGGCAGGCGCCGGGTGCGGGAGCGGGTGCGCCTCATCGCCCGCCGCCCCAAGACCGTCCTCGCCCTGGCGCTGGCCGCGGCGCTGCTGCTGGCTCTGGCGGCGGGGTGCGCCTTCTCCGGCGCGCCGGAGGAGGCAAAGACCCTGGACAACCTCCAGCAGCGGCTGGAGGATATCCCGGAGGAGCTGCGGGACAGGGTGAGGTTTGACTTGACGGACGAGGAGCCCGGTCATCTGGCGGACTATTGGTTCGACGTCCCGGCAGAGTGGACGGAGGATTTCCAGCCCTGGCTGCTGAGTGTGCGCCAGCTTTCCCAGGAGGAGTTAGACCAAACCGCCGGCAGCTTCGCCCTGAACCATGCTCCTGAACCCTTTGCCAAGAGCGGCAGTCAATATTATGCCCTGCATTGGAGCGTCGCCATAGAGTACGCTCCCGATGACCAAGAGCAGTTCAACGCCGCCTTCGAGGCCATCCGGGACTTCGCCATGCAGACGGTGCTGGAAACGGAGGGCGTGGAGCCCTATACCCCTCCCCAGGAGGCCGTTCTGGCGGTGGTGAACCGCCTCCTGGCCGCGCCCAGCATCACCCTCTCCCTGGCCCCCGCCGGGACCAGCCGGGTCTACCCCTACCCCATCGACCCCAGTCAGTACCCCAACTCCCACTATCTGAGCGCCCTGGCCTTCAATTTCCGTTGGGAGGAAGCGCCCTGGTCCATGTCGGAGGGGACCGACACCCTGCGGATAGAGGCCTCGGACGGCTCCGCCTCCCTGACCCTGAAGGAGGGGTCGTATCTGGTGACGGACGGGGACGGGAACTGCTGGAAGGGCGTCTACAACGTGAAGGACTATCTGGCCGCCGCCGACACCACTCCCTTTGACTACCTGCGCAGACTGGTGTTCGACGTGGCGGAGCTGGACGTTCTGCGCTCCACCACCGTCCCCAACCGGGACCAGAGCCACGAGGACATCGTCCGGGAGTGGGCGGAAAACTGGGAGGGGGCCAGGACCAAAACCGCCCCCGGCAGTCAATACGCCTGCACCTATGTGCGGATTGAGAACGTAAATGCCAACCTGCCGGAGTTCGAGAGCCGGGATGCGCTGGAAGAGTTCGTCCGAAACCGCAACCTCGCGTTCACAGCGGACGACTTCGGCAAAATCTGGTTCTGCTTCTCCTACGACACCGTGTTCGTCCCGGCGGACCAGAGCGAGGATGGTCCGATGTGGGCGGGCAATACCCGGTACTACGAGGGGGACGGCGCCCCGGAAGGCGCGCTGGTCTACAGCCACGTGGGCTACATGTGGCTCACCGACGAAGGCTGGACGTGCACCGGCGTGGGCACCGGCTTGTGAGAACCATAAACGCGGCCCCTCCCATGCGGGAGGGGCCGCTATCGCTTTATTTAGAGGATGCACAGCCCAATCCGGTACGCCAGGAAGGTGACGATCCACGCCACCGCCACCTGGAACGCCGCCACGAAGGCCGTCCACCCCCAGCTGCCCGACTCCTTGCGGATGGTGGCCAGGGTGGCTGCGCAGGGGACGTAGAGCAGGCAGAATACCATCAGGCAGAAGGCGTTCAGCGGTCCGAAGCCGATGCCGGACAGCACCTGGGCAAACTCCGCCATCCCCGCGGGGGAGTTGGCGTTGACAATGCCGAAGAGCACCGCGCAGCTGGACACCACCACCTCCTTGGCGGAGATGCCGGCGATGAGGGCCACGGCGATCTGCCAGAAGCCCAGGCCGATGGGGGCGAAGAAGGGCACCAGCCAGCGCCCGATGATGGCCCCGAAGCCGCCGGACATGTCCACGGCGTACCCCTGGGGGCCGAAGTTCAGCAGCAGCCAGATCAGCAGCGTGGCCAGGAAGATGGTGGACCCGGCCTTGCCCAGGTAGTCCTTCACCTTGTCCCACACATAGATGGCCACCGTGCGGGCATCGGGCATTTTGTACTCGGGCAGCTCGATGAGCAGGTAGTTCACCTCCCGCTTCCGATCCAGCAGGTGCAGCCCCACCGACACCAGCATGGCCACCACAATGCCGATGAGGTACATGGAGTAGGCCGCCAGCATGGCGTACTGCCCGAAAAACATCTCGGAGAACAGGATGTAGATGGTGAGCCGGGCGTTGCAGCTCATGAAGGGGGTGACCAGCATCACCTTATAGCGGTCCCGCTGGCTCTCCAGCGCCCGGGAGGCCATCAGCGCCGGGACGGTGCAGCCAAAGCCCAGCAGCATGGGGATGAACGCCTTGCCCGACAGGCCCAGCCTGCTCATGACCCCCTCCATCACGTAGGCCACCCGGGCCATATAGCCGCTGTCCTCCAAAAAGGCCAGGGCCAGGAACAAAATAAAGATGTTGGGCAGAAAGGTGACGATGGTGCCCACGCCGCCGATCACCCCGTCCACCACCAGGGACTGGACGATGGGGGCCACCCCTATGGCGTCCATCCCCCGCCCGGCCAGCAGGGACAGCGCGTCGATGGTGTGCTCGAAATAGCCCTTGATCCAGTCGCCCACGGTGAAGGTGAGGAAAAAGACCAGGGCCATGATGCCCAGGAAGATGGGGATGCCCCATACGCGGTGGGTGAGCGCGCCGTCCAGCTTTTCCGTCAGCTGATCCTGCCGCTGCCTGTGGAGCAGCACCTCCTCCACGATCTCGTCAATGAAGGCGTACTTCTCGTTGATGATCCGGGACTCGTAGTCCTTCTCCCCCAGGCCGGGCAGGTCCAGGGGGTACCGCTCCGACACCTCCTTGTCCCCCTCCAGCAGCTTGAGGGCGTGCCAGCGGGGGTTGGCGATGCCGGGGTACTTCCCCTCCAGAGCGGGGATGATGCGGTCGATCTGGTCCTCAATCTCGTCGGAGTACACCATGGCGTACTCCTGGTGGTGGTCGTGGGCGTGGCTGCCCACATGCCGGTGCTGGTGGACCAGGCTGTCCGGGCCGGTGTGGTCCCTGTGGTGGGCGGCGGCGTGGAGCAGGGCGTCCAGCCCCGAGCGTTTGCGGGCGGACACCGGGATCACCGGCACCCCCAGCATCTCGGGCAGGCGGTGGAGGTCGATCTCCATCCCCCGCTTCTCCACCACGTCCATCATGTTCAGCGCCACCACCACCGGCTTGCCCAGCTCCAGCAGCTGGAGGGTGAGGTACAGGCTGCGCTCCAGCACCGAGGCGTCCACCACATTGATGATGACGTCCACCTCGTCGCTGAGGATGAACTGCCGGGAGACGATCTCCTCCATGGTGTAGGAGGTGAGGCTGTACGCCCCGGGCAGGTCCACCACCCGTATGTTCAGGTCGTGCCGCCGGATGGCCCCCTCCACCTTCTCCACCGTCACCCCCGGCCAGTTGGCCACCTTCAGGTTGGCCCCGGTGTAGGCGTTGAACAGGGTGGTCTTGCCGCAGTTGGGGTTGCCGATGAACCCGATGGTCATATCCTCTTTCCGGTTCATGCCGCCCCACCCGCCTTGCTCACCATTATATTCCTGGTGATCTGCTCGCCCAGGGCAAACCGGCTGCCCCGCAGCTTGACGATCAAAATCCCCCGGCCCTTGCGGTTGACCACCGCCACCTGGGCCCGGCGGGTCATGCCCAGCGCCTCCAGCCGCCGCTGGATCTGGAAGGGCAGCTCCATGCGCTCCACCACGCAGCTCTGGCCCACCTCAATATCCTTCAGAAGCATGTTCAACAGCCTCCCTCGTCGCTTGTGTCGGCCCTAGTTTACCAGCGCTAACCGCGCTTGTCAAGGGGACGCCGCCCACTTTTTTTCACTGTCCCGCAGAGAAAAACAGCAGGCCCGCCGGACGTTCCGGCGGGCCTGCTCCCGCGCTCGTCAGGGCGCCGGGGAGGTTGGTGCGTCATAAAAAAACTTCTCCGCCCCGCGCAGCAGCTCGGCAAAGGCCTGGGCGGCGTAGCGCATCTCGTCCTCGTCCAGCTCCAGGGTCTCCCCCTCCACCATGGAGCGGGTGAAGGTGTCCGTGACGGCCATCTCCTCCAAATCCACGGTGAACTCAATGGTAAAGCCGGAGATGGCCCCGCTCACCACCCGCGCGTCGTTGACGTTGAAGTTTACCCGGACGGCGGTGCGGTCCTTATCCGTCCACTGGGCGCTGCCCTCCACCGCCTCCCCGGCCAGCCGGGGGCAGAAGAAGGCGGGGTCGCGGGCAAAATACAGCCAGTCCACGCTCTCCCCCCGGCCGGGGGCGTGCCACTCCACATAGGCGTCCCCCAGGCCATTGATGAGACACTCGCCGAACTCGCCCGCGCCGTACTCGGGGGTGTATCCAACCGCCCCGGCGGGGGCGGCCGGGACGGGTTCGCCGCAGTTTCGGTAGTAGTCCTCCGCCGCGGTGAGCAGCTTGGCGGCGATGCGGGCTACGTCCACCGCCTCTTCCTCCGTGACGGCCTCGGGCACCACCCGCACGCCCTGGGGCTGTTCCCCGCTCAACGCCATAGAGGTGACCTTTCCCTGTTCGCCGGACAGATCCACGGTGAACTCCCACCAGTCCACAATGGAGCTGACGGCTATGGTGGACGCCTGGGTGGACACGGCCACGCTGGTGCGCTCCTCATCCGCCCACCAGGCGTACACCCTGCCCCAGCCGCTCTCAAAGAGGTACTCCATCGTCAGCCCTCGGCTGCCGGCGTACTGCTCCTCCCCGTCCCCATAGGGCGGCCACCAGATGATGCTTTCCCGCAGGGCGCGGCCCAGCACGGCGCCGTCCATGCGGACATAGGGGCGGCCGTCGTCCGTCCAGGCCAGGGCGAAGGTCAGCTCGGCGTCTTCGGGGGCCGGGTACGCCCCCGGCACGCCCTGCCGCCAGTCCTTGTACGCCCGGTCGAAGTCATACTCCATCTGCCAGGTGGTCCCGGCCCTGCCGGAGGCGTCGTAATCGGTCACCAGGGTAGTGTAGCTGTCCTCGCCGCCGTGGAGCGGGTTGAACGAGAAGCCGTTCCAGTACCAGTAGTCCAGCAGGTAGTACCCGCCGTCCGCGCGGTCCATTCGCACCAGGTGGTGCTCGCTCCCGGACAGGGTGAGCTCACCGTGCCCGTAGACGCTCTTTCGGTAGGCGTTCACCAGCTCCGCCAGCGCGTCGCCGTCCTTTTTGGACAGCGGGCGCTGTTTGGCCGGGTCGGCCAGGTCCTTCCGCCGGTCGGCGTCGGTGGAGACATGCTCGGGAACCCTGGTGTAGGAGTCGGAGGTGACGGCGGTGTAGGACACAATGGAGCCGGCGTCGATCTGGAGGCTGGGGCTTCGGTTGGTGGCCAGGGCCGCCCCCACGCACACCACCGCGATGAGGGCCAGCGCCCCCGCCCAGAAGGCGGGCTTTTTATAGCCCAGCACGTTCTTGATGCGGCCCTTCACCTCCCCGCCGCCAAAGGCCAGCGGACCCGCCGGGAGCCGCCCGCCGGCGGTCAGCCGCAGCAGGGAGGCGGAGTAGTCCGCCCGCACGTCCCGGCCCATCCGCCGCAGCACCGCCTCGTCGCAGGACATCTCCATGTCCCGCCCCGCCAGGCGGAAGGCCAGCCACACCAGGGGGTTGAACCAATGGACCGCCACCGCCAGCCACGCCAGCGCCCGGGTCACGTGGTCAAGGCGGCGGATATGGGTGCGCTCGTGAAGGAGGATATAGCCCCGCTCCCCCTCGGGCAGATCGGAGGGCAGATAGATAACGGGCCGCAGCAGCCCCAGCACAAAGGGGGAGGGGATGTGGTCGGCCAGCCGGACGCCCTTCTCCCCCGCCAGGGGGACCGACCCCGCCAGCCTGCGCCGCAGCCGCAGCAGAGAGACCAGGCCGTACCCCAGCAGGGCGGCGGTCCCCGCCAGCCAGACGGCGGCGGGCAGGGTGCGCCAGTCCGGCACGGGCCCCAGCTGGTTGATAACGGGGGCCAGGCCCTCCTCCGGCGACCCTCCGGTCACTACAGGCTGTCCCTGCTGGTAGGGGTGGTCCGCCAGGAAGCCGTTCACCTGGCTGTTCAGGACGGGTATGCCGGTGTGAACCTGGATAACCTGGTCCGTCCCTCCGCCCCGCCCGGCGGCGTCCACCATCCGCACGGAGGGCAGAAGGCTGAACGCGCTCTCAATGGTAAAGGGGCACAGCAGCCGGAACAGCACCACCGCCCACAGGGCGTAGGAAAAAATTTTGGGGGCCTTGCGCAGAAGAAGCCGGGCCAGCAGCACCGCCGCAATGACCGCCGCCCCGGTGGCGCTCATGCCCAGCACGGCGAGAAACAGGTTTTCCATGCCCTCACCCCCTGTTCTCGTCGATGAGCCGCTGGAGCTGCGCGACCTCCTCTTCGCTGAGCTTCTTGCGCCGGGTGAAGGCCGCCAGGAACCGGGGCAGCGAGCCGCCGAACGCCTCGTCCACAAAGGCCTCGCTCTGCCGGGCAGCCAGCTCCTCCCGGCTGACCCGGGACGTCACCACCCCGTTCTCGTTTTGAAAAATCCCCTTCTGGCACAGCCGCCGCAAAACGGTGTAGGTGGTGGACTTCTTCCACTCCAGCTCCCGGGCGCACAGCTCCACCAGGCGGCTGGAGGACAGCGGCTCGTTGTCCCAGATCAGCGCGGCGAAGGCCGCCTCCGCCCCGCCCAGTCTGTACTGCGTCATGGCCTGTCCCTCCTTTTGGTTTACATCTTGTAGTCCACCTCTAGTCTACAGCAAGTAAACCATTCTGTCAAGGGGCAGTTTTCTCCCGGTACGCCGAGGGGCGCGGCCCTTCCGGGCCCGGAACGCCTTGGCGGGAACCGGCGGAACGCCGCACCGGGGAACGAAATACTTGATCGTATCCGGCAATTTTGCCATAGGCGTATCTCCTTTTCGATGGTATAATCATGCCAGCGGAAAAGGAGGAACACAATATGATACATCTGCTTCTGGCCGTCATCTACCTCTCCTTCATCAGCCTGGGCCTGCCCGACTCCCTGCTGGGCTCCGCCTGGCCGGTGATGCACGCCGATCTCAGCGTGCCCACGTCCTGGGCCGGGGCCATCTCCATTATTATCTCCATGGGCACCGTGGTGTCCAGCCTGCAAAGCGACCGGCTCACCAAAAGGCTGGGGACCGGGCGGGTCACCGCCATCAGCGTGGGCATGACCGCCGCGGCCCTGTTCGGCTTCTCCGTCAGCGGGTCGTTCTGGGCGCTGTGCCTGTGGGCCGTCCCCTACGGCCTGGGGGCGGGCAGCGTGGACGCGGCGCTGAACAACTACGTGGCCCTGCACTATGCCAGCCGCCACATGAGCTGGCTGCACTGCATGTGGGGCCTGGGGGCGGCCATTGGACCCTATATCATGGGACTGGCCCTGTCCACCGGGGCCGGGTGGCACATGGGCTACCGATACATCTCCCTGCTCCAGATCGCCCTCACCGCCATCCTGGCGGTCAGCCTGCCCCTGTGGCGGGTCCACAAGGGCGCGGGCGGCGGGGAGGGACAGGATGCGCCCCCTCTCACCCTGTCCCAGGTCTTCCGCATCCCCGGGGCAAAGGAGGTCATGGTCACCTTCTTCTGCTACTGCGCCCTGGAGCAGACCGCCATCCTGTGGGGCAGCAGCTATCTGCATCTGCACAAAGGTATTCCGGCGGAGACGGCGGCGGGATACGCCGGGATGTTTTTCCTCGGCATCACCGCGGGCCGGGCGCTCAGCGGCTTCCTCACCATGAAGCTCAGCGACTCCCGGATGATCCGGCTGGGCCAGTGCGTCATCGCGCTGGGGGCGCTTATTCTGCTGCTGCCCCTTCACGAATACGCCGCCCTGGCTGGGCTGGTGCTGGTGGGGCTGGGCTGCGCCCCCATCTACCCCTGCGTCATTCACTCCACCCCCGACCACTTCGGCGCGGACAAGTCCCAGGCGGTCATCGGCGTGCAGATGGCCAGCGCCTACGTGGGCACCTGCCTGATGCCCCCCCTGTTCGGGCTGATCTCCGACTGCATCAGCCCCGCCCTGTTTCCCCTCTACCTGCTGGTCATTCTGGCCGTTATGGCCGCCGCCCACGAGGCGCTGCTGCGCCGCGCCGGGGGGTAAGCGCCCCCGTTTCCCGCAAAAAGCCCCGGAGCGCCAGGTGTGCACACCCGCGCCCCGGGGCTTTTCGGTTTTTCACGCCAGCTTTTCAAAAAAGCCGTCAATCTTCTTCTTGATCTCCTCCGGCTTCAAGTACTTCAGCAGATAGCCCACCGGCTTCAGGGACAGCAGCTTCCTCACCACGTCCGGGTCCCCCCGCCCGGTGAGGAATACCACCGGAAGCTCCGCGAAGGCCGGCTCCGAACGGAGCATCTCCAGGGTCTGCCGCCCGTCGCACACCGGCATCTCATAATCCAGCAGCACCATATCCGGCCTGTCCAGGGTGATGGTTCGGATGGCGGCCACCCCCGACTCGGCCAGCGACACTTCGTAGTCCTCCTCCAGCAGCTTCTTCATGGCCTGCCGCATCGTGGCGGAGTCGTCCACCACCAGCACCCGCCGCTTTCCGGACGCCTCTTCCCGCCTGGTCAGGTACTCCTGGATCTCGGTCAGGGCGTTTTCCGGCTGAATGGGGGTGCCCACCCCGCTCTCCAGCAGATGGGGCGCGATGACGCAGTAGGCAAAGTAACCCGCGCCGCTGGTGTTGAACAGCAGGCTGACCTGGGGCTTTTCCCGCTCAAACACCTTTTTGAACTGCTCGTAGGACAGCAGGTTCTCCTCCTCCAGCTCCTGGCCGCCGAAGGCCGGCACCAGCTCCATCACCCGGCCCACAAACTGCCGCGCCATATACCGGGCGGCGTTGATGAGCATGGAATCCAGCTTGTTGGTCTGAAGTCCCATCACCTTCCCCACGGTGTTAATCAGCAGCTTCTCCTCAAACACCATGATAACTTCCTGACGTTTCTTGTCCTCCTTGGCGCCGTAGACCAGGCGGTAGTACACCCCCTTGCCGAACTTCTCCCCGCCGTAGGCGCTGCTGATGGCCTGGGATTCCAGCTGGAACATGTCGAACACCAGCTGGACGATCACCTTTTTCAGCGCCTCCAGCTCCTCCTCCGGCAGCAGATTCCTCCACTGGCTCGCACGCCCGCCGGTGATGGCCTGGTCCTCCGTCATCGTATGCCCGATGAGCCACCCCGCGCACACCCCCAGGAAATGGTTCACCGCGTCGGGGGCGTAATCCGTCTCCTTCAGCTCCCGCTCCAGCACGGGCAGCGTATTCTCCCGGAACTCCTCGTGTATATGCCTGTGCGTCTCCAGCCCCTCATAGCCGATGGACGCCATGTACGCCTCCTCATCCTCAAAATGCTTCACCGCGTGGTTTTTGAAGTACTTGATACCCTCCTGACACACCCATTGGCCCTTCTCCTCCCCATACTCAAAGAGCCGGCTGATGATTTTGAAAAGCCGCTGGTGTTCCTTATCGATGGACTCCACGCCGATGTTGAAGCAGTCCTGCCAAACCAATTGACTGTCCATAAAAATCCCTCCCCGCTTGATACAGTCAAGCGCATTTTGTCGCCGGTCATTCCCATGGCCAAGCCCTTAACCGCACAAGTCTGTACGTTGAGAATATTCTATCACAACTCCCGCCCCGCGTCTACTCCAAAAAGCAGTTAAAATGCCGAAGGTCCCCGGCTTTTCTCCGCGGGGCCTTGGGACGGTATCCGCCCCGCCCCCGGCCTTGACAAAAGGGCCTGGGTGGTTTAGAATTGGATTATGTCTATATTTCATCCTCCGAAAGCGGACGAAGTATGACAAATGATCAAGAAAAGGTGAGGAAGATGAAGCAAGCGCCCTGGAAAAAGGTCATTTCCCTGCTGACCGTACTGGCTCTGTGCCTGTCCCTGACGGTCCTCCCGGCCCTGGCCGCGGACCCCACGGCGGACACCCCCTTCGTCAACGTCTCTGAGGACGGCGGCGAAAACATCATCAATCTGTCCCAGCCCCGCGCCTTCAAGGCCGCTGTCCCCGTGGACATGACCGAGGAGGAGGCCAAGGCCGCGGCGGACAAGGTGGTCTGGTCCCTGGACTATGACAAGTCCGCCGGCTACCTGGACCCCAAGCAGTTCCCCAACCACACCGAGGGCGGCGCGCTGGACACCTGGATGGCCCAGAACGACGAGCCGCTGTTTACCCAGCCCGTCACCGGCGTCGCCACCGTGGACGGCAAGGTGTGCCTGACCGTCTCCTTTGAAAGCAAGGTGTTCTTCTACGACTACGACGGCGCCCCCGACTACAGCGTCCCCCACTCCAACGGCGGCGCTTACATGGACGTGTGCGGCTGGTACAAGCTCACTCCCTCTCTGGAGGGCAAGGCTTTGGGCTCCGTGAATGTGAAGATCGCCCCTTATGACGAGTTCCACACCATGAAGGAAGTCTATGCCGCCATCGACGAGCTGGTGAAGTACGGCAAGGACAACACCGACCTGTATGTGCAGAGGTTCTCCATGGGCAAGAGCCAGGGCGACAACGGCATGGACAGCCTGGACATGCCCTACCTCATCATCGCCAAGAGCGAGGACGCCGTGGACAACTGGAAGTCCATCAAGGCCGAGGCGGAGAGCAATCCCTCCTCCCTGATTAAAAAGCTGGAGGACGGCTCCCTGAAGGATTATCAGGTGCCCATCCTCTACTCCAACGTCCACGCCAACGAGGTCTCCTCCACGGACGGCATTCTGAAGTTCGCCCGCATGCTGCTGGAGACCGCTGCCAGCGAGAGCGGCGAGATCGACTACAACAAGCTCACCGGCTTCACCGAGGAGGGCAAAGCCGAGCTGGCCAAGGAGCTGGGTCCCAAGGGTGAGGCGGGCAGCGTGGCCGTCCCCGACCTGGTGAAGGACACCGCCACCTACCTGGGCTACCTCCATGTGGACAACATCCAGGAGAACGCCTGGGGCGCTTCCTTCCGCTCCGACGTGGTGGACCTGGACAAGTACTACACCCAGGAGACCGTCACCGTCAATGTGGATGAGCTGCTGGACGACGTGTTCTTCATCCTCGTCCCCGAGGAGAACGTGGAGGGCCGCACCTATGTGACCCGCACCTCCTCCGGCGGCTTCGACCTGAACCGCGACAACTCCTTCCAGACCCAGGCCGAGACCCAGAACATGACCAGGCTGATCGCCCAGTGGAACCCCGTCAGCTTCACCGAGTTCCACGGCCGCGTGGAGGCGTTCCAGTGCGAGCCCTGCGATCCCCCCCACGAGCCCAACTTTGAGTACGACCTGCTGGCCGAGCACCTCATCCCCGGCGGCGAGGCCTTCGGCATCGCCGCGGTGGCCAACAACGACGGCTACAACAGCTATGTCATTCCCCAGCGGGACTACCTGAGCTACAACGGCAAAAAGACCGCCGACGGCCAGGATCAGACCCAGTGGTTCGATCCCTGGGACGACATGTCCACCAGCTACACCCCCCAGTACGCCATGCTCCACGGCACCGTGGCCTACACGGTGGAGCAGCCCGCGTATAACGACCACACCTCCACCGCCGTCGCCTACGGCCAGCTGGGGCAGTCCAACTACATTGCCGAGAACAAGGCGTCCTACCTGCTGGCCCAGGCCAAAATCTTTGAGCGCGGCGTCACCAACGCCAACTCCAACGCCTATGACCTGGTGGGCCAGTGGTTCTGCGACCAGTACGACGTGGAGGGCGCCGAGGCCGCCCTGTTCCGCCCCGAGTACGACGGCGAGGGCCAGAACGGCAACTTCTATCCCGAGTGCTACATCATCCCCCTGGACGGCGCCCACCAGAAGAACCTGGACGCCGCCAACCAGATGATCACCTACCTGACCCGCAACGGCGTGAAGGTGATGTTCGCCGACAAGGCCTTCACCTACTCCGGCGTCGAGTATCCCGCCGGCACCGCCGTGGTGTCCATGTACCAGGCCAAGCGCAGCGTGGCCAACGGCGCGCTGTATGACGGCACCGTCATCACCGGCTGGCCCGTGCTCTACTCCGAGGGCATCACCGCCTTCAACAAGACCCGCGGCTTCGACATGGTGACCTGTGCCGAGCCCGCCGCCTACAAGACCATCGCCGACGCCTGCACCGAGAGCACCAAGTGGTCTGTGGCCTCCGACAAGGTGGACACCGACCAGGTGATCCTCAAGAACACCTCCGAGGCCGCCGTCGCCGCCGTCAACGAGCTGCTCAAGGCCGGCAAGGACGTGGGGCACATCATCACCGGCGACTATGTGGGCAGCTTCCTTGTCTCCAAGGCGGACTACGCGCGTGTGTCCGGCAAGTATCTGCTCACCGCCGCCTCTGTGGACGGCGACGCCCCCGAGGTCCGCAGTCTGGACCACGCCCCTGTCATTTATATCGCGGGCAAGGGCGGCGACAATGCCTCCGGCTTTGTGAAGACCTCCCTGGTGTCCGGCTCCTACGCCTATAACTACGACCGCCAGTCCCTGCGCACCATGGGCTTTGCCACCACCGACGACCCCGCCAAGGCCGATCTGATCATCGGCGCCGCCGCCCTGGATGACGCCGCCCTGGCCGCCGTCAAGGCGGGCACGCCGTACATCGGCTACGGCTCCGCCGCCGTCCGCTCCGCCGCCAAGCTCTTTGCCGAGGACGCCCTGGTGCGCGAGACCGCCAGCGGCAACGCCATGGACGCGCTGGGCTACGTGACCTATCCCGCCAAGAGCCTGATTACCGCCAGCTACGTGTCCGAGGGCGACTACATCATGTACGGCTACGGCGCGGGCTACTTCACCAGGATTCCCGACGCCGCCCAGGTGCTGGTCCGCATGGACGGCTCCAAGGAGCTGCTGGAGGGCTTCCTCCCCGCCGGCGACGGCCTGAAGGCGTTCAAGGACAACTCCATCCAGGCCTTCTCCTACCGGGAGGACGGCATGAACGTGGTGCTCTTTGCCAACACCCTGACCAACAAGGTGCACCAGCGCGACGAGTTCACCTTCGTGGCCAACGCCGCCTTCAGCGCCGTGAGCCATGACTTCAAGGACGTGCGCTACAGCGCCTGGTACGCGGGCACCGTGGACGCCGTTGTGGAGGCCGGGCTGATGGGCGGCACCGCCCCCGACGCCTTCAATCCCGACGGGGCCGTCTCCCGTGAGATGGTGGCCACCACCCTGTACCGCATCGCCGGCTCCCCCGAGGTGGAGGGCGACGAGCTGGACGCCTTCACTGACGCCGCCGACATCCACGACTGGGCCCGCGACGCCATGCTGTGGGCCGTCCAGGAGAAGGTGCTGGAGGGCGGCAACGGCGCCCTGCGGCCCCGCGACACCGCCACCCGCCAGGAGCTGGCCGCCATCTTCTACCGCAACGCCGGCTCCCACAAGGCGGAGGGCGACAGCCTGAAGGACTTCGCCGATGTGGACGCCATTGCCGACTGGGCCAAGGACGCCGCCAACTGGTGCGCCGCCAACGGCATCATCAAGGGCATTGACGGCCTCGACGTGAACGGCGGAGCCAGCTTCTCCCCCAAGACCACCGCCGTCCGGGCCCAGCTGGCCGCCATGCTGCTGCGGGTCCAGGACGTGAAGTGACCCCGCTCTGATCCCTGTCCTATCTTCTGCAAACCCAGCGGCGCCCCGCCTGTCCGGCGGGGCGCCGCCTTTTTTCCCCATCCGCCGCCTCTCCCCGCCGGCGTCCGAAAAAGTGTACAAAAAGGCTTACGCATGGAAAAAAACAGTGATACATTATTCCATAGGCAGCCCCCAATTTCAACCCAACGAGGAGGCGTCATCCGCCATGAGAGAACAGAACCCTTCCCCCGCCCCAAGCGCCGGTCCCGCCCCATGCTATGTCAACCGGGAGCTGTCCTGGCTCCAGTTCAACCGCCGGGTTCTGGAGGAGGCGGAGGACCCCGCCAACCCCCTGTGCGAGCGGCTGAATTTCGCCTCCATTTTCCAGAGCAACCTGGACGAGTTCTACATGGTCCGAATGGGAATGCTCATGGACACCCTGCACCTGGAAAGCGTGGACGACAAGACAGGGCAGACCTCCGCCCAGCAGGCCGCCGCCGTGCTGGAAAAGACGCGGGAATACCTGGCCGACCGGGACCGCGTCTGCAAAGGGCTGCTGCGGGAGCTGGCGGGCCAGGGGGTGGAGCTGTGCCGGTTCCAAGGCCTTCCCGACAAGGCCCAATCCTTTTTGGAAAAATATTTCAACTCCAGCGTGCTGCCCCTGCTCTCCCCCCAGATCATCGGACGCAAGCAGCCCTTCCCCTTCCTGCGCAACAAGCAGATTTACGCCGTGGCCATCCTCAAAACCAAAAACGGCGGCGAGCGCATGGGCATCGTCCCCTGCGGCGAGGGCGTCCTGCGCCGCCTGGTCCCCCTGCCCGGGGAGGGCGGGCGGTTCGTGCTGGTGGAGGAGCTGATCGCCGGCTTCCTCCCCAAGATTTTTACCCATTATAAGGTGGAGGGCACGGTGCTCATCCGTCTGGTGCGCAGCGCCGACATCCACATGGACGACGCCTCATCGGAGATGAGCGGCATGCTGGCGGAGGAATACCGCAAGAGCATGGAGAAGATGATCCGCCGGCGCAAGCGCCTCCAGCCCGTGAAGCTGGACTACCAGGGCAAGCTCACCGACTCCGTGCGGGACAGCCTGTGCTCCTGCCTGGGGCTGTCCAAAAAGCACCTGTTCTCCAGCGGCGTCCCTTTGGACTTCACCTTCGTGGGCGCCCTGCGGGACATGCTTCGGGACAAGGCAGAGCTGTTCTACCCCCGCCGGGTGCCCCAGAACTCCCCCAATGTGGACCCCCTGGCCCCCATGGCGGAGCAGATCAGACGCCGCGACCTGATGCTCAGCTACCCCTACGAGAGCGTGCGGCCCCTGCTCAAGCTGCTCCAGGAGGCGGGCCAGGACCCGGACGTGGTGTCCATCAAAATGACCCTCTACCGGGTGGCCCAAAACAGCAAGATCGTGGAGGCTCTGGTGGACGCCGCCGAAAACGGCAAGGAGGTGGTGGCCCTGGTGGAGCTGCGGGCCCGGTTTGACGAGGAGAACAACATCGGCTGGTCCCGGGTGCTGGAGCAGGCCGGGTGCCGGGTGATCTATGGCCTGGACGGGCTGAAGGTCCACTCCAAGCTCCTCCTCATCACCCGGATGCACCAGGGCCAGGTGGAGTATATCACCCAGGTGGGCACGGGAAACTATAACGAGGACACCGTGCGGCTGTATACCGACTTTGCCCTCATGACCGCCGACCCCGAGATCGGCGCGGAGGCGGCGGGGGTGTTCAACGCCCTCTCCATGGGCGAGGTGGTGGAGGACAGCCAACGGCTGATGGTGGCCCCCGCCTGCCTGAGAGACAGGATCGCCGCCCTCATCGACGGGGAGATCGAGCAGGCCCGGGCGGGCAGCCCCGCCTATCTGGGCTTCAAGCTCAACGGGCTCACCGACAAGCTGCTCATCGACAAGCTCATTGAGGCGTCCCAGGCGGGGGTGAAAATCGACATGGTGGTGCGGGGCATCTGCTGCCTCATCGGCGGCGTGCCCGGCTATACGGAAAACATCCGGGTGGTGAGCATTGTGGGCCGCTATCTGGAGCACGCCCGCATCTATCTCTTCGGCACGAGAGAGCGCAGGCAGGTCTACATCTCCTCCGCCGACTTCATGACCCGCAACACCACCCGCCGGGTGGAGGTGGCCGCCCCCGTCCATGACCCGGACCTGCGCGCCCATCTGGAGCAGGTGTTCCAGGACCAGCTCCGGGACACCGCAAAGGGCCGCCTGCAGCAGCCCGACGGCTCCTACGCCCGGGCCCATGGAGAGCTGTTCAACTCCCAGGAGTGGTTCTGCGATCAGGCCCGCAGCGGCGCGTGGGCGCTGCCGGAGGCCCAGAACGCCGCCCCCGCCCCCCAAAAGGCGGCGGCCCCGGCGCAGGAGCGGACCGCCCCCACCCCCGCCGCCCCCAAGCGCCCTGCGGCCAAGCCCCTGCCCGCCAAGACGGCCCCTCAGAAGCGCCCGGCCGTCAAGGTCCACTCGCGCCGCACCGGGCTTCTGGGCCGCCTCTTTGGGCGGAATTGATCTCATCCGGGTCACCACAAAGCCGGGAACGGCTAAAATATATTGGTTTGAAAGGGAGCGAAACTTCATGAAACGGATCGGAATGCTCACCAGCGGCGGCGACTGCCAGGCCCTCAACGCCACCATGCGCGGCGTGGCCAAGGGCCTCTACAACATCTACGGCAACGGCGTGGAGATCATCGGCTTCATCGACGGCTACAAGGGCCTGATGTACGAGGATTACAAAAAGCTCACCCCCATCGACTTCACCGGCCTGCTCACCCGGGGCGGCACCTTCCTGGGCTCCAGCCGCCAGCCCTTCAAGCTGATGCGCACCCCCGACGAGAACGGCCTGGACAAGGTGGAGGCCATGAAATACACCTACCGCCGCCTGCGGCTGGACTGCCTGGTGGTGCTGGGCGGCAACGGCAGCCAGAAAACCGCCAACCTCCTCAGCGAGGAGGGGCTGAACGTCATCGGCCTGCCCAAGACCATCGACAACGACCTGTGGGGCACCGACACCACCTTCGGCTTCCAGTCCGCCATCGGCATCGCCACCGACGTCATCGACTGCATCCACACCACCGCCGCCTCCCACAACCGGGTGTTCATGGTGGAGGTCATGGGCCACAAGGCGGGCTGGCTGACGCTGAACGCGGGCATGGCCGGCGGCGCGGACATCATCCTCATCCCGGAGATTCCCTACAGCATCGACTCCGTGGTGGCCAAGATCGACCAGCGGGCCAACGCCGGCCACGGCTTCACCATCCTGGCGGTGGCAGAAGGCGCCATGTCCAAGAAGGAGGCCGCCATGTCCAAAAAGGAGTACAAGCAGCACATGGCCGAGCTGCTGGAGCAGTACCCCTCCGTGTCCTACGCCATCGCCGACAAGATTTTGAAAAAGACGGGCCGGGAGGTGCGGGTCACCGTCCCCGGCCACATGCAGCGGGGCGGCACTCCCTGCGCCTATGACCGGGTGCTGTCCTCCCGGCTGGGGGCCACGGCGGCGCTGATGATCTCCAAGGGCGAGTACGGCAATATGGTGGCCATCCACGACCATGTGATCACCTCCGTCCCCCTGAAGGAGGTGGCGGGCAAGCTGAAGACCATCGACCCCAATTCCGACATCATCACCGAGGCCCGCCTGCTGGGCATCAGCTTCGGCGACGACTGAGGCCGCCGCGCATATCCGCCTCGCCGCCCGGGCATCCTATCCTAACAACCGTGCCACGCACAAGTTAGGAGGATTCCCATGGCAAATTTTCTTATCTGCCGCCACTGCGGCAGCCTGGCCGAGCTCATCTGCGGCGACGCCCCCATGTCCTGCTGCGGGCAGAAAATGGAGCCCCTGCGCCCCAACACCACCGAGGCCAGCGGTGAAAAGCACCTCCCCGTGGTGTCCGCCCAGGAAGGCCGGGTGCGGGTGAACGTGGGCAGCACCGGCCACCCCATGACCCAGGAGCACCTGATTGAGTGGGTCTATCTCCAGACCCGCCGGGGCGCACAGCGCAAGCAGCTCAAGCCCACCGACCCGCCGGAAGTGGCCTTCCGCCTGGAGGACGACGAGGCGGTGGCGGCGTACGCGTACTGCAACCTCCACGGGCTCTGGAAAACGGAGCTTTGAGGGCGGCGGGCGCCCGCACCGGGAAAGTCTCCGCAGGCATCCGCTGACGCGGGCGGCTGAACACCCCCGGCAAATAGAACGGCTCCCGCAGCAGCGGGAGCCGTTCTATTACTCCAAACTCAATTCCAAATCGGGGTTTTCCGCCGCCGAATCCCTCAGCACCCGCAGAAGCCGCCGGCCAAAGTCCGTCTCCTCCAGCGCCGCACAGCCGCACAGCTCCAGCCGCACCGGCCGGCCCGGCCCGGTCAGACAGTCGTGCAGCGCGTCCAGATTGCGTCCCCACCACTGGGGCAGTTCCAGCGCCCGGCCCAGCAGCTCCATGGCCTCATCCCGGCCGCGCAGCCGGGCCCCGTCCAATCTAATAGTCTCCATGGTCACGGCTCCCCGTAGAGCAGCTCAAAGCTCTCGTAGTGGTCCCCGGTATAATAGACCAGCCCGTCGTTGGAAAACACCACCCGCTCGGCCCCGCGGGAGGTTCCGCCCACGGTGCCGATGTCGCACTCGGTGTAGACCCGGCCCTCCGCCTCGGGCAGCAGGCCCTCGTAGTTTCCAAAGCGGCTGCCGCCGATGGCCGTCCCCTCGCCGGCGTAGCGCTCCACGCTGCCCCCGGTCCAGCCCAGCTCCTGGGCCTCCCGCTTGGTGACGTAGTTGTCCGGCAGATGGCCGTAGAGATGGATGTAGAGCACCACCTCCTCCTTGGAGCTGTACCAGCCGTCCTCCGTGACCGCCGGGGCGGAGGGCGTTTCCGCCGGAGCTTCCGGCGTTGGGGCGGCAGACTGCTCTGCCTCGGCGGGGGACATTTCCGGCGGTGCCAGCGATTGCTGGTCCGCCGGGGCCGTGGATGCCGCAGGCGGCGCGGAGGACGGAAGCTCCGCCGCCGGACCGCAGGCGGACAGCCCCAGCGCCAAAAGCAGCGCCATCAGAAAAGCGGAAAAGCGTTTCATTTCATCACCCACAATTTCGCAAGGATGCCCTATCTTAATGCCATGCCCCTTCCCTTGTCAACCTTCGCCGGGCCGTCTCCGCCCTTAGGGCATTACTGATTCCATACCGCAGGCGGTCAGTCCATAGGCTTCAAAAACGCGATCAACCGCCCCCGGCGAGAGATCGTGGAAATTCGCGTGACAGATAGCCTTGCGCCGCCGGACAAGCTGGGCGGGCGGGGAAGCTCCATCTAAACCTGATCACGGGCCGTCCCTTTTATATTCCTCAATTGCTCAATCTGATCGCGTACATATACCGTGTTGGGGTGCCGCGACCCCAATTTCTCTTGAAATACGGCCAGCGCATCCTCATAGTAATCAATCGCCTTATCATACTCTCCCTGCTCCGCATATACACCGGCCATATTGGAGTAGGTTATTGCCGTATCCGGATGCTTGGTTCCCAGCGTCCGTTCACTGATTGCCAAATCCTTCTGATAGTATTCCAGCGCTTTCGCGTATTTCCCCTGATTCTCATATACGGCAGCTATATTATTATAGGTTGTTCCTGTGCTGGGATGTTCGGGACCCAGCGCTTTTTCAATGATCGCCAATGCCTTCTGGTAGCATTTCAGCGCTTTCCCGTATTCTCCCTGATACATGTATATGCCAGCTATATTGTTGTAAATTGCTCCTGTATCAGGATGTTCGCTCCCCAGCGCCTTTTCCCTGATTGCCAATGCTTTTTGATAGCATTCCAGCGCTTTCCCGTATTCTCCCTGATCCATATATATGCCGGCTATATTATTGTAGGTTGTCCCTGTACTGGGATGCTCGGGACCCAGCATCTTTTCCCTGATCGCCAATGCCTTCTGATAATATTCCAGCGCTTTCCCGTATTCTCCCTGATCCTCATATACGGCAGCTATATTATTATAGGTTGTTCCTGTATTAGGATGTTCCGGCCCCAGCACCTTTTCACAGATATCCAAGTCCTTTTTGTAGTACTCCAGCGCTTTCCCATATTCTCCCTGCGCCTTATATGCGCCCGCTATATTGTTGTAGGTTATTCCCGTGTCGGGATGCTCGGGACCCAGCGTTTTTTCCGTGATTGCCAATGCTTCTTGATAGTACTCCAGCGCTTTCCCGTATTCTCCCTGATCCATATATACGCTGGCAATGTTATTGTACGCCGCTCCTTCATACGGATTCTCGGCCCCCAGCGCATTTTCCCTGATCTCCAGTCCCTTCTGATAGTATTCCAGCGCTTTCCCGTATTCCCCCTGTCCTTTGTATACGCCGGCCATATTATTGTAGGTTGTCCCTGCGCTGGGGTGCTCAGGCCCCAGCACTTTTTCCGTGACCGCCAATGCTTTTTGATAGCATTCCAGCGCTTTCGCATACTGCCCTTGCGCCTCATATACGCCGCCTATGTTATTGTAGGTCGCACCTGTATTGGGGTGCTCGCTTCCCAATACCCGTTCTCTGATGTCCAGCGCCTTCTGATAGCATTCCAGCGCTTTCCCGTACTGCCCTTCACTCCTGTACACGCCCGCTATACTATTGTAGGTATTCGCCGTATCCGGATGCTCGGCGCCCAGGATGGCGGTCCTGATTTTTAATGCCGCCTCCAGCAGGCGCCTCGCATCGGAATACCTGCACTTGCGCCTTAACTGCTCCGCCTGATTTGACAGGGAAATTGCATATGCCAGCCGCTTCTCTTCCGGGCATTGATCGTCAATTTCTATGGCGGGCTCAACGCCTTCATCCTCGCCTTCAGGCCGGGTTATTATAGTTTCAGGCGGCAGCGCCTCCGGCATCCCGGCCAACTCGTCCTGGAACGCGGCCGCCAGTTTAAAATAGGAATAAAAATCATAGGCATTCCCGTTTAAGAAGTCATCCGCCTCTTTTGTCATGCAGAATATGATGTTCCTGTTGAGCTTCCACAGCATATCCCGGCTGAAATTCAGCCGCTTCAGCACCTGCTCCCCGGAAAGCGCCCGCTGAAAATTCAGCAGGAAATACGCGTCTTTATCCGGCTGGTCCTCAATCCAATCCTTAACAGCCTGAAACGTGTACTCCTCTTGGCGCAAAAGGTAGTCGTAAACGGCGACATTGGAATTTTTGTAAAAGCTGACCACCCGGGACTGCATTGCCTCGGAAGCAATCAAGGCAAAAAAGCCGTTATCGGAATGGTTGATAATCCAGCCGACCGTCTGATAGGAAGAAGTGTTGTCAATCATGTTCAATCAGACCCTGATCCTTTAAAAATCGGACGACCAGCGGGTGCACATTATGCCAGCGCCGCCCATTATATTCCAAAACGGTGTTTGCCTGCAGCATTTCCAAAAGCATCTCGCGATCCTCTATCCTCTCCCGGTTGCCCGCATATATATCCGCCAGGAATTTGTAATGCCTCTGTTCAATGCGGCGCGTAAGCGAGGTTTTCAGCTGCTCCAAGGCCCTGTCCGCATCTTCCGCTTCAATTACCTCGCTCTTCCGGCGCACAGCCCTCTGCGCGGAGGAATTGATGGCAAAAAACAGGTCCCGAAGCGAACCGCCGGTATTGGAAATCAAATCCTTCAATACGTTTTCCGCAAACAGCTCCCTGCGCGTCCGTTTTTCAATGATCTCCATAATCATGTCATATCCCAGCTCATAAGGCGTCCCATCAACATCCTCCAATTTGATCATGGGCAGGGTTTTGGCCGTAAAGAAACCCTCCAGCGCAGAAAACCGGGGGTCGTAGGAAAGCGCGATCGGGAACGTGTAGACAACGGGAATGGGAACGCCTGTCAGCGTTTTGGCGTAATTATAGAACACCTTCCAGGCGTCCTCCGGATTGAGTTTATCCAGGTCTTCAAAAATGATGATCGGCTGTTTCCCGTCCAGTTTTTCCGTAATTTTGTCCGCAACACTCCTCAGCGTCCAGATCCAATCGCCGGCGCGTCTGGTGACTTTTTCTCTATAAATATTTCGATTTTCCTCGTTAAACTTTAAGTCCGACTTGATTTTGACAAATATCTTCAGCAGCGACGCGATTATGCCGGGCGTTTCCGCCGAAGCGCCGCCCTCGACCTGAATTTCGGCCTCGTCCGTGATGGTTTTGCACTTTTCCAATTCAGTTGTCCAGAATTCCCGCACGGTCGCCACAAGATCGCCGCTCAGGTTGCAGCCCGTTCTTTCCGCAATTTTGAGCAGCGCCTCCCCCATCAGAATCAGCAGGTCCGCGTACAGCGGATTGTTTAAGTCCAAGTCCACGCCGCACTCGATTGTGAAAACTTCATAGCCTTCCTCCCGCAGCTTGGCCGACATGTGGTTCAGTTCGGTGCTCTTCCCGCACCCCTTGTGTCCCAGCAGCAAAAAGGCGTTATGCTCCGAGGGCCGCTTGCACGCGTCACAGATGTCATCAATTGGAGACATATATTTGTCTCCGGTGCGCACACACATTGTTTCTTCACAGTAATAGCGGGCCAGTTCCCCATCGTTGAGCGGATTGGGATCGAAGGCATTGGGAATATCAATCACACTTTCAGCAAATTTCATTGTATACCTCCATCATAAAAATCCAACTGCTTCATAATATTAATTATATATTATATACGAAAAAAATTCAAGTAATCAATCCGTTTCACCGGCGTTTCCCGTTTATTCCTATTTTCCAGCAGCTCACCCGATCCAAATTTTATTGCCGCATGCCAAAAGATAGCGCAAAGCGTACCGCCTTTCCAATCTCTGATCAAAAGCTTACACGGCATTAAAGCGCAAGTCAAGTAAAACATACCTGCCGGATAATTTTTGCGGCGGAACCGCCTCGCCGCTATTCCCTGATATTGCCCTTCCTCTTGCCGCGCCAATTTCCAATGGCGCGATGAACTGGGGCGCTGCCGGAAAAATCCGCCTTCTCCGGCAGGGTGGGGACGTAAAAAGCCGCCTGTTTTGATTGCAGGCGGCTTTTGGCGTAAAATGGTCATCCTGATTAACTTTTTGTGGGCGCATGCCCCGCAAAGCCCTGCTGCCGCGGCGTTTCTGCCGCGGGGTCGATTAAAACCGGCCCGCGCGGTTTGCGGGAGACTTTTTTCCGCGCCGAGACGGGGTTTCGCACAATCGCAGCACATCACCCCCTACCCCCGTGCGAAAGCGGGGCTCGCGGCGAGTTCTTCGTACCGGGCCC
>CAJUEG010000005.1 GCA_910584835.1 uncultured Oscillospiraceae bacterium | reverse complement strand
CAGCGGTAGTGGGCGGGCAGGGAGTTCACCTCGGTGATGCCCGACATGAACGCCACCAGGGACGACCCCACCGACCCCCGGGACCCCACCAGATAGCCGTTCTTCAGCGAATTCTGCACCAGCTTCTGGGCGGACATGTAGATCACGTCATATTTGCAGCGGATAATGTCCACCAGCTCCGCATTGATGCGGTCCACCACGATCTGGGGCGGGTTTTCTCCGTAAAGGCGGTGGGCTTTCCCCCACACCAGGTCCTTGAGTTCCCCGTCGGAATTTTCCAGCTTGGGGGCAAACAGCCCGTCGGGCAGGGGCCGCACGTTGTCGCACCAATCCGCGATCAGCCTGGGATTTTCCACCACAACCTCTCGGGCTTTTTCTTCTCCCAGATAGGAGAACTCCTCCAGCATCTCGTCGGTGGTGCGGAAATAAAGGGGGTTGGGCTGGTCGGCGTCCTCATACTCCTTGGCCGCCAGCAGCACGTGGCGGTACACCTCATCCGTGGGTTCCATAAAGTGGACGTCCCCGGTGGCGCACACCGGCTTGCCAAGCCGCTCCCCCAGCTCCACCACCCGGCGGTTGAAAGCCCGCAGGTCCTCCCAGTCCCGGGCAATGGACCGGCCCTCCTTGTTGGGCCGGAGCATGTAGGCGTTATTGGTCAGCGGCTGAATTTCCAGGTAGTCGTACCAGGACGCGATGCGCTCCAGCTCCCGGTCCTCCCGTCCCGCCGCCACTGCCTGGAACAGCTCCCCCGCCTCACAGGCGGAGCCGATGATCAGACCATCCCGGTTTTCATCGATCAGGGACTTGGGCATGATGGGGAAACGGTTGAAGTGCTCCAGATGGGCTTTGGACACCAGCTTGTAAAGGTTTCTCAGCCCGGTCTGGTTTTTTGCCAGCACAATCAGGTGGAATGCGGACCGCCTTCCCCTGCCGCCCCGCCTTTGCCCGGCGAGCACCCGGTTGATCTGAGCCGCCCGCTCCACCCCCTGCGCCCGCAGCAGCGGGAACAGCGCCGAGAGGATCAGCCCGCAGGTCTCCGCGTCGTCATAGGCCCGGTGGTGCTGGAAGGGGGGCAGGCCCAGGGCACCGGCCACCGTATCCAGCTTGTGGTTGGGCAGTTTTGGGCACAGGTACTGGGCCAGAATCAGGGTGTCAAAGTACAGCGGGTCAAATTTCCGGCCCGAGCGGGCGCAGTATTCCCGGATGAACCCGGTATCAAAGGCGGCGTTGTGGGCGCACAGCGGCGCGTCCCCCGCCCAGTCCAAAAACGCGTCCACCGCGTCCTCGGGCGTGGGCGCACCCCGCAGCATCTCGTCCGTAATGCCGGTGAGGGAAACGGTCTTGGCGCTCAGCGGCCGCCCCGGCTGGGCAAAGGAGGCAAATTTGTCCACCACCTCCCCGCCCCGTATGCGCACCGCGCCGATCTCAATGATGGCGTCGGCACGCTGGTCCAGGCCGGTGGTCTCCAGGTCGAAGGCCACAAACTCTCCGTCCACCGGCATATCACCCGGCCCATGAACCGCCGCCTGTTCATCCACATCGTTTTGATAGTACGCCTCCACCCCGTAGAGCACCTTGATTTTCTCTCCCCGGCCGGAGGCGTTGTAGGCGTCCGGGAACGACTGCACCACCCCGTGGTCGGTGATGGCAATGGCGGGGTGGCCCCACTCGATGGCCCGCTTCACCGCCGCCTTGGCGTCGCACAGCGCGTCCATGGTGGACATTTTCGTGTGCAGGTGGAGCTCCACCCGCTTGTCCGGCGCGGTGTCCTTTCGCCCCTCCAGCCCGGGTACCTCATTGATTCCATAGGGCTCCAGCACCAGGTCGTTGTTGTCGAACCGCCCCAGGGTGAGCCGCCCCTGCACCTGGAGCCGCTGGCCCCTCTTCACCTGATCGATGATGGGCTTGGCCTCCTCCCCCTCCATAAACCGGGTGACCCGGATGGAGCTGGTGAGGTCGGTGATATCAAAGCACACCACCCAGGCTTTGCGGCGGGTGAGCTCCCGGTGCTCCACGTTGAACACCTCGCCCTCCACCAGCACGCTGCCCATGTCCAGCGCCAACTCGTTCATGGGCACGGGCTTCTTCTTGCCACTGATTTTGCCGTAGATTTGTTTGACCCGCTTTTTCCCCTTCCCTGGGGCGGACGCCTCCGAGCGCAGCAGCTTGCGCCGCATGGCCGCCATCTGGGCCTCCAGGTCCCCGGCGCGCTCCCGGGCAGCCGGCTGAGCCGGCGCGCTTTCAGAGAGTTCCGGCTTTGGGGCGGGCTCCGCGGCCTTCTCCGCCGGGGGCTGTTCCGGCCGGGGGCCCGGCTCCGCCCCGGCGGGGGCCGCTCCCTCCGGCCCGTTCACGCGCACCGTGGCGGCGCTGAGGCCAAAGGCCCGCTTCAGGCAGTCCTCCGCCTGGGCCAATGTTTCATGTGGAACATTCGTTCCAGATACGGTTACCTCCATGGCCCGCTGGGCCTTGAGTACCCGCACCTGGGCAGGAAAGCTCCCCAAAACAGCCAAAACCCCCTCCGGGAAGGGGCAGTTGGCAAAGGTCTGTTGAAAGGTCGGCATATCTACGTCTCGCTCCTTATCTCTTGTTCCGCTCCATGGGTTAGTGGACGGCGTTGGTGTGTTTTATATATGTACTGCGTTTCGTAAAGAATGCTCTCCCGGCATATCTCTACACAGGCCTCTGCGGCCACTCCCAATCGTACCGTACCCCGCCATTTTTGTGCCATATGCGGATATCCCGACGGCCCCAACCCTTTTCGACAGACTGGGCGGCTGTCATCAGATCCTCGGAAAAGTAGGAAAACGCGTTCCGCAAAACTGTCTCCTCGTCCCCTAAAACCTCTAGAATCGTAACCTCTACGATGTTTCGAACATCGTCATCTCCATTGGCGTACATATCTTCCAAAAATTCAATATACTGGCCAATCTTTTCCCCATCCTCATTGAGCCGCAGAAGCGGCATAAGGGCACGGTGCAGCACATCAAAAAAGATATGGCCTAAAACTTCCCCATAATCCTCCAGATGCTCCTCATACGCGCTGCGGAATTCCGGGAATCGCTCTGCCAGTTCAAGGGCGAACGTCTCTTTACTGCCGTTCATTTTACAGATCCTCGATCAGCTTCATCAGCCCGGGGACCAGCTGGTCCTCGGGCACTTTTGCCACAATCTCCCCGCGTTTGAAGAGCACGCCCTCGCCGCGCCCCCCAGCCAACCCCACGTCGGCATGGCGGGCCTCGCCGGGGCCGTTGACAATACACCCCATCACCGCCACGGTGATGGGCTTGTCCACGCCCTTCAGCAGCTCCTCCACCTGCCGGGCCATGGGGATAAGACTGATCTGGGTCCGCCCGCAGGTGGGGCAGGCGATGAGCTCCGGCCCCTCCCGGCGCAGGCCGATGGCCTTCAAAATCCGCCGGGCGGCGCAGACCTCCTCCACCGGGTCGGCGGTGAGGGACACCCGCAGGGTGTCCCCGATGCCCAGCGCCAGCAGCCCGCCGATGCCCGCCGCCGCCTTCAGCTCCCCAATCTCCCGGGTGCCCGCTTCCGTCACTCCCAGGTGCAGAGGGTAATCGTACCGCTCCGCCATCAGTTGGTACGCCTTCATGGTGACGGGCACCGAGGACGCCTTCAGCGACACGCAGATATCCTCAAAACCGTACTGTTCCAGCAGCTTGATGTGCCCCAGGGCGCTTTCCACCATGGCCTCCGGGGTGGGGCCGCCGTACCTGGCCAGCAGTTCCTTTTCCAGCGAGCCGCCGTTCACCCCCACCCGGATGGGGATGCCCCGTTCCTTGCAGGTCCTGGCTACCGCCTCCACCCGCTCTGGGGCACCGATGTTGCCCGGGTTGATCCGGATTTTGTGGATTCCCTGCTCCGCCGCCTCCAGGGCAAGGCGGTAGTCAAAATGGATATCCGCCACCAGGGGCACAGGACTCCCCGCTTTCAGTGCGCCCACAGCCTTTGCCGCCGCCATGTCGGGCACCGCTACCCGGACGATATCGCACCCGGCGGCGGCCAGCGCCCGGATCTGGGCCAGGGTGGCCTCCACGTCATGGGTGGGGGTGTTGGTCATGGATTGGATGGACACAGGGGCGCCCCCGCCCAGGGGGACGCCGCCCACATTGAGCTTTCTGGTCATTTCAAACACCTGCCCTAGGCAAAAATTTTCCAGACGTCGTGGAACGCCACCACCGCCATCAGCGCCAGCAGCACCACAAACGCCCCGGCGTGGACATAGCCCTCATATTTCTCCGGGATGCGCCGACGGGCCACGGCGTAGAGCAGGCCGTTGAGCAGCACAAAGAAGATCCGCCCGCCGTCCAGCGCCGGGATGGGCAGCAGGTTCATCACCGCCAGGTTGACGGCAATGAGGGCCATCATGCTCAGCACATCCATCACCCCGGCCAGCGCCGACTTGACCTGGGCCTGGGTTTGGGTGCCGATCTCGGACACCACGTCCACCACGCCCACCACGCCGGACAGCTCGGACACCGGCACACGGCCCGTCACCAGGTCGCCCAGGCTCATCCAGACAACCCGGACGAAATCCACCGACTGCAAAAAGCCGTATTTTATCCGTCCGGCCAGGGACAGCTGCTCTGTCTGCGTAAAGGTCAGGCCAAACTTTTTGGTGGTCCTTCCATCCTCCTCCATCTCAATGGACCGGGTCATGGGGAAGTCATTCAGCACAATCTTCTCTCCGTCCCGCTCCACCACCAGATCGATGCCGCTCACGCCATCGTTGCGGTCCAAATACATCAGCGCGTCCGAGTACAGCCACACCGCATGGCCGTCCACACTGACGATGCGGTCTCCCACCATCAGCCCCCCGTCCCCCTCCAGGGCAAAACCGTCCATAAAGGAGGTGATGACAGGGACGCTCACCTGCGTCAAGCCAAGGGACAAAATCACCATAATGACAAGACCCAGCAAAAAATTCATGAACGATCCAGCGCACAGGATGATAATCTTTTTCCAGCCCTTCTGCCGGGAAAAGGCCCGGGGGTCGCCGGTGTCCTCATCCTCCCCCTCCATGGCGCAGTAGCCCCCAACCGGGAAAGCGCGCAGGGCGTAAAGGGTCTCCCCCCTCTGCCTTGTCCACAGGGCGGGGCCCATGCCGATGGCGAACTCGTTCACCTTCACCCCCAGCAGCTTGGCGGTGATGAAGTGCCCGAACTCGTGAATGGCAATGAGCACGCCAAACAGTACAATAACCAGCAGAACATACAGGAATCTTGTCAAAATGGGTCACCTCACAGATTGATAAACCGCCTCGCGGGCGGCGCGGTCAGCCTCAAAAATATCATCCAGCCCGGCAGCGTCCAGCGCGGGAACCCTGTCCAGCGCGGTCTCCACCAGCCTGGGAATATCCAGAAAAGCAATCCGATCCGACAAAAACAGCGCCACCGCCGCCTCGTTGGCCCCGTTGAGGATGGCGGTGGACGTACCGCCCCGCCTGGCGCACTCCAGCGCCAGCCCCAGGCAGCGGAACGTGTCCGGGTCGGGTTTTTGGAAGGTCAGCGGCGGGCAGGCCAGCAAATCCAGGGGCTTGGCGGGTCCGGGGGCGCGCTCCGGCCAGGTGAGCGCGTACTGGATGGGCAGGCACATATCCGCGCTGCCCAGCTGGGCCAGGATGGCACCGTCCTCAAACTCGACCAGAGAGTGGACAATACTCTCCCGGTGCACCACGACCTGGATGCGCTCGGGGGGCATGGCGTACAGCCGCATAGCCTCGATGAACTCCAGCCCCTTGTTCATCAGCGTGGCGGAATCAATGGTGATTTTTGCGCCCATCGCCCAGTTGGGATGCCTCAGCGCCTGCTCTTTTGTGACAAGGGAAAGTTCTTCACAGCTCTTGCCATAAAACGGCCCGCCGGAGGCGGTGATAATGAGCCGCCGGACCTCGCCCCTGTTTCTGCACCCCTGAAGGCACTGAAAAATGGCGGAGTGCTCCGAGTCCACCGGGACGATCTCCGCACCCTTCTCCTCTGCCCGGGCCATCACCAGCTCCCCGGCGCACACCAGGGTCTCCTTGTTGGCCAGGGCGATGCGCTTGCCGCCGTCGATGGCGGCAAGGGTGGGCCGCAGGCCCGCCACGCCCACAATGGCGGTGACCACCGTGTCCGCCTCGGGCAGTGAGGCCGCCTCCAGCAGCCCTTCCTCACCGGATGCCACTTTTGTATCGGTGTCAGCCAGCCGGCGGCGCAGATCGGCGGCGGCGGTCTCATCCGCCGCCACCGCCAGCTTTGGTTTAAATTCCCGGGCCTGTGCCTCGGCCAGCTCCACGCTGCGGTTTACCGTGATGGCGGCTACCTTATGGCCGCAGGCTCTTGCCACCTTCAGCGTCTGCTGTCCGATGGAACCGCTGGAGCCCAAAATGGAAAGCGTCCTTTTCATGGTTGACCGCCCCTCAAAATACCGGCAGGCACTGCACAATAAACAGCACCACCGGCCCGCAGAACATCATGCTGTCAAACCGGTCCAGCATCCCGCCGTGGCCGGGCAGAAGGTGGCCGTAGTCCTTCACGCCGTACTGCCGCTTAATGAAGGAGAACGCCAGGTCGCCTATCTCGGTGGCAAGCGCGCCGAACAGCCCGCACAGGGCCAGGGGCAGCAGATTCACGCTGTCCCCCGCGATTTTGCTGGCCACAACGCCGTAGAGGATGGCGAACACCACTCCCGTGACAAAACCGCCGATGTACCCCTCCACGCTTTTGTTGGGGCTGACCTTGGTGACCCCCTTGTGCCTGCCCAGAAACACGCCCGCAAAGTAGGCCCCGGCGTCGGTGACGAAGGTGAGCAGCACCGCCAGCAGCACCAGGTACTGCCCGTGGTCCATCCGCCGGAGCTCCACCAGGGCGGACAGGGCCAGCGGGATGATGACCCCGCCAAACAGGCAGGCCAGCACATGGAAAAAGCCGATCTTGACCCCGCCCTCGTCATAGGCCCGGATGGCGCAGCCGAAGCACACCGCCGTCACCGCAAAGGACAGCAGGTTCACGTAGGCCATACCCAGCCCCGCCCAGCTCCCAAAGGGCAGCAGGGCGGCGGCGGCAATGGCGGCCACCCGCATGGGCAGGGTAATCTTCCCCTCCCCCACGGCCCGAAGCAGTTCAAAGGCGGCCATGGCCGAGATGAAGCACACCAGCGCCGTCCACGCCAGCGGGGGCGGCACCAGCATAACCCACAGCATGGCGGGCATCAAAACCACCGCCACAATGATTCGTTTCGCCATGTCACACACCTCCATACCGCCGGGAGCGGTGCTGGTAGGACGCCAGCGCCCGCAGCAGCTCCTCCTTGGTGAAGTCGGGCCAGAGCACATCGGTGAAGTAGAATTCCGCGTAGGCGGACTGCCAGACCAGGAAATTGGATGTGCGGATCTCCCCGCTGGGCCGGATGATGAGGTCCGGATCGGGCACGCCGGCGGAGTAAAGATACCTGCCGAAAGCCTCCTCCGTCAGGTGGCCCGGGTCCGCCCTGCCCTCCACGCAGTCCAGGGCAAAGGCCTTGGCCGCCCGGACCAGCTCGTCCCGGCCGCCGTAGTTCAGGCAGATGTTCACCTGGCAGCCGTCGTAGCCCTTGGAAATCTCCTCGGTCTCCCGGCACAGAGCCTGGAGATGGGGGGCCAGCGGGGATAAATCGCCGAAGAAGGCCATTTTTACCTTGTCCCTGGCCATGGTCTCAATGGCCTCGTGGAGATACTTTTCCAGCAGCTTCATAATGGCGGCCACCTCGTCGGCGGGCCGCTTCCAATTCTCGGTGGAAAAGGCGTACACCGTGAGGTACTCCAGCCCCAGCTCCTTGGCAAAGGTGGCGATGGTCCGAAAGGTCTCCGCCCCGGCGGCGTGGCCCGCCTTCCGGGGCAGGCCGCGGCTTTTGGCCCAGCGGCCATTGCCGTCCATGATGATGGCCACGTGGCGGGGCAGACGGCCCAAATCCACCTGGGGTTTCTCCGCTCGACCGCGGCGAAGGAAAGCCATACACACCCATCCTAACTTTTATTGATAGTATTGGCAAAAAAGAACCGGGTCATAAGCCTCCAAACAGCACACAAGGGGGGCGCGCCCCCCTTGCTATGCGCAGAACTGTGGCTCAGACCGCCATCAATTCCTTTTCCTTGGCGGCGGTGAGGGCGTCGATCTCCTTGCACCGCTTATCCGTCAGATCCTGGAGCTCCTTCTCGCTCTCCTTGCGGTCATCCTCGGTGATTTCCGACTTCTTCTCCAGGGACTTCAGGGTGTCCATGGCGTCCCGGCGGATGTTGCGGATGGCCACCTTGCCGTTCTCGCCGTACTTGCGCACCTGCTTGGTGAGCTCCATGCGGCGCTCCTCGGTGAGCTGGGGGAAGGCCAGGCGGATAACCCGCCCGTCATTCTGCGGGTTAATACCCAGGTCGGAGGTCTGGATGGCCTTTTCAATCGCCTTGAGGATGCTGCCGTCCCAGGGCTGAATCTGGAGGGTGCGGGGGTCGGGGGTGGAGATGCTGGCCACCTGCTGGATGGGGGTGGGGGTCCCGTAGTACTCCACCTGGATGCGGTCCAGCACGCCGGCATTGGCCCGGCCCGCCCGGACACTGGCGAAGTCGCCCTTTACCGATTCGATGGTCTTGCCCATTTTCACATCGTAGGTCTTGCAGAAATCAGTCATGATCCTTTCCTCCTATGTCCTTTACAATTGTACCTATTTTCTCCCCGTGCACCACACGGAGGATGTTCTCCGGGTCCTTTAACGCAAACAGGATGATGGGGATGTTGTTGTCCATGCACAGCGACGTGGCGGTGGAGTCCATGACCCCCAGATGGCGGGCCAGCACATCATCGTAAGTGATGCTGTCGTATTTTACCGCCTCCGGGTCCTTGAGGGGATCGGCGCTGTACACCCCGTCCACATTCTTGGCCAGCAGAATGATGTCCGCGTTGATCTCCGCCGCCCGGAGCACCGCCGCCGTATCGGTGGAGAAGAAGGGGCTGCCGGTGCCGCAGCCAAAGATAACCACCCTGCCCTTCTCCAGGTGCCGGACGGCCCGGGAGCGGATATACGGTTCGGCAATGGATTTCATCTCAATGGCGGTCTGCACCCGCACGTCTACGCCTTTGTTCTCCAGCACATCGGCCAGGGCCAGACAGTTGATTGCGGTGGCCAGCATTCCCATGTGGTCGGCGCGGGTGCGGTTGCTCATCCCCCGGCCGTCCTTCAGGCCCCGCCAGAAATTGCCGCCGCCCACCACAATGCCCACCTGCACGCCTTCATCGGCGCAGCGGGCCACCACATCGCACACCCTTTCAATGACGTCGAAGTCCAGGCCCCGGCCCGCATCGCCGCCCAGCGCCTCGCCGCTGACCTTCAGCAGCACGCGCTTGTATTTCAGCTCGCCCATGGCACACATCCTCTCCCCTGTTAAATTCACGTCCCGTCCGTACTTAGGTAGTATTATACTGGAAAATACTCCTTTTGCATAGGGGGCAAATGAAAATTTTCCGTGTATTTTTCCCGGACACGGATTGACGGGCCCCTTTTTTCATACATTGATGGCAAAGGAAAAAGGAGGGCATACTATGATTTGCCGCATCGTCGACCTGCAATATAAGGAAGTCATCGACATTGCCGACGGCACCCGGTACGGATTCGTGGGCGACGTGGAGCTGGACCCGGAGCGCGGTTCCATCCAGAGCATCGTCGTGCGGGGGCATCCCCGCCTGCTGGGGCTGCTGGGCCGGGAGGCGGACGCGGTCTTCCCCTGGTCCGCCGTCAAGCGCTTTGGGACGGACATCATTTTGGTGGACGGCGCCGCCGTCAGCAGCCGGGGCCGCAGAAATCGCTGACTTTTTCTCAAGAAATTGGAGAAAAACTCTTGCGTTCCCCCATCTCTTGTGGTAGAATATCCAGGCATTCCGCACGAGAGCCGATTTTTCGCCCGGTGCTTTCCATGAAAGTGGGCGGGAAAAATGAGGCTTTCGGAGGTAAAACCAAAAAACAGGAGGAAAAATCAATGGCAGTCGTATCTATGAAGCAGCTGCTGGAGGCCGGCGTGCACTTCGGCCACCAGACCCGCCGGTGGAACCCCAAAATGGCCACCTACATCTACACGGAGCGCAACGGCATCTATATCATCGACCTGCAGAAGACCGTGAAGAAGCTGGAGGAGGCCTACAACTTCGTCAAGGACCTGTCCGGCAACGGCCAGTCCCTGCTCTTCGTGGGCACCAAAAAGCAGGCCCAGGACGCCATCCGCGAGGAGGCCGCCCGCTGCGGCATGTTCTACGTCAACGCCCGCTGGCTGGGCGGCATGATGACCAACTTCAAGACCATGCGCACCCGCGTGGACCGCCTGAACCAGCTCAAGAAGATGCAGGAGGACGGCACCTTCGACATGCTCCCCAAGAAGGAAGTCATGAAGCTGCTGGGCGAGATCTCCAAGCTGGAGAAATACCTGGGCGGCGTGGTGGAGATGAAGCGTCTCCCCGGCGCTCTGTTCGTGGTGGACCCCCGCAAGGAGCGCAACGCCATCAACGAGGCCCGCAAGCTGAACATCCCCATCGTGGCCATCGTGGACACCAACTGCGATCCCGATGAGATCGACTACGTCATCCCCGGCAACGACGACGCCATCCGCGCCATCAAGCTGATCTCCTCCGTCATGGCCAACGCCGTGCAGGAGGGCCGTCAGGGCGTGGACGCCGCCCCCGCCCCCGCTTCCGAGAAGCCCGAGGAGCCCGCTGACGAGTAAAGCTCCCCCCTTTCAGGCATTATTCTACAGCGCCCGCCCGAGGCGGGCGGGCGCTTCCTTTTTTACAAAATTGATTTTGGAGGTAACGATAAATGGCAATTACTGCTCAGGATGTAAAGGCCCTGCGGGAAATGACCGGCGTGGGCATGATGGACTGCAAAAAGGCTCTGGCCGCCTCCGACGGCGACATGGACAAGGCCGTCGAGTGGCTGCGTGAAAAGGGTCTTGCCGCTTCCGCCAAGAAGGCCGGCCGCATTGCCGCCGAGGGCATGGCCTACGCCTGCGTCATCGACGGCGTCGGCGTCGTCGTCGAGGTCAACGCCGAGACCGATTTCGTGGGCAAGAACGAGAAGTTTGTGGACTTCGTGAAGGGCGTGGCCGCCACCGTGGCCGCCTGTGCCCCCGCCGATCTGGATGCGCTGATGGAGTGCAAATACAACGGCACCGACCTGACTGTCACCCAGCAGCAGCAGGAGATGGTTCTGGTCATCGGCGAGAACATTAAGGTCCGCCGCTTTGCCCGCTTCGCCGACGGCACTTCCGTCCCCTATATCCACGCCGGCGGCAAGATCGGCGTGCTGGTCAACCTGGAGGTCACCGGCGGCATCGACGCCGCCGAGATCGGCAAGGACATGGCCATGCAGATCGCGGCCCTGAACCCCCGGTTCCTGGACAAGAGCCAGGTCACCCAGGACGTTCTGGACGAGGAGAAGAAGATTCTCCTAGCCCAGATGGACAACGACCCCAAGATGGCCTCCAAGCCCGCCCAGGTCAAGGAGAAGATCGTGGCCGGCAAGCTCAACAAGTTCTACGCCGAAAACTGCCTGCTCCAGCAGACCTTTGTCAAGGACAACGAGGTCACCGTGGAGCAGTATATGAACGCCGCCGCCAAGAAGCTGGGCGGGACTATCGTGCTGAAGGATGCCGTGCGCTTTGAGAAGGGCGAGGGCATTGAGAAGAAGCAGGAGAACTTCGCCGAGGAGATCGCCAAGCTGGCGCAGTAAGTTCCCTTGTCTTTGCAAGATTTTTACCGCGTTTTCTCTTGAATCCCAGCTCTTACAGAGGTCTTGAGTTTAAGAGCGGCCTCAATAAAGAAGGTTTCAGTTTTGAAAACAGCCGCATGGTGCTTTGGCATCATGCGGCTGTTTTTTCTGTATCTGGGGAAATCAAGCGAAATGTGGACTTCGCCGATGAAACCGCGCCGGCATTGCCGGTAAATCGGCGGTCCCTTTCTTTTTTAATACGGACACGCCGCCCACGCATACAGTTTGAGTGGAGGTGGTGTCCATGTGGACGGCATGGCTGTTATTGACACTGAACGGACTGTTCTTTACCCTGCGGCTGGCGGGGAATACGGGCTCCTTTCCCCGGGCCCTTACCCGGGAGGAGGAGCAGAATTGTCTGGATCGGATGGCTCAAGGGGATGATGATGCCAGGGATATGCTCATTGAACATAATCTGCGGCTGGTGGCGCACATTGTAAAAAAATATTACACACCCAATGGTGATCAGGACGACTTGATTTCCATCGGAACCATTGGGCTGATTAAAGGGGTATCCACATTCAAGCCGGACAAAAACGTCAGGCTTGCCACCTATGCCAGCCGATGCATTGAAAATACTATTCACTCGCAACGGCTCAAAAGTCCCTCGATGTGGGCAATCGTACATACTTTGGCGAAAAATGGCGTACGTTCGGCCACATATCGGGCCGCATGAAAATAATGGTTCTCCATACTCCCACGGGCGTTATCTACGCACCTCTCTACATTCACAGCTTCCAGCTTGTCCAACCTCACACGCTGGTGGAGGCAGAAAAGTTCAACATCCAATACACCGATCCCTCTCAAATCCACAATACGCCGGACAAGCTCCGCTGGTACAGATACAGCCAGGGTTTGCGGCAAAAGGATGTGGCGGAGTACGCTGGGATAGACCGCACCACATACTCCAGCTATGAAGAAATTGGGCGAGACTATTATCCCATTGAAACCATGCGGAAAATTGCGGAGCTGTTCTCCGTCCCTGTCACAAGGCTCCTGGATGATTTCAACCTGTTCCTCTATCACGGCCAGGGCCAGCAGATCAGGCAGGCCCGAGCACAGAAAAGCATGACGCAAAAAGAGTACGCAAAATACCTCGGCGTCCCCTTTGGAACCTTGCAGCAATGGGAACAGAATCGGGTGTCGATCACAAAAAGAACCTGGAAGAACCTAAAAAGATTCGAGGAGTAGAGGATGGCTTTCCCTCTCCCCTACTCCTCGCTTCTTATCTCATTTTATTGGCGGCCTTGTATCGTTTCTTGATTTCATCGCATAGCGCCGCTTTCTGTTCCACAGGGCAGGACAGGGTCGCCAACTTTTCGGCTATCGTCTGAGCGTGGACGTAAGCGACCCTTTTGGCGAGTTCCCGCTGTTTCTCTTTATCTTCCGGGTAATGTACGATGATATTAACTGTCTTGCGCCCCCTTTTGTCAGTCTACACAGGGAAGATATGCCGCATAGACTGTTTCATATTCGTGTCTCACGGTGAGATTTGAAACGACAAAATCCGCGCTGGCGGTCAGCGCGGATTTTGCCGTTCACGATATAGCTCCAAAGGCAGATTCAGACGGCGGTTGGCAAACCGCCTCATAGGAAATTACCGTGCCTCCCTCCATACCCATGGCGGGGCGCCCTATACTGTGACGCATAGCTGACGCAAGTATCATCATTACCCATACGCGCATAATCGCCCGCGGCCCTGCCTGGGGCCGCTTTGCGGCGCTGGTGGTGTTCGCTCGGTTCCTCCCGGCCTATTCCCTCCCTTCCCGGTGGAACGTCCCTGCGCACCCGCCGCTTGGCTCAACGCGATATGGAACGTATCTGACTGCCCTATTCAGTTGTGATTCAGGCTATTTTCAGCCCGCAGGAATGTGCCGCCGTATGTGGCATACTCCTGCCGGATGAAAATTCAACCGGCGTGATAATCCTCGGGGGGCTCCCTAAAGTCAAACGAGAAAATGGCGGACAGCATGGCCGTTTGCGCCTCGGAATAGCGTTCATCATCCAAAAAGGATTTCTCATTTCCGTATAAATCGCTGTATTTTCGGACGCTGCGGTACACTATGTATCTCTCAAAGTGGCGGCAAATGAACTCAATCGCCTCCGCATCATATTCTTTCGCTGCCGATATGACAGGAAAGGGCACCCATTTCATGTGCTATCCTCCAAACGTGCGTGTAGCTTTTTTATGGCGTTGTTCCGCCGCTGCTGAACAGCAGCGCGGGTGACACCCAGCACATGGGAAATCTTTTCATCGGTCATTTTGAGGAAATAATACATCAAAATCACGTTGCGATCTTTGGGCAGAAGGGACAAAAGAGCTTGCCCCAATGTTTCATCATAAATGGATATATCTTCTTCCTGCACTCGGAATATCCGGCCCACCTGCCCCACGCCCTTAATTTCTGCGTCCTTTGGGGAAACGGAATATAAATCCGCGTCTGTCATGGTGGATAAGGATTGTTCCCATTGCTCTCGCTCGGCTTGCTTTTTGCCTACTTTATTTACCGCATTGTCGATTGCTTTTCTGATGTAGGATTCAAAGGTCATTTCATTGAATTGCTCATATCTTCTGTCCATATGCCCTTCTCCTTTTTCCTTTCTATAACTTAACTTCCTAAAAATCCCGATTTTGAAAGATAAGCGCAAAAAGTAGTCAAAATATTCTAAAAGGTTATGGGAAACGACTGATTTTTCAAATTGTGTCTCATGGTGAGATTTATTTCTTTCTGCTTTTTTTCTACATATTTTGCAAAATTTGGTGCAAAAAGAACAGGGCGGATTGTCCGCCCTGTTCTCTCATGCCCTTATTTGGATTCCATGAAATTTTTTAACATCTGCGCCGTTTCCGCACGTGTGGCCTGCCCGGTGGGATCGAGGATTCCGCCGCCCTTTCCATTGATGATACCGTTCTCCGTGGCCCAGCGCAGGGCTTCCAATGCCCAGTCGCTGGCCCGGTGCGCGTCGGCAAAGTGCAGCTCCCGATCCGTCGCGGCAGGGCTTCCAGCATAGCGCCACAGCATGACGGCCAACTGCTCCCTGGTGATGTTGTCATTGGGGCCAAACTGCCCGTTGCCGTAGCCCCCGATGATGCCCTGGGCCTCCGCCCAGGCCACGCCCTCGGCATACCACTGGCTGTTGTCCACGTCGATAAATGCGCCCGTGAGGGCCTGGGCGGGGTTGCTCTCCAGGTTGTGGAGCACCACCGCCAGCATCCCCCGGCTCATGGGGGTGTTGGGGCTGAACTGGCCGGGGGCGGTGCCGCTGAACAGCTCGTGTCCGCTGGCAAAGGCCACGGCGTCCGCCGCCCAGCTCGTGGCGGGCACGTCGGCAAAATAGCCGCTGTTGTCCACGATTTCCAGCTTGGCTGAGCCGTCCAGCGGGATCGTCACGCTGTCCCCGTCCGCCACGGATTTCCGCACCACCTGCCGCGTGCCGTCCGGGCGAACCAGCACGGCCACGGTGCCGGGGGTGGTGTTGGACGCGGGCACGGTGAGGGTTACGCCGCCTGGGACGGTCTGAACGGTCTGGCCGCCCGCCGTCACGGTTAGCTCCACCTGGTTCCCGACCTGCTCCGCTGTGACAGTCACGGTGCCGCCCGCGCTGCCCAGGCTGCCCAGGCCCCCGTTGGGGATGGTCACATCGGCCACGGGGGTGGAAACGGTCAGGCTCGCGCTGGTCTGGCTCCCGATCTGGCCCACGGTTGAGGCCGGGATGGAAACCTCGGCCTTGGTGACGCTCCCGGTGACTTTGGGGGCGATCACCACTTCCTCGCTCTTGTTAGCCACGGCCTGCTTCACGATCTCCTGGCCCATGGTGGTGTTGATGGTGGTGGTTGCTGTGCCGCCCTGGGTGGTAGCGGTGGGGGCCGCGGTGGTCGTGGTGGTCGTGGTGGTGCTGCCCTGGCCGGTGGTGGTCACGGGCAGGCTGGAGCTGCCGGGGCCGGAGGGCACGTAGCTGCCGCCGCCCGTGCTCTGTACCCAAAGTGTGATCTTGCCCGTCAGGGTGTTGTAGTTGGCGGCGTCGGTGGGAGTGAACGTCCACTCGTACTGGGTGTTGGCCGTTACCGCTGTATCTGTGCCCAGGGCCCAGGCCACGGTGCCCGTAGTGCTGAAAGTGCCGCCCTCGGTGGTCAGTCCGGCGTCGGCCAGGGTCTTGCCGCTGGCAGAAATTGCGGTGTACTTGGGCGCGCCCGTGGGGGTAGCCTTGCCGATGGTCACAACGACGACGGCGGTGGCCTCGGCGTAGGTGGCCTTATCGGTTGGCACGAATTTGACGGTCTTTGTGCCGCTGTCCGCCACGTTGGTGACAGCTTCGCCGGAGGCAAAGGCCCAGGTGCCGGGGACGGTGGTGCTCCCCACCTTGGCCGTGCCCTTGATGGCGGTGCCGGGGATTGCCTCGCCGCTGTAGGTGACGGTGATGGGGCTGACGGTCAGGGTGGGCACGAATTTGTCCGTCACGGTGACGGTGATGGTCAAGTTGAACTCCTGATAGTTCGTGGAGATCACGGGCACGGTGATCGGGCCGGTGTTGCCAACCGTTGCGCCTGCTTTCAGTTGGTAGGTCAGGGCCTTGCCGCTAACGGTGGGCGTCCCCTCAAAAATATCGCTGGTGGTGGCCGCTGTCCCCGCCGTGGCCCCATCCGGGAGCAGGGCCGAGAGGTCATAGGTCCCGGTGGTGCCGAATTTGGCGGAGGTACTTGCCGTGGTGGTGCCGGTATAGTTTGCCTTGGCGATGCTCAGTGTCACTTGGGCCGTCAGCGCGTTGTAGTTGCCCGCACCGGTGGCCGGGGTGAAGGTGGCGGTGTATTGGCCGCTGTCCCCCACATTGGGCACGGTGTCCCCGGTCAGCTTCCAGGTGCCTGTCACCGTGGCCTCGCCCAGCTTGGCGGTCAGGCCGGAAACGGTCAGCCCGGACAGCTTATCGCCATAGGTGCCGCTGGCGATGCCGGTGCCGTCTGCGGTCAGGTCGGCCCTGCCGATGGTAAAGGTGCCCTGGGCGGTGCCGGAATAGTTGCCCGTCCCGGTGACGGTGATTTTGGCGGTGCCAGCGTTGGTGTTGTCGTCGTAGGTCACTGTGTAGTCGGTGTTCGCCGTCAGCGGTTGCCCGCCCAGGGTCACGGTGGGTGCTGGCTCCTGTGCGTTCCCGGTGTAGGTAAACGTGCCGGTGGCTTCCACTTTCGCCCCGGTGAGGGGCTTGGCGGTGATAGTGAAGGTCGTGGTGCCGCTGACGGTGTAGTTGCCGCCCGTCTTGTCGGTGATGGTGACGGTGGCGGTGCCAGCGTTGATGTTGTTGCTGTAGGCCACTGTGTACTCGCTGGCCGGGATCACGGTAGTGCCGTCCTTCACGGTGACAGCGGGCTTCTTTGCAGTGCCGTCATAGTCAAAGCTGCTGGGGGACAGCTCAATGGTTGGATTGCTGACCGCTTTTGGGTTAATCGTCAGGGTTGCGGTTTGGATGGCCTCCCCGTAGTTGCCGGTGGCTTTAACCTTGGCGGTGACGGTGTAGGTTCCCGCGTTTGTGGGCCAGCCGGAGATCGGTGTGCCGCCTGCTTCGGTGGTGTAGGAATACTCGATCTTTGCGCTGGCGGGGTCAGCGGTAGCTCCTGTCGGTGTGTCGCCGTAGGCAATCGTCTGATTGGCAAAAGTCAACGTTACTGGGGTCGGATTTATGGTCAGCGTCAGCGTGTTTGTGCTGTCGGCGGCGGTGTAGTTGCCCTGGGCCGCAATACTGGCCTTGATGGTGTATGTCCCGGCGTTGGTAGGCAGGCCGTCCTTATACTCGGTGCCGCCTTGGGTCGCGTAGGAATAGCTGATTGTCCCCCCAAAGTTTTCGTTGTTCACCAGCTTCACGGCGGGCGCTGTAATGGCCGCTGGATTGCCGGTATAGGGCAGCTCCTGGGCCGTGGTGTCCCATGTGATCGTGGGCGTGGCCTTGCCGATGGTGAAACTCCCGTTATATGTGCCCTGATTATTCCCGATGGTCACGGTCACTTTGGCTGTACCGGCGTTGGTGTTGTCGGTGTAGGCTACCGTATAATTGCTCGTTGCCAACTCCGTACCAGCCCTTGTGACGGTCACTCCCGGCTTTTTCTCAGTGCCGTCATAGATCAGGTTCTCCGTGCCGGAAACCGCCACGGTCACGCTGTCCCCGCACGCCGCGCAGGTGCCGTCGGCACCGCTGAAAACGTAGGCGCAGCCCTCCGCATCCCACGTTTTGCCGCAGTCCAGACAGGTCTTGGTGTGGGTGCCGTCGTTATTGCTGATGTACCCCTGGCTTAGGTGGTCGCAGGGCTGGCCCAGCGATACCGTTTTGCTGACCGTCCCCCTCGTTTCGTGGGAGTAAGTGACGATGTAGGTGCAGTTGTCCTGCCTGGTGACGGACGACTGCGTCCAGCCGGTTAGGATAAACTCTTTCCCGGCGTAGGTGGGGTTTTCCAGGCTGACGCAGCCCTTGACCGTTTCCGACAAATCCTCATCGGTGCCAACGGGGAGCCTTTCTGTATCAACGGCGATCATATCCTCCGTCAACCGCTCGGTTTGCAGGGTGCCATTATTATTATTGAAGCTGCCGTTGACTCTAAAAAGGCCGCTCTCGCTGTTGTAGGTGAAGATACAGTTTTTTGAAAGTTTGATTGCCAAATCTCCCCCGATAGATTTCGTCACAGACAAATTCCCACCATTGACGGTGAGGGTTCCCGCATTGTTAAGCTGGATAGGAACCAGGGTACTGTTCATACTAGGGCCCGCATCCAGCTTTCCTCTGTTTCCGGACTGCCCATAAATAGTCAAGCTGCCACTCAGATTCAAGCTCCCCGCGTACAGAGAACTACCGTCCGGCAGGATGAGGTAACTGGTAGTCCCAGCCGGCACAGTTATAGTAAACCTGGCCGCTGCGCCTTGCACGAAGTACCAGCCCTCCTCCAAAGTCAGCTGGGTCGTGTTAAGCATTGTTGAGATGGCCTTTGCCTGGGCAGTCTGCCTCTGCCCGGACTCGTCGACATACTGTACTTCTATCAGTGCATCCGAATCGGTGATTCTAAAAGTCTTCTCGACGGTGCCTTCGTAGTTCCCTATGCCGGTCACGGTGAGGGTTGCATTACCAATATTGATGTTATTGGCGTATTCCACCGTATAATCTGTACCCTTTGTCAAAACCTTCTTCTCCACAGTCACAGTGAACTCTGGCTCAATGGCGCTGCCGGTGTAAGCGTAAGAACTGTCCCAAGGCAGACTTACGCTGGAGGAATCGATTTTCAACTTTTCCAGCTTGAAATTTCTAGTAACTACTTTTCCGTTCTTGGTAAAAGTGACGATGCACGTTCCATCCTCGCTTTTTGTAATCTGTGTGACATTCTCATCCGACAAACCTGTTATGGTGAAGGCTCCGGTATGGCCTATCTCTTTATAAGGAGACTGGACTTGAATGGCATTCCTGATTTCCTCCTCGGTGGAAGCTGCGTTTATCCCATCTTTTAATGTAATATTAAATTGATCGTCAGTCGGCAGATCCTCCATAGTAATGGAAATGCTTTTCCATCTGCCCGGGCTGTTCAGGCTTGCGCCCTTGCTGATGTGCAGGGAGGATAGCGTGATGCCGCTCCCGGAGGTTTCCGCCAGAGTCATGCTGCCGTAGACCTCCCCAACGCCGTCCCGAGCGACAATGCAGCCTCGGGAACTATTGGCTGTACAGTTTTGAGGAAAAGTGCGTCCGGTATTATAAGAGTCCTTGGCAGCCACAATGCCACCGTTGATAGTTACAGTACTACCATCAAGACCGCCAATTACATAATATGGCGCTGTTCCTACGACAATGGTAAAGCTCATCGCTTGTACGCAGCCGCCATTGATGGTAATGGCAACATTTGATGACAGAGCGCCAATAGCCGGCGCTCTCAGACTGTTATTGCCCGCACAGAGGAAGCCCGTGCCGTTCGTCTGGCCGTAAATGGTCAGATTCGTGGTTTGTAAGTTGTTATTCACGGTCAGCGTACAGCCGTCGGCGAGAATGAGGTGGGTTTCGCCATTAAAATTGAGTGCGCCGTTAATGGTGACATTCCCCTCCGCTACATACCAGCCGCCGGTCAAAT
Source organism: uncultured Oscillospiraceae bacterium (assembly GCA_910584835.1). GTDB lineage: Bacteria > Bacillota > Clostridia > Oscillospirales > Oscillospiraceae > Enterenecus. The sequence continues at coordinate 52,037 of CAJUEG010000005.1, read as the reverse complement.
TCTTGTTCGCCATGTCTGCCGTGATGGTCACGCAGTCCGCCGGGCTTTGCTGGGCGTTCCCAGCCGCGTCCACGTACTCAACGGCCCCCGCCAGGGGCATGGGGTTGTTGGCTTCGTCCAGCGCCCCTTGCAGCGCATAGATTCGGGAGAGGTTGATCTCCTCCTGTTCCTCCTCGGTCAGGTCTGAAAACAGGCCGAGAATCTCCTGGAGCTGTGCCTCCACGTCCGCCCGGTTGTCCTCCGTCACCTGCTCCGGCAGGGCGGCGATCAAGTCCTCGATGGGACAGATACGGCACTCATACCCGCAGGGCGCGCCGGGGTCGGCCTCTACATAGCCACATTCGCTGTTATGGCTGTGCTGGCAGTCCAGCAGGTTTTCCGTGTCCCCGCCGATCTCGTAGGGGTCGCCGCTGTCCGCGTCGGGGAGGACGCCCAGCGTGTAGCACTCCGCTGTGTGCTCATGGCCGCAGTCGTGGCCCTCGGTGGGGGCGGTGTAGCCGCAGTCCTCGGTATGTTCCGGGTGGTGCTCGCAGAGGGACGGGTCTGCCTCCGCAGCCAGCGCCCAGGTGGGGCAAAGGCTCAGGCACAGGGCCAGAGCGGTGATGATACTCAAAATTCTGCGCTTCATTTGGAATCCTCCTTCGATTCGGGGTATAGTTCGCTGTATCGTTTATATCCCTCTACAAACTGCCGTTTTTTGGCCCGCAGGCTGTCTATCAAGGAACACCATTCGTTCAGCCCGTCCTCGTCGGCAATCGCGGCGTCAAGGGAAAATTGCACCATAGTCTCGTGGCCGTCCACTGGGGAAAAGAACGCCATAGGCGGGAGTATCTGGAAGTCAGGGCTGTATATCACGGCCAGATCAGCCGGTATGCCGTCCGCGCCGGTCAGCAGCCCCCGCAGTTCCTCGGCGGTGCTGACGTGGTATACCTCCACATCTTCTTGAAAACACAGGTACGCCGACAGCGTGGGAAAGCCCCCGCAAAAGACGACATAAATGGTTTTGTAGTTCATCTCCATGCCAAACCGCAAAACCGGGTCTATGGGCTTCGCGTTTCGCGGCGGGGTGAAGTGCTGGTTGGAGCTGTCCTTGCTCATAAGCGGTTCGCCTCCTTTATGCTCAAAATATCCCTTGCTTTAATGTGTCTCACCGTGAGACATATTTCTCGGCCTATAAAAGCCCCAGGCTCCGGGCCGCAATTAGCGCGTCAGCCTTGCGGGAAACATTCAGCTTTCGATAGTTTTCCTGGATATGATAGGAAACGGAAAATGATTTCATATCTAATTTTTTAGCGATCTGATTGAGGGACAGGCCATCCGCCTGCAAACGAAGGATGGTCAGGGCGGTGCCGCTGAAATCCGCCGCTGCCGCCGCCCGCTTTTTCAGATATAGGGGGTAACGGCGGGCCATTTCCTCCGCCTCGTCCAGCACCCGGCGCAGCCAGTCCTTATCCAGCGTTCCGGCCTCCATCAGCGCCTTTTTCTCCCGCTGGAGCAGGGGCCATACCGCCGCGCCCTCCTCGCTGATTAAGCGCAGGAAGCGGTAGCCCTCCGCCTCCTGGAAAACGGCGGCCAGTTCCTCTTGCCACGGCCCGCCCACGCGCTCCTTGGTGACAGCGGACAGCAGCCCGGTTTCCATACGGACATAAGGCCGGTTGGTCTGTTCGGCGTAGTAGCGCAGCTTTTCCAAAAGGGCCTGGGACTTTGTGTACTCCCCGTTCGCCAGATAGCAGCGCGCTTTGGTCAGGTAGCGGTAACGCTCCAAACTGCAAAACTCCACATCCTCGTCCGGCGCGGTTTTCATCCAGCGTTCCACGGTGTCCATATCGCCCTCATACAGCGCCAACCGGCATCGGAACGCCTGGATGTTGGGCAGAAGCTGGGGAGCGCGGTTCTCTTTCACGGCCTGTTCAAAGGACGCCAGCAGCTCCCGCGCCGCCTGGATGTCCCCTTGGAACAGGGCCAGCCTGATCCTGATACCCACAGCGGCAAAGGCGATCTCCATTGTCCCGCCCTGCTCCGTTTCCATCTGCGCCCTGGTCAGCAGGGTCATCACCTTGTAATTGTCCTCGCCCTTTTCGTACAAGCTCTCGCCCAACGCGGCCTTGACCAGCCCTATCCCGTAGCGGCCCAGCACCCGCTCTACCAGCGGCCCCACCGTTTTCGCCAGCATGGTATCGTCGGGGCTCCAATGGCAGAAATCCTTGCCGCCGTTCATGGTGGAGGGCAGGTTGCTGGTTACGGAAAATTCCGGGAGCTGGTTGCCCTTGTCGAACAGCAGGGCGGGAATTTTTTTCATAACGTCCAAAACGCTCCGGCTCCCCCGGTGGGGCAGGCCGATGTCCAGGTAGGCCAAACGGCTTTGGGCCTCCCGTCGGACGCCGCCGCGGGCGCTGGCGGCGTAGGCTTTCAGCTTTTCGTACCAATACTCGCTTTTTTCGCTGTTCATCAGCATGGAGTACAGCATACTCATGCCTGCCATCAATACCGGGCTGTCCGCAATCTCCCTCTCGTCCATGTTGAAATAGTAGCGGCGCAGCTCGTAATAGTGGCCGTTGCCGGGGTTCATCCGGGCGTTGCGGATCAGCAGGTTTTTGATACGCTCGGTTTTGCCGCACTCCTCGAACAGCTTCAGCGCCGGAACCACCTCGTCGTGCATTTCGTAGTACAGGGCGGCGCTGTATTTGAAGTCCTTGACACGCTCCCGGCCATATATCTTTGACGCCCGGTTCCGCAGGGCCTGGATCAATACCGGGCGCAGACGGTATACGCCGTCCTCCTGGCTCATAAAGTTCCCGGCCTCCGCCGCCTGCTCCAGCAGGGCGGTGACGTGGAGGCTGCCGGAGATCATCTCCGCCAGCTCCAGTGTAAATTCGTCCACCACGCTGACCTGCATTAGAAATTCCAGCAGATCGCTGTCCCAGCGTACCAGCACCGCATTTTCCAGATAAGAGGCAAAGGCTTCCCATATTTCATCGTGAAGCTCCGGGCCGGGCAGGCTGCCCTCCTTCATCCGTAGGGCTACATGGTGGAGGACGTAGGCGTTGCCCTCGGCGGTGTCCTGCAAATACTGAATATCTTCTTCTGTATAGGCGATCTCCCGCGCGTCCAGGTAGCTGGTGATCTCCTTCCGGCCCATCTGGAGGTCTTTCTCCGAGATCAGGACAAAAACGTCCTTCACGTGCCGGGGCATGAGCCACGGAGGGATGGGGCTTCGGCTGATCAGGATCAGCCATATATCCTCCCGTTCCCCCAACGCCAAAATCTCCCGGCGCAGGTCCTCGCTTTTCAGCCGGTGCAGGTCGTCGATCACCACCACCCGTTGATTCTGCCTGCCCGGTTCCAACCGGGACAGCGCCCCCGCCTCCCAGGGCAAATCCTCACAGGAGAGGTAGGTGTACCGGCGGCCCGACAGGTATTGGCGCACCAGCTCCGTCTTGCCGTAGCCGGTGGCCCCGTAGAGATAGACTGTCTGCGGCAGGCTCCGGGCCGTTTTCAGCTTTTTCAACGCCGCCGCTGGCGCGATATAGTTTTTATCCACTGTTCAGCCTCCCTCAAATGAGCGCAAAAAGGCCGCCCGGACAGCAAAAATGCTTTCCAGGTGGCCTTTTGAGCGAATATGGGGTTGACAGGGGAAAAGAGGTCGAGTATCCTTTACTGGCTGGCTGGCTGGCTGGCTGGCTGGCTGGCTGGCTGGCTGGCTGGTAAAAGCATACCTGAACGTCATTCCCTGTCAACCCCTTTCTTTGATATTTTTGCAAAACATGATGCGCTGGCAGCCGCGCGCATTTCGACCTATGGTATTCTACCAAAACAGGCCGCTTTTTGTCCACTCTATAACCATATAGTTTGAGCGCATTTTTTCTAATTTTTTTGCAAAATGGTCGTTGTGGGAAATGTGTCTCATGATGGGACACATTCTTTTGTGAAATACACCCTATACAGAGAGTTTATTTTATTGCAACATTGATTACTTCAAGTCCTTGTCTTTCCGCATATTTGACGGTATAAGCCGTCCCTCCGTCGCTCTTTGTCAGATAGCAGACACATATCCCACTGTTGTCCACCAAATGACGGTTACGCTTGTGCCAACAGTCCGGTGTATATTGCTGGGACGTGTAGACAACCTTATCCGCCTGGGCCTTGATGCGCTTATACTCCGCAACGTCCTCCGGCCTCCATCCCCTCGTTTGCGTCAAACAGGGCAGGACGAGGATCAGCTTCATGCCGGGGCAGCTCTCCCGCAGATGGAGTACCGCTTGGGCGGCGAGGGTGTCAAACCCCAGGGCGCCCCCGGCCCCATAGTAACAGACACCCGTTTGGTATAAGGTTGTTATGGTACATTCCAGCTTGTTAGTAATCACCGCCCGTTCTCCTGGCGGTAGCTGACGGTGGCCTGTGAAGCAACAGGTTTTATTTTTCATAGATAATCACCCTGCCACAGCATACCATATTGCACATATATGTGCAATATTCAAATTATTGGCCCCACCCTATAATGGAGATACTATTTCCGGGGGGTGGCAAGGTGGTTGATTACAGTCCGCTATGGGACACAATGAAGAAAAAGGGTGTAACTCAATACGCCCTCATTCAAGCCGGAGTTGACCGCCGCACTTTAGATTGGCTAAAAAAGAATAAAAACATTACCATGCTGACTTTGGAAAAATTATGTACGATTTTAGATTGCTCTCCCAGCGAGGTTGTACGTTTTGAGCCGGAAGTTGTCAAGCCGCAAGAATAAAGTATCTTTGTTTTGGAATGAATCACAAAATATGTCTCACGGTGAGATTTAATTCGTGCTGCGAATTGTGTCTCACCGTGAGATTTATTTTTCAGTCCATAAAGGACAGCTTGCCCACAGCGGTAAAGCCGGAGGCGGAAAACTCAGTGATCACAATGTTGTTCTGCCCGCTGGCACAGTGGCAGATCAGCAGTGTCCCCGCCTCGTTCCGGCCTACCACCACGCCAATATGGGACGAATCGGGATAGAGCGCAAAGTCCCCCGGTTTGGCGTTGGCCGTAGAAACCGCCGTCAAATTTCTGCCGATGTACCAATGCCCATCACTGGGCAGGCCAACATTTTTCAGCACCCAGTCCAGGAACCCGGAACAGTCCAGGCCGAAGGGCCGGTAGGTGCCGCTGGTGTCATTCCCCGGCGAGGTGACTTTCATCAGTGTGCCCCAGCGGGGGTCCCAGCCGATGGCGCTGCTCTTGCCGCCCCAGAAGTAGTTGACTTTCCCCACCAGCTTACAAGCGGTTTCCACCACGGCCCGCCGCTCCGGGGAAAGATCGTCCGGCAAACGCTGAAGCACTTCTATCACCTTTTCGTCCGATATGCCCAGGTTCGCCAGCAGGCCGCCAATCACGTCCAGCTCGTCCAGCAGCTCCGTCAAGGTGCTGTTTTGGTCGGCGGAAAACGCATAGGCCGTCCGCATATCGTCCGCGCTCTTGGGGGTGATGGTGATATGCAGCTTCCTCTCTGTCCATGCTTCTGTATCGTCCGTGGCCGGGTGGTCGATGGTTTCCACGCTGGACGAAAGGGCGCACATATCCCAAAAGACGGCCTTTAGCCGCGCCACCCGGTCAGGGGTCAGGGCGGCCACGTCCACGCTGTCCGTCCCCATGGCGGTCTTGCAGGCGAACACCGCCGCCACCTCCCGCCAGTCCGGGGCGGCGCCCTGGATGTCGATGGCGCTGTAGTCCCCGGTTTGCAGGGCGGCCAGCTTGTCGGATAGCTCCATGTTGATCTGATTCACGGCGGCGGCCAGCGGCACCGCCCCTGGGGACGGCTCGTTGGCAAAGAGGATGCCGAAGGGGGACGCGATCACGGCGGCCACCAGGAAGATCACGCACATGGCGGTGGCCAGCGCACCCCCGCCCACCAGGGCGGCCAGGGCGTTGATCAGCTCCTTCACCGCCTTTACTGTGGCCTGGGCTGCCCGCTTGGACAGGTCGGCGGTGACCTGGGCCGCCTGCTTGGATTTTTGGAGCATACCCCGCTGGGCTTTCTTCCGGGCCCGGTCAGTGATATGCTTGGTGGTGGCTTTCTTCCCTGTGGGGCCGGGGGTGCCGGTGGGGGCCGCCCGGACACGGGCGGCCTGTTCTACCGCTTGGCGGGTCTTAGGCCGGATGGTCCCGGCCTGGGGTTTCTCTTTCAGCAGCGTGGAGCGCCTGGGGCGCTCTTTGATGGATGGATTGATAGATTGGTTCCCGGAGGAGGGCTTTGTGGCGACAGGGCCAGGGGCAGGCCGGGGCCCGCCGTAGTGGGGGGAGGCTGGGGCCTCCCCCTGGGACGGTGTTCCCGCCTTGGGGCGGGTAAGCTGCTCCTTCCTCTGGTCTACCGCCCGCTGGCGCATACGATCCCCCGGTGTGGGGGCCGGGGGTGCCGCGGCCCCGTCCACTGTCCGCCCATGGCGGGCATCGGATGCAGGCAGCGTATCATTACCATGGATGCCGGGGGCCGGGGTCGGTGTGTCCGGGGGCTGGCCCTGGGCGTCCGGCTGGCGCCGCCGCTCCTTGATCTCCCGGCGCTTCTGCTTCACCTTGGACACGGCCATGGCCGCCCCACGCTTGGTGGCGCGGCCCATATCGACGGCGGCCTGGGTGGTCTGCTCCACCTGCTCTATGGCCCCGGCGCCGCTGTCGGCGCTGGCGGAGCCGGTAGTGTTGGTGGAAACGTCGGTGATGTCAATGAAATTATCACGGGGTATTTCGGCGGTGGGACGGCCCCCGCCCTGTTTCCGCTGGGCCAGCTCCTTTTTCAGCTTGGCCGTCATGACGCGGCGGGCGGCGGTCTGGGCGGGTTTGCCGCCCTTCTTTTTGCCTTTTACTTTCTCGGTTTGGTTCCGTTCCTTTATTTTGGGTATGGTGTTCCCCTCCTTAAAAAAGCAGCGGGGCGCGCCCTGACGGACGCGCCCCTGGATTCATGGGTCAAGTACCTCTTTGATCCCCGCCATGATGTAGTCCGCGCAGGGCAGGGCGATGGCGTTCCCTAATGCGCGGTAACGCTGGCCTGGGCTGATCTTCTCCCCCTCCGCGCCGTATTTCGTCCACCCGTCGGGCAGGCCCATCAGCCGTTCACATTCCAGCTCCGACGGGAACCGCACACAGCCCCCCAAAGGATCGTCGGCAAAGTAGAACGCGAAGGGGTAGACCGTCCCGGCCAGCAGCGTGGGGAAGGGATCGTCCAGAAAGCCGAAGCTGTCCCGAAACTGGACGTGGTAACGGTCATTGGCCGCCCCCCTCATTCGGAAAAGCTGGAAGGGCCGGACGATGGGTACACGCCCCCCTGCTTCAATAACAGGGCCTCGATAAACCTGGGCGGCGGGCACCCCGCCTTCTCCGCCAGCCGGAGATACTTGGAACATTGGGCGGGGCTTAAACAGTATTTCGTGAGTACGCCGCCCTCCAAAACCGGCCACGAGGAAGATACGCTGCCGTCGTGCCAGCCGGGGGACTGCCCAATATTGGGCGTCCATAAGCCGCCAGCACAGGTCAACCCCACGGCCTCGCACCATTCCGGCGTGGGCCCACACTCCAGATCGAGGAATTGGAATTGCGGTGTCTGTGAACGCCTGGAGCACTTCCGCATAGTCCAGCCGGTTATTTGAAGAAAGGCTTCCCATGACGTTCTCCCAAACAGCGATTGCTGGAAATTGTCCGTCAGTTGCATCCCTCATTTCTTTTATGATCCTGATCGCGTGAAAAAACAGGCTTGATTTTACCCCGGACAGCCCGGTACGGTTGCCAATCTGAGATAAATTTTGGCAGGGTGAGCCGAAGGTAAGCACATGGACGGGGGGTATCTTCCCCCCGTCCAGCTTGGTGATGTCCCCCAAATGCTCCATGCCCGGGAAGTGGTGCCGGGTGATGGAAATGGGGGCCTTTACGATCTCGCTGGCCCAAACCGGCACGATCCCATGGCGGCGGGCCGCCAGCGGGAACACGCCGATCCCATCAAATAAACTCCCTAACGTGATTTCTCCCATGTGGTCAAATGTGTCTCATGGTGAGATTTAATTCTCGCCGGGGGTGGTGGACAGCGTGCGGTAGAGTTCGGTGTCCCTGGGGATGTCGTTGGCGAAGGGCACCAGGGAGCCGCCCATTTTCAGCAGGCCGTGGCCCGGCTCGGCGTTGGTGATGTACCCCATTTGCGTGTCGGAGATATGCAGCAGTTTGGCAAGCTCCGCCCGGTCGGTGGCCGCCTGGTTGAACAGCAGCAGAAATTCAGAGTTTGCCAGCATAAGCCGGGCAGTTTCGGATTTCAGGCACTCCTCCACGTTTTGGGTGGCGGCAGTCATGATGCCCGCGTACTTGCGGAACCGCTTCCACGCCCGGTACAGAAATTCCCCGGAGTAGTGGTACTTGAAGTACAAATACACTTCATCCAGGAACACCCAGGTAAATTTGCCCCGCTTGCGGTTCTCCATGACACGGTTCTGGATGGCCTCCAGCGTCACCACCAGAGCGGTGGGGCGAAGCTGCTCCCCCATCTCATACAGGTCGAAGGTAATGATCCGGTTGTTCATGTCCACATTGCCAGGATGGGCAAACACATTTAGAGAGCCCTCGGTGATCAGCTCGGCAGCCAGGGCGATCTCCCGGGCCTCCGGGTCAGCCTGCCGCATGACCTCATTGCGCCAGTCGGTCAGAAGCGGCATGGGGGCCTTGCCCCGGCTGTTGAAATAGTCCTGATAGACGTTGGCGGTGCAGCGGTCAATGATGGATTTGTGGCTGCCGGAAAGCCGCCCGATCCCCATCTGCTGCTCCAAAATGCTGGTGATCAGCTCGGACTTCATGGCGATGGGGTTCTCCCCGTCCACATACTCCGCCGCCACCTCCAACGGGTTGATGTGGTGGGGGCTGTTGGGGGAAATCTCCACCACCACGCCGCCCCGCGAACGGGTCAGCGGGCCATACTCGCGCTCGGCGTCAATGATGATCACCTCGTCGTTGGTGGACAAGATCACGTTGTTCACGGTGGCCTTCATGCCCACCGACTTGCCGGAGCCGGACACGCCCAGGTAAAAGGCATGGGGGGAAATCAGCCGTTTGCGGTCACAGATCAAGAGGTTCTTGGAAATAGCGTTCACCCCATAGGACAGGCCGCCGGGATCCTGTATCTCCTGGACGCGGAAGGGCATAAGGACGGCGGTGCTCTCGGTGGTGAGGGTACGCATGGCCTTCACACGGCGCAGGCCGTAGGGCAAAACGGTGTTCAAGCCGTCCTCCTGTTGATAGCGCAGGACGGAGAATTGGCACAAATGCTCCCGCCCGATGGAAAAGAGGGCGTCGGTGTCCGCGTCAAGCTGCTCCAGGCTGTCCGCGATATGCACCAGCGTCACCACGGCAAACATCATCCGCTGGTCACGTTCGGTGAGGTCGGACAGAAATTCCTTGACCTCCCCCCGAAGCTGTTCCAGGTCATAGGGGATGGAGGCGGTGAAGTTGTTCTTGTCGTTCTGGCGCTGCTGCCAGCGGGTGATGTCAGTCTCGATCCCCATGATCCGGCTTTGGATTTCCTTCACGGCCTCGTCAGTGGGGATGGGCAGGATGTCGATGGACAGCATAAGGCTGCGGGGGAAGTCGGACAGGGCGGAGATCATGCTGTCCTTGATATAGCTGGCGTAGTCCTTCAAAAACAGCACCCGGCCCACCTTGTCCCCCATCTCAAAATAGCTTGCCCGGAACCGCATACCATCCGGGCAGATCAGGTCTTTGAAATCCAGCCCCCGGCGGATGGCGGCGGTTTGGTCGAAGGTGAAATACTGTTCCTCGCCGGGGCGGAAGAAGTCATGGAGGATGCGGAGCCGGTCATGGTTGGACACGGGCCGGGCCCCGCTGTCCAGCCGCCCGAAGCTCTTGGACAGATTGGCGTCCACCCGCCGGAAATAGGCGCGGGATTCCTCGATCTTCCGCTGGGGGATGGACAGGGTGATGTACTTCTCCTGGACAAGATTATTGCTCTCCGCCGCCCGCTGGGTGAGGATGCCGTTGGCCTCCCTGCGGTACTCGTCCAGGCCGTCCCCCTGTTCCTTCATCAGCATGGCGCGCTGGAAGGCCACGGGGTTGAGGCGGCGGTTGATGATGGTGACTTTGGCGGCGGCGTCGGTAGGCAGGCTGTTGAGCACCCCACCATAGGACAGGAAGATCCCGCGCTGGTCGTCCTCGGAGGCGGCGGCATAGTTCACATCGGAAAAACGCCATGTCCGGCTGTGTTTCCGGCCCACCAGCCAGATGCCGTCCTCATAGACGCGCTTGATGGGGATGGACTGCTGGACGCTGCGGGGAATGGTGAACTTGTCCTGTTCGCTCTTGTTGGCGGTGGTGAGGGCTTTAATCAAAGTCGTCACGCCCCTTTCGGTGAAACAGGGCATAGTAGAAGTTCTCGGACACAAAGCGCCGCTCCCCGGCGCACAGCAGTTCAGACTTGAGGAAGGCCCAGGCGAATTGCTCCAGGGTCAGGCCGTTGTAGTGGAAGAACCCAGCCACGGCCACGGGCGCGGCGGCCAGGATGCACACCCAGCTCGCGGTTTCCTTGCCCAGCGCGGGGCCCAGCAGCAGGTAGACGGCCACGGCGATCCCCACGGCGGACAGGGCACAGAAAAACTGCCGGGCGGACAGGCCGAAGAAAATGCTTTCCTTGTGCTGGCGGACTTCTTTTGGAATTTTGATTTCGATAGTTGATCACCTCAGTTTTAGTGTAGTAAAATTTAATGTTGAATTTTACAGCGCATTGGCGTATACTGTAAAGCAGAAAGGGGCTGAATGGGATGCCGAACATTAAACCTATCTCCGATCTGCGCAATTACAGCGAAGTGTTGCACGATGTAGCCGTAGGCTCCCCTGTCTTTCTGACGAAAAATGGCCGCGGCAGATATGCCATCGTGGATATCCAGGACTATGAAAAGACCCAGGCGACGTTGAAACTGATGGGTGAGCTTGCCAAAGGCCGGAAGTCCGGGGACACAGAGGGCTGGCTCACGCCGGAGGAGATGCGGGCACATTTTGAGGAGCGGGCCCATGGGGAATAATATCCGCTACTCCAAAGAAGCCCTCCGTGACCTGGACAATATCTGGGATCATATCGCCCAGGAGCTGCAAAACCCATCTGCGGCGAAACGTGTGGTGGACAGGATCATGGACGCTGTGGATCAGTTGAGGATGTTTCCCCTCATGGGCTCTCCCCTGTCCGCTGTCACGGTTGCAAGCGGTGATTACCGTTTCCTGGTCAGCGGGAACTACATGATTTTCTATCGGCCCCACGGCTCGGATGTCTATGTGGACCGTGTACTCTATGGCCGGAGGGACTATCTGCGCATTTTGTTTGGAGATATATCCGGCGAGGAGCCATAAGCAAGACCGCCTGCGGGTGTGCAGGCGGTCTTTTATGTTGGCACCCAGTCAATGGTACTGTCCACCTCATTTCCCCAAACGTCCCAGCCGGGGGCGGGGCGGCGGGCGAACAGCTCCACGCGGGGCACGTCCCCCATCAGGGCCTCAATGCGGCGGCGGGCCTCGTCCGGCTTTCGCCTGTGTTCCTGGACATGGGAGATAATGACTTGGTGGACGTTCCGAGCCAGCCGTTTGGGGTGGCCCCTGGTTGCAAGAAGGCACAGCTCCGCGTTGGCCCGTGTCCAGTGGCCCGGCCCCCAAAATACTGTGTTGGATTTCCGGCTGAGTTTGATCCAGACAAAGGCGCAGGTCACAAAGCGAAAGCCCCATGCCTCCATCACGCCCCACGCCTCCTGGAGCATGGGCATGGTGATCCATAAGAACAGGGCGCAATCGTCGGCGGCCAGTTCGGACACGGGCAAAGCCTTGATGTCCTCAATGGGCATGGTGGGGTAGTGCCGGTCAGCGGAGTGCCATGTCCCGTACTTCCACGGCGGGTCGGCATAGATGATGTTATATTTCCCTATAGCCCCAGCATCTCCTTTACCACCCTGTCCGCACCCTTCACCAGCCCGGTGAGGATCAGCATATTGAAAATTAGCTGCCCGATGTACTGCCACGCCATGGTGACGGCGGGCAGGCTGGCGTCGGCCGCCGGGGTGCTGCTGGACAGGAACGCGGAGTAGATCAGGCAGGCCAGCACGATCACCGCCCCCTCCATGCACACGCCGATGTAGTTTTTGAGGAACGCTTTGCCGCTGGCGGCGGTAGTCTCCCCGGCGAAGGACGCCAGGGGGAGCGGGGCCAAGGCGGTGAACAGATAGAGCCGGAAAAACCGCCCGTACACCGTCAGCAGCAGAATAAAGGACATGACGGTGATAAACAGGCTGCCCAGCAGGGACACCAGCCACAAGGGTATGCTTTCCAGCAGGCCCAGGCCCTCAATGGCCGTCACGATCTCCACGGGCAGGGTGGCCGCCGTAGACACCGAGCCGCCCATGCCCGCCATGACGGTGGCAACCACCCCGCCGCACACGCTGAAAATGGCGGTCATGATCTCCATGCAGCTCCCCACGGCCACCTTTGCCAGCACGAAGCGGATGAAATGGCGCAGGGCAAATTCCGGGCGCTGGAAGTCTTTGAAGCTGGCGGCGCTTTGGAACACGCCCATGGCGAAGAACAGCACCAGCAGGCCGTAGCCGATCCCCACCATGGCGGTGTGTATGCTGGAGATCACCGTCCAGATATCGCCCCCTTTGAAGTTCTGCGGGGTCTGCGTCAGCAGCGTCCATATCTCGGACAGTTTGCCGTTCCAGTCTGCCAGCGCGTTTTCCAGAATATTGACGATCCAGTTGTCACTAATAGTCATTCACCCCCATGGGGAATCGTGTCTCACCATGAGACACGATTCCCCTGTTGATATTGGCCCGCCTCACAGCGCGCCGATGGTGGACAGGATTTCCTTGCTGAACGCGATGATCAGCCCGCCGAACACGCACAGCATACCCTGGCTGCGCTGGCTGGCGTCGTGGGACTGGATGCTCATGCCGAGCTGGACGATACCCCAGCCCAGGATGATCACGCCGATGGCCTTAATGCACGAAAAAATGAAGTCGGACAGGTTGTTGACGATGGACAGGGGATCGCTGCCGCCGCCGGACGCGGCGAAGACCGGAAGGGTGAACAGGGCCAGGGACAGCACCAGGGCCGTCCACGCCGCCATATAGCGGCGGGCCTTGGCGCGGGAATGGGTCAGGTCGTGGTTATTTTTCATGGTCAGATTCCTCCAATTCGTCGATGATTTCGATTTCGTCCAGGGATGTAAATTCAAAGTCCAGATCGCCCGCGTCATAGAGACATAGGGCGTTGTGGACGTAGGGGGCGGCCCCACCGTCCCCGGTGTACTTGAGGTTGGGGTGCCGTTCCAGGTCATATTTGGCGTCCATCACCGGAGCCTCGCCCCGGATCAGGATGATGGAAAGCCGGTTGTCCAGCATACGCACTTCATCTGGCGTCAAAAGTTCGCGGCCCGCCTGTTGAAAATTCTGGCTGTAGGAACCGTTTCGCCCCTTGCTTTGGCTGCTGGTGCGGGTTTCGATGGTTTCCTTCCCCAGCAGCTCGGAAACGTACTTATGGGTCGATTGCTCGTTCCCGCCCAGGTAGATGAAGCTGTCCGCGTTGCCGATGATGCCCTCCCAGTCATCGCGAAAAAGAGCCTTCAACTGGGAGATGTTCTGTAGTATAATGGTGGCCATGATATTCCGGGAGCGCATGGTGGCCTGGAGCCGGGCGTAGCCGTCCGGCAAAGCCACGTTTGCGAACTCGTCGAACATCAGCCGGACCGGGATGGGCAGGCTGCCCCCGTGAACCTTGTCCGCCTGATAGTACAGCTCCTGGAACGCCTGCGTATACAACATTCCCACCAGGAAATTCAGCGAGGCGTCGTTGCTGTCCGGGATGATGCAGAACACCGCCTGCTTCCGCTCCCCCAGCTTGTCCAGCTCCATGGTGTCCCGGCTGGTGATCCGCTGTACCTCCGGCAAGGTGAACGGGGCCAGCCGGACGGAGGCTGTGATCAAAATGCTCATAGCGGTTTCGCTGGGGGCCTGCTTGAACACCTTGTACTGGCGCAGGGCGATATGGTTCGGGTTTTCTTCTTCTAATGCCTCAAACAGCAGGTCAAGGGGCGATTGATAGTCCCCGTCCCCCTCCTTGGCCGCCCCGTATTCCAGCATGGTCAACATCATTTCCATGGTCTGTTCCTCCGGGGGCGCCTCATGGAGCAGGTAGAGCATAAGGGCGGAGTCCAATGCTATCTCGGACTTCTCCCAAAACGGATCGTTGGAATGGGCCCCTTTCGGTGTGGTGTTGCGGATGAAATTGGCGATCAGCTTCAGCACGTCGGCGTCGCTGCGGATGTAGTGGAAGGGGTTGTAATGATCGCTGTGATCCAGGTCTACGAGGTCGATCACCCGGATCACATACCCCTCCCGGAGAAGCAGCGGAACGGCGGCGCGGGCCAGCTCCCCTTTCGGATCAGTCGCAATATAGGAGGCGTTGGCCTCGTAAATGTTGGGCTTCACCACATACCGGGTCTTGCCGGAGCCAGAGCCGCCCACCACGATTTGTAACAGGTTCCGTAGGTGCTGCCGCCCGTTCAGGCTCATGCGCAGGTTTTGGGACAGGATGGCGTTGTTGTGCTGGTTTTTGTCCCGGTATTTGCGGTCAAGCTGATGCACATTCCCCCAGTGGGCGGAGCCGTGTTCCTCCCCAGGGCGGCGATTCTGCCTGCCGGTCAGGTACAAGGTGATGGCAAAGCCGTAGGCCACCAGCGCCCCCAGCACAAAGCGGGGGGTGTGGGGCGTCCACCCGATGGCAAAGGGATGCTCCATAGCGGCGGCGAAACGTGGCAGAAGTTCAAACAGGTTCATGCCGTCCTCGTAGGCGTAGGCCAGCACCGCCCCCATCCATAGGACGGGCAGGGCGAGAAATATCCATTGGATATAGCCGCCGTCAGATTGTTTCTTCACCGTCCACCCCGCCTTTTCTCGGGGGCGCCCCGCCGCTCTCCCTGCCGGGGCAAGAGCGCGGCAAAAACGGCCTCCCGGTTACGCTCCGCTTCCCCGCTTGTCCCGCCGCCCTGGGTGATGGTCGCGGTGTGCAGGTTACGGATGCCGCTGGCGGCGATCCGGCCAAAAAAACAGCCGTCTAACGTTGCGTTCAGAAAACCCACGCCGTCCAGTTCACAGTCAACGGTGTTGCAAGTCCGTAAACGGGCCTTCTGGAATGAAACATTTTTTAGGCTGCTGTCATGGAAATGGGTGTGGTCGATGGATGCCGCGAAAAACGTGGCGTACTGTACGGCGCAGTTCTGAAATTCGGAGAGAAAGAAACTGGCGCCGTCAAAAGCGGCCTCCCTGATCCGGCACACAGCGAAGGTACAGCCGGGGAAATGGGAAAACTTAAAATCCGTGTGGTCGGGTACGCAGTAGAACGTCACACGGTCAAAATAGGTTTCCCGGAAAAAGCCAGGGGGAAAGCCTGCCTTGGCCGCGCTGTCATAAATGCGCTGGTTGACGATCTTGAGCGGACGCTCCGGGTCGAGGGTGGACGTGCGGTAATGAAACTGCTTGTCGCTGCTCTTGGCGTAGGGCTGGGACAGGAGCGCCTTTTGTGCCAAAAACGCCTGTATGTCCCGGCTGATGTCCTCCACCCTTTGGGCGTAGCCCTCGCCGCCCGTATTCCGCAGGCCGGTCAAAAAGGCGTCCACCGTCCGATCCGCCCGGCCCTGTAGAATATCATTGACCGTCCGTACCGTTTCATCATGGTTCGCGCCGTTGTAATGCTGCGGCCTCATATCCTCCAGCAGCTCGGCGGCCTGGACGCTGATTTGGTGGCTTCCTTTGACTTTCCTATGTTGGTCTATGCTGTTCGCCTCCTTAATGGGGGCCGGAAATGTGTCTCATGGTGAGATTTATTTCCGGCACAGAATGAAAGATATTTGCCGTTCCAGAGGGGGGCGCCCTCGCGTCCGGCGTCTGCGCCTGTGCGCTGGCCGTACTCAATGCTTGTGGCCGGGCCGCTTTTTCGGCCTTTGCGTCACGGCCCTGATCTTTGCCAGATCAAAACCCCATGCCTGTGGACAGATATCCTGGAGGGTTCTGACCCACATTACGACTTTACCGGGACAGGGGCGATAATTATTAGGCGCCATTTCAAACACACAATATTTTTTGCCTTTCTCCGCGTCCCTGGGGGCAAAGGCAAAACCATGGGTGTCCGTTTCATCAATGATGTAATAGGCGGGACCGCTGCCCGCTTCACTGGCCGCAAAGAAATGCTTACGGTAGAACTCCATATCCTGGATGTAGTCCAATGGTGCGTACCTCGCGCCGACCTGCTCCATGCGCTCGGCAAATTCACAGATGTGGTAGTGATAGCCACCAATGTCTGTGTGGTACTCGTCTATAAAACGGCACACCCGATCAGCCTGCCGCCCATCAGGGTAAACGATCCTGACGCGCCCGCCGTCCGGGAGGTGAAACAGTGTTTTATAGTCGCTGTTGATAAAGCGGATGTACTTTTTTTCAGGCATATTTCCCTCCTGTAAAAAGGGGGATCGTGTCTCATGGTGAGACACGATCCCTGATGGGTTTCTTAATAGCCGGTGGTGGGCAGCTTTTGGGGCTTGCCGTACACCTTTGTCACCCAGCGGGTCACGGCCTGGAGCCATACCCCGTTATAGGTGCCGCCCACATCGGCCACGTTGACAAAGCTGCTCCCAGGGGCCAGATTGGACAGGGCCACACAGTATACCATGGGGGCCTCCACCTGGGAGAACCCGCCGGGAGCCTGCCCGAAGATGAACATGATCTCGGTGACGCGCTCGTTGGATGCCAGCCCCAGGGCCACGGGGGACGCGGCCAGGGTGTAGTTCTTGCTGGTGCTGAGATTATCGGCCAGCGTACGGTAGTCCCCGGCGTTGTTCACCTTATACACGATCTTGTAATTGCCGGGGAAGTTGTAGGTGCCGGTTACCACCTTATCCAGCTTCACGGCGGCGGGCAGCGTGTCCCGCCAGTAGAAGGATTCCAGCGTCACGTTGCTGGTGTTGCCGATGCCGCTGAACACATAGCGCACAGGCTGGCCGCGCATGGCCTCCTTGGGCCCGGTCTTTTCAATGGAAACCCCCGTGGACACGCTCTTGTTGGTGATTTCCAGCTTCACGATCTGGCCGCTGAACTCCAATACGGCGGTGTAAGTGTCGGTAGTCGCGCCGTAGTTCGCCGGAGCCTTGGTTTCCTTGATGGTGTAGCGGCCCAAAGGCAGGGCCTTGGAGGACGCCAGACCGTTCCTGTCGGTCACGATGGTGTCCACCTTGTTCCCGTTGCGCTCGTTGTAAATCTCGAAGGTGGCCCCGGCCAGCGGTGTCCCGGCGGGCAGGCCGTTGGCGGAGTTGTAGTCGGCGGATTTCTTCACGATCTGGATTTGGCCGCGCACGGCGGTATTGGGCCAGGTGATGGTGGAGCAGCCGCCGTACTGGATGTAGATCGTTTTGGGCTGGGTGTCCAAAATGTACCCGTCCGCGCATTCGATCTCCCGGATGGTGTACTTGCCGTCCGCCAGCTCCTTGTCGATGAACACATAGCCCTCGTTGTCGCTCTGATAGGTGCCGATGGGGTTGCCCCGGCTGTCGGACACCAGGAAGGTCACACCAAAAATCCCCTCGCCCGTCAGGCTG
Organism: uncultured Oscillospiraceae bacterium; assembly: GCA_910584835.1. Lineage (GTDB taxonomy): Bacteria > Bacillota > Clostridia > Oscillospirales > Oscillospiraceae > Enterenecus. Next base: position 34,399 of record CAJUEG010000005.1, on the reverse strand, counting down.
TCCACCTTATGGATGATGGCGCTCCCGGCCTTGCGGTTGGTCACTTCCAGCACGGCCTGCTGGCCGTCCTTCACCTCAATGCGGTGGGGGGTGGCGTCCAGGCGGTAGCCCTCGGCGGCCTTCAATTCTATGACTTCATACCAGCCCTTTTCCGCCTGGGGGAGCTGGATCATGCCGTTGCTGTCGGTGGTGAAGGTGCCGATGATCTCCCCGTTCAGCTTCCGCACTTCCATCTGGACGCCGGGGATTCGCTCGGAGGTCTGCCCGTCCTTTTTCACAATGGTCAAGCCTTTGATTTTGGTGTTATACACCGTGATGGTCTGCGTGTCGGAGGGATTCACCTTTACCGTCTGCGTCCGGGTGCCCTCGTCCATCACATAACCGGGCAGGGGCTTTGTCTCGGTGATCACCAGCGTGCCGGACACGCCGGAAATGCGGATTTCCCCGTTGCTGTCCGTCTTATACAGCCCCTTGGAGGACAGGTGGCCGTTGTCGTCGTCCAGGTAGCGGCCATCGGAGTAGACGATTTGGAACTCCACCCCGGCCAGCGGAGTCAGGTCGTTTTTATCCAGTTTCCGCACGACGATAGAACCCAGCTTTTTGTTATAAAAGCGGAGGTACTGGACCGTCCCCTCCCGGACTAAAATGGATTTGGGCTGGCCGTCCAGCTCGTAGCCCTCCACGGTCTTGATCTCGCGGGCGGTGACAGTGGTGCCGGGCTCCAGCCCCTCCAGGACGATCCGGCCCGCCTCGTCCGTCACGAACTCGCCGTTGCTGTTGCCAACGACGGCCCCGGAACTGTCCGTGACAAGGAAGGTCACGCCCTTCAAAGGCTGGTTGTCGGTGCCCTCGATGAATTTCTCGATCACGACGGTGGTTGCCGCCTTGTTGTAAAAATAGAGGGTCTGCGTGTCGTTGGGCCGCACGTCCACGGTCTGCGTCCGGGTGGCCTCGTCGATGGAGTAGCCGGGGATGCTCTTTGTCTCGGTGACTACCAGCGTCCCCACCACGCCATTGATGGTGATCTTGCCGTCCTTGTCGGTGTAGTACAGGCCGTTGGAGCTGATGCGCCCGCTGGCGTCCGGCACGAACTCGCCCGTTGAGGTCGTGACCTTGAACTCCACCCCCTTGAGGGGCTTGCCGTCCGTGCTCTTTTTCAAGATCACCAGCGAACCGGCCTTGCTGTTCTTCACCACAACGGTTTGGGTATCGCCCCCGGTGCCAATGACAACATTGGTGCTGGGGCTGTCCATCACATAGCCGTCCGGGGCCTTGATCTCGGTCAGCACATAAGCGCCGGGGGCAAGGTTGGTGATGCGGATCTCCCCCTGGGCGTCGGTTCGGAAAATACCGTTGGAGGTCAAAGTGCTGGTGCCGATCACGCCGTCCAGCCCCACCTCACAGCCTGCCGCCGTCGTGATGCGGAACTCGGCCCCGCTCAACGGCTGGTTGTCCTGGCTCCGTTTCTGGATGATCAATTTTCCCTTGGGCTGGTTTTTCATGGTCACGGACACGGTGCGTCCCTCTTTGATCTGGATCGTGGCGCTCTGCGTGTCGATCAAAAAGCCTGCGGGGGCGCGTGTCTCGGTGACAACAACGCTCTTTCCCGGCTTCAGCCCGGAAATGAGGATTTCGCCATTTTCATCGGTGCGGAAGATGCCGTTGCTGTCCCCGATCAAAGTGCCGTCCGAATACATCACCTTGAACTCGGCGTTCTGGAGGGTGACGGAGGGATTGGTGGCGCACACCTTACGGATCAACAAACTGCCATCCGGCGAATTGGAAAAACGGACGGTGACAACGCTCTGCTCCCCGCTGTCAGCCAGGAAAACCGTTTCACTGGACTGGATGATGGAATAGCCATCGGCAGGGTCTACTTCTTCAATGAGATAGGTCCCCGGCTCCAACCCTGTCCACATGGCGATGCCGTTTTTGTCTGTCACCTTCTGGCCGATCACGGTGCCGCCTGTGCCGGAGGAACCACCCAGCCAGCGGAGCTGGTAGGTACAGCCGGGTAAAGCCTCGTGGGTCACATTGTCATATTTCTCCACCACGATGGCGTTTTTCGGGGTGTTCTCAAAGCGGGCAACGTAGGTTTCCCCGGCCTTCAAATAGATGTCCTGGGTGTCCGGCTGCTTGATGGTGTAGCCGGGGGCGGGCTCCAGCTCCTTCACCCGATACCAGCCCGTTTCCAGCTTCTCCAACAGGATCACGCCGTTTTTGTCTGTGTAGAAGGTGCCCAGGTCGTTCAGCTCTCCAGTGATGGTGTCATCGCTGCCCCGCCACACCTGGAATTTGACGTGCTCAATGGGGCTGTGGGTGATACTGTCCTCCTTCACGATCTTCAGATCGGGCTTACGCAGGTTGGTCAGCTCCACGATGCAGGTACGGTTTTCTTCCAGATAGACCGTGCGGGGGGTGTCGTCCCCCACATAGCCGGGGGCGGGCTTCACCTCCGTGATGGTGTACGCGCCGGGCCGCAGGCCGTCCAGCACGATCAGGCCGTCCTTGTCGGTAAGGTGCTGGTCATTGTAGCCGCCGTTGACTTCCTCCACCAAAAAGGTTGCGCCCTCGATGGGAGCCCCTGTCTGCTGATCCTGTTTCAAAATGCGCAGGCCGGGCCGGGTGCTGTTGCGGAAGTCCGCCACCACGTCCTGGTCTTTGGCGGCGTCGATCCAGACGGTCTTGCGGTTGTTTTCGTCCAGCAGGTAGGGCGCGGGCACGTCCGTTTCGGTGATCTCGTAGCACCCGCTGGGCATATCGGACAGGGTAACGGTGCCGTCCGCGCCCGTCACCACATCGTTTTCATAGCCCAGGTTGACGCCGTGGATATGGAAGGAAGTGTTGGGTACGGGCGCGCCCGTTTCCAGATCGCGCTTGGAAACGGTCAAGGCCCGCTTGTGATGGTTCATTTTCTCGACCAGGATGGTCTGTTCCCCCTGCAAATCCTCGGCGTTGACGTGGACGCCCACCGGCGACCTGTCCACATCAAAGGGGGCGGGTACGGACACCTCTCGGAACTCGTAGTAACCCTCGGTGACGTGGGACACGGTGATGGTGCCGTCCGGCCCGGTTTCCTCGGTGGCGATCACCTGCCCGTCCCGCAAAACCACGAAGATGGCCCCGGCCAGGGGCTGGCCGCTCTCGTCCACCTTTTTGAGTTGGACCTTGACCTTGGCCGAATTTTCAAACACCAGGGACACGTCGGTTTTGCCGTCCCACACAAAGGGCTGCTTCACCTTGGACACGTCGGAACTGAGGATGAAGCCCTCGGGCGGGGTGATCTCCTCCGCGAGATATGCCCCGGTGGGCAGGGTGGAAAAATCCAAATCTTCCTTGGAAATGTAGCCGCCCTCCTTGGTGACGAACTCCCCGAAGTAGCTGCCGCCGTCATCCAGCTTCACGCTGGTGATACGAATGACAGCGCCGGGGATGCCCTCGGTGGGGTTATCGGCGTTTACCTTACGGACGGAGCCGGTGCCGGGGGTGGTCGTTGTCGTGGTCGGCTCGTTGTAGAAGGTGAACACGCTGTTGGCGGAACCGTTGGGCAGGACGGTGACGAGCTGGGAGGTAGTCTGCGCCACATACCCCTCCGGCACGGCTTCCTCGGTGATCAGGTACTGGCCCGCGGTGAGCCCGTCCGCGTCGGTCAGCGTCAAGGTGCCGTCCACGCCGGTGGTGCGGGTGACGGAGAAGGCACCGGGGTCAGCCGCGTTCTCAATTTTGAAGGAAACCCCGGCCATCGGCTTATTACTGCCCGCCTCCAGTTTTTTCACGGTGAGCTGAAGGGTATCGTCAATCGGGCTGTCCTCCGGCACGGCGATCAAAAGCCGCTGCATGGGCACCCCGGACTGGCCCGCCAGCTTCCAGGGCTGGCTTTTGTCCCAGTCGTACATCCACAAATGATAGTTGTGAAAATACTCCGGGTGATCCAATACCAGGTTTACCCCAGTAGCGATGTAGTCATAGGCGGAGTTGCCGGTTTTGCCGCCGTCCGAGCTGTCAATGATGCTGTGCGTGCCGATTTTGTTCCAATCCGTGATCCAGGAGGACTGGCCGTAGGTGTCATGGTACAGCTTCATGGCGGCCACAAATTCCTCGGCCATCTGCTCGATAAAGCCCTCCCGGTTGCTGTTCACGTCCAGGATGGTGCCATGCTCATAAAGCCAGCTCCCAGCCTGGGCCACCATGAACCAGATATCGGACCAATACTGCGTCCACGATCCCAGGCCGGCAGCGTCCCCGGCGGCGGTAAAATCATTGTAGGTGAAGGAATAAATGTAGGTCAGCAGAACCCGCAGCGAGGCGTTGTTCACTTCCTCTTTGTAGTTCCACTTCTGGCCGTTGGCGGCGGGGCCCAGGGTGCCCTTCTGATAGGCGCACAGGGCGCGAACATCGCCATAACCCGGAACCGTCACCTGTTCGTCAAAAACATAAGGCAGGCCCACGCTGTTGATGGCGCTGCTGGCGGCCTTATAGCGGACAGATTTGCCGTTGATCTTCATGTAGTCCGAGGACTTCTGCGTGATGGAGCCGGGGGCGCTGGACAACCCAGCGGCGAAGGCGGACAGGGGCAGCAGGCCCACGGCGCATACCAGCGCCAAAAGCAGGGACACAATACGGTTGATGGTTTTTTGCTTCAAACTTATACCTCCTTAATGGGACAGGGCCAGACCGTTTTCACAGTCTGGCCCTGCCAGTGGTGGAAAGAAATGTGTCTCATGGTGAGATTTATTTCTTTTGAATATGGGCATATAGGGATTGGGATTATTGGGGATATCTTGTAAACAGGATATACTCAGGCTGTTCTTCCAGCCACCAGCGGAAATACTGCCCGCCCCACCGGGTCTTATTGTTCAGGCCGCTTTCCGTAACAAAAATACATTCGTCAGTCTTTCGTACAACCACCACAACATGATTTGTTTCATCGCTGGTGTACTCCACAAGGTCGCCGGGGCGGATTTGGTTCCAGTCCGGCCTTTCGATCTTCCTCCAGGGCAGACTTCCAAAGGCGGCGTCCGAACACTTTACCGCCCAGCCCGCGCAATAGACTTCACTGACACGGTATGGCCCGCCCGAACTGGAAATATAAGGGGCCCCGTACAGGGTGCCGGACGGGTAGGTTTCTTTGAGCTGGGCCAATACCGCCTGTACGCTTTCTTCCGTCACCGCAGCGGAGGGGGCGGGCGTGGTCTGTGCAGGTGGCGTCACCTCCTGTTCATAATGCGCGCTGGGGTCGATGTAAACGCTGTTGGTGGTTCCATCATAGGTCACACCGAAGTCAACGGCCTGCCCGATGTCCCGCAGCTTTACAAAGTTATTGCCATGGATGGCATATGCCTCAAACTGGACGGGCTGGCCGCTGAGATAGAAGGTCTGTGTGCTGGGTCTGGCTTGCAGATAGTCCGCCGCCGCTGCCGTGGTGCCACACAGCAGGCCGCCCACGATCATGCCCAAACCAAATTGCAGATACTTGTTCCTCATTTTTGATACCTCCCATTTGTTTTTTAGGGTCTTTCTCTAATGATATTGTATCAAAAACGGGGAAAAGCGTCAAATTTTTGCCCTATCCGGCCACGGCCCGGACACACCAACGGTAGGCGGGCTGATTTTCCACGCAGGTAAAGAGCGTGATACAGTTGTCGGCGGTGGCCTCCAGCATGGAGGTGTCGGTGACGCCCACCTTGGACACGCTGGTGACGGAATAGGTGCGGGTGCCCAGGGGCGTTGACAAACTGATGGTATCGCCGGTGCGCAGGGTGTGGATTTTGCCAAAGTCATTCCTCACGCCCCGGTTGTGGCCTGCCAGACAGTAGTTTCCATCCCAGGCGGTGGTGCCGGTGAAGTGACCCGCCCCTTTCAGCAGGGGCGCGCTGCCGGTGCCCTCGTACACCTTCACGGTCAGGCCGATGGAGGGGATTTTCAGGGTGCCCAGGCTGCCGTCGCTGTAGTACAGGTCGGGGGTCAGCTCGGTAAAAGCGGTGACGGGGCCGCTGGCGGTGGGATAGTCCACAGTGGGATAGCCGGTGCCGCCGTTCGTGCCGGGGGTGCCGGGCAGGGTGGCCGTCCCCACGGTGCCAGGGATCAGGTTGCCTCCGTTCAGCGGCCCGCCCGCCGCAAGGTTGGGGGTCAGGAACTCCCCGAAGTTGGGGAGGTAGCTGGACGGGGTGCCGAAGCCGGGCGGGATCAGGGCGCTGTTCTTGCTCCTGTCCACGTTGGGGTCGATCCACTCGTAGATGGTATCATCGCTGGTGGGCGTCCCAAAGTCCCCGGCGGAGGGGGCCTTGAAGTTGTAGTCCTGCGCATAGCCGGGCAGGGCCAGGGCCGCCAGCAGGCAGGACGCCGCCGTGAGGCCCATCAAACGTTTCTTCATTTCACATAACCTCTTTTCTTGTCCTTGATGTAGTTCACCAGCTTCCAGCCGCCGAACCCGGCCAGCCCCAGCAGCAGCGCGGCGGGGATCACCAGCACGGCCCAGTTCATGCCCGCGCTGTCCGGGGCTTCTGTCCCGGCGGGGGCCTGGGTGGGCTGGGGGCTGTTCTCAAAATGTGTCTCACCATGAGACGCGAAAGTGGCGGTGTAGAGTACGGTGTCACAGCTCGTCCGGGTCACTTCCCCCTTGTACTCCACCGTGGCGATATAGCCGGTGGCGTACTTGCTGCTGGCGGTGCCGCTGTAGGTGGCGGCGGCGTTGTAGAAGCCCCCGGCCTCCTCCCACTGGACGTCCGCCAGGGTCAGGGTGCGCCCGCCGTCCTGGATCGTCCGGGGGATCAGGGAGGTATCGGCGTCGGACAGGTTGGGGTAGGCGCGGGTGGCGGTAACGGTGCGGGAGCTGGTCTTGTAGCCCTTGGCCTCCACGGTGATGCCGGGGTAGTCAGGCATGAGGGTGCCGGTGTAGCCGTCCTCGGTGGTGACCTCCATGGACAGCTCCAACTGCTGGATGATCACGGCCATGTCCTTGGTGTCGGTTTCCAGGGTGACGATCTCGGTGTAATCCTTGGCGTCTGTCTCGCTCTGATCCGTTTTCACCACATCCAGCAGAACGTAGTGATAGCCGCCCCGGTCAAAGTCCCCAGTGGGGATGTCCTTGGGGTCATCGCTCCGGGAGAGCTGGTACACCTTGTCGATACGCAGCTCGTCCAGGGGGCCATAGGTGTATTCCTCCACGGAAATGGGGTAGAAGCTGGCGGCGTAGGCCGGGACAGCCAGCAGGCATACCATGAGCGCCGCCAGGAAAAGGGTGGATGCTCGTTTCATTGGGTGTTCCTCCATATCATATAAGGTGGGCGGCCAGCGCCGGGGCGCTGGCCGCTGGGGGCAAGGGAAATCTGCCGTTTCCCAGGATGGCAAATGCCGCCCCTGGGCGGCATTTGGGGTGTGTTCCCCTTAATGCCCGAATACGCCGCCGGACGCCGCCTGTCAAGGCCCGGCCAGTCCGCAGACTGGCCGGCTCGCGGGCGGTTGTGAAACAACCGCCCGGCCTTGACTGGGGGTGGCCGGTGGCGTACCCTCCGCGGGGGGAACACACCGCTGAATAGGGCCGCCTGATGGCGCCGCTTTACCGGCTGTGGCGGCGGTTCTGACTGCCCCGCTCCTGCTGCCGGGGGTTGATGGCCTGCTCGATGCCATTGCCCATATTCCGGGCGGCGTCCCGAACCTTTTCCAGCATTTCGCCGCAGACGGAGGGCGGGAGGCCGTTATAGCTGCCGCCCACGTGTTTTGCCATTTCCGGCTGGGGGCACTCCACTCCAAAGCGGCGGCACACCATGTAGCCCGCGCTCTGCGCGTCCAGGGCGTAAAACTCCCGCTTGAAGTTCCCGTTGTAGCCCCGGTCATGGGCGCGGGCCAGGGGGATCTCGGCGGCGAGGGCGGCGAACACCGCCGCGTGGCTGTAGTCCGGGTTGATGAAGATGGTAAGCCGCTCCGGGTCATAGAAGGCCGGGGCCTCGATCTCCTTGCTCTCGGCCACCGTCACCGGGGACTGGTCCATCAGCGCGGCCAGCGCCGCCTCCATCCGGGGCCCCTTCCCCTCCAGGGGAACCGGGTCGGGCAGGGGCTTGCCCGTGGTCTGGCTCACGTCATAGTAGCTGCCCATGAAGTAGCCCCGGTACTGCTTGTTGCGGGGCGGCACGAACACCGTGGCCCCGGCGCTGATGGCGTCGTCCCGCACATAGCGGCCCAGGCTGTGCCAGTAGGAGGTGGTGCCGATCTTGGTGGCCCCCTGGAGCTGGGCCATGGTGAGGGCCACGTTGCCCACGCTGCAATGGATGTTGTCCGCCTGCAAATCCAGGTACTGCTGATAGTGTTCGGGGCTGCTGGTGATCATGCTGAGGGAGCCGTCCCGCATGGCGGACAGGCTCTCCCGCTCCATCTGGCGCTGCTCGGTGCGCGCCTGGTCGCGGGTGGTCTTGTTTTTGATGATATCGCTGATACTGGGCGTAAAAATTCCTCCTTTTCAGATTATCGGGTGTCTTTGCCCCGCCTGTGGGTCTTTTCCTGGGTTCTGCCCTGGGTGCGGCCCTGCCCCGACATGGCTTTCAGCCCCTCCAAACGGGCCCGCACGGATTCCTTCAGCTCGGCGGGCACGTCCTGTTCAGTAGCCGCACTTGCTGTCGGGGAGGGAGTCGAGCCAGTCCCGCGCTCTGGCGAGGACTTCTCTTGTGGAACACGGGGGCTCGCTTTTTTTGGCGCGTTTTCCTCCTGGGCCCGCTGGGGGATGGGATAGCCCATGGCCTCCATCACGGCGTTAAGCTGGGCGGCGTAGTTCTGATTGGACACCACATTGATATAGCCGCTGGTGTTGCCCTTTTTCTGCGCGATGAAGTACAAAATGCCGTACTCCTGGGCCAGCTTCTTGAACCGCCCCCGATCTTCCCGCTTCAGCGGGATCACTACGGCGGGGGCGGGGTCGCGGGCCAGCCGCTTGGCGTTGGTCTTGCCCACCACCTTATTGTCCTGGCGCTTCAAGGCCAGCAGCAGCGCCGCCACATTTTTCAGCGCGGAGCCTGCCAGCTTCACCGCGCTCTCGGTGGCCTGGATGCCCTCCTTCACCACCAGATCGGCGGCCTCGGCGCTCACGTCCATTGGATTCACCTGCCTTTCGATGTTGGATTTTTACCGGGCGGGGCCGTGGGAACGGTCCCGCTCTGGGTGGGTCTGGCGCTGTTTGTCCTGTTCCCGGTCTGCCTGGAGCTGCCCCCGGATGCGGGGAATGTCTGCCGCCACCCGCCCGCAGGTTTTCAGATCCCGGCGAAGCTGGCGCAGGCGGGTGTTGATAGCGGCGATTGCCGCCTCTGCGTCCTCGCCCTGCCGCTTTCTGCCGTACAGCTCCCGCCGCTGATCCACCAGGGCGTCGATCTGTGCCTGGAGCGCCTCTCCCAGCATGGCGAGCTGCCCATCATCATCAATGCGGTACTCCCGCAGAAGCTGGCATTGCCGCTGGTACTGGCGCAGTTTTTTCACGTCCGCCCGGACGGAGAAGGGGACGGGGCGGCGGCGTGTGGGCCGGGGCCCGCCCAGCAGGTACAGATAGTACACATAGAGGGCCCGGAACCCGCGGAGTTTTTTCCGGGGTGTCTGCCGGACGTTGCCCCGCCGGATGGTATAGCGCCGGGGGACTACGGGCGGCGGCGGGGGCAGAGGCGGTGGCGTGCCCCTCCGGGCGGCGGCCAGCCGCGCCCGGATGTCGGCCTCGGTATACCCGTCCCCCAGGCTGTCCAGCCGGAAATTCCGGCCAGCCCCAGGCGGGGCGACGGCGGTATGCTTCACATTGGGGCCGCACTTCACCCCGTAGCCCTGCCGCCGCAAAACGGTCAGAAAGCCCTCGAACGTGAAGCTCTCCAAAAGGGCGGCGTCGATGTCCTGGCGGATGAACCGGGACATATCGCCCCGGCCCGTGCGCTCCGCGTCCCATTGGGCGTAGTGCTTCCCGTGGCCCTCCGGCTCAATGACGGACAGGCCAAATTCCCGGCTGACGGCGTTTGAGGCGCCCCGCAGGGTGTCAAAGTAGCTCTCAAAATCGCTCCGATATTTTCTGCCGTCCACAAAGGAAACAGAATTGAAAACAACGTGACAATGCAGATGTTCCCGATCTGTGTGGGTACACACCAGCGCCTCGTAACGGTCCCCCAGCAGGCGGCGGGCAAACTCCACCCCGGCGGCGTGGGCCTGTTCCGGGGTGGTCTCGCCGGGGGCGTAGGAGTGGATGATGTGGTAGCCCAATATGCCGCCCTTCTTGTCCCAGCGGCGCTTGGTGGCCTGCATATCCCGGTAGGCACAGTCCGGGTCACAGTTGATCCCCGTGACGAGCCGGGCCTTGGCCGGGTTCGCCCCGTAGTCCAGGGCATGGCCCAGGCCGGTCTTTTCCTCGTTCCGCGCGTAGTCCACGCAATGATCCAGCCGGTGGTGTATGGGGATGATCTTGTCGTAGGCCATTACAGTGTCTCCTTCACCAGCCGCCACGCCTCGTACACCAGGGCGGCGGCCCGCCGGATATCCGCCTCGGACACGCTTTTTTGGAGGTTGGCCCAGTGGGCTATTTGATTGGCGTTGTTGCCCAGGGCGGACAGCTCCCGGAGAAGGGCAGCGTAGGTGTCGGGCGGGCGGGGGCGGAGCTGGACGCCCAAAACAAGGCTACGGATGAAGGGGTCGATGCCCAGACCCGCGATCCCGGCCTGACGCTTCAAGTGCCGGTATTCCTGTTCATTCATCCAGACGCTTACATGGCGGTTTCGTTTACGCACAAAAACCTCCTTTCATAGAATTGTGTCTCACCATGAGATTTATTTTTAGGTGTAACGGCGGCGGCGTTTCAACACGCCGGGTTTTGTGTCTCACCATGAGACACATTAAATGTGCCGCCTGTCAGGTTCCGCGTCTCACGGTGAGACGCATTTCGGGCGGGGGTATTAGGGGGGCTTCCCCCCTAACAAGGGTCATTTGTGCTACCAAATGACATACTTGCTTGGACAGCGCCGCACGCGGCGCTGTCTTGGCAGGGCTACCGGGCAGGGGGCCTTTTCGGGCGACGGGGTCGCTGCTTTAGGGGATGCCGCTCCGTGTAGAGCAGGGCGGAAAGCTCCCCCTCGTTTTCCGGCTGGTAATGGGTGGTCTTGATCGGCGCGCAATGGCACATCAATTCACAGAAATGGCTGGTATAGTCCGCATAGGACATGGTGCGGGTTTCGCCGCCCTCAAAGTCGAGTGTTACCTGCTGTACGGGCAGGGCCAGCCGCTTCACACGTTCCACCTGCTCCCCATAGTTCAACGGTTGGAGTTTGCCCAGCACAAACGCGCCGGACCGTCCGGGGGCCACTGTGACGCGGTATGCTTTGATTTGGTCGGCCTGCGCAATGTAGTCCGGGTGGGTCCAGGTGTCGTGCGCCCTGGTATCACGCAAAAAAACTTCGCGCTCCCAAAAGAGCCACGTTCCACAAGGACGGCTCATCCAAAGGAAAACGCGGTTTTCCGGCACAGGTTCCAGCATGGCGGCAGTTAGCCGCTCCACGTCAAGGGTAAAGTCTGATTGATAGCTTTTCGTGTTTTCCTCCACGATCCCCTCCAAAATGAGGATGATGTCAGCTTTCTTTTCCATACCGCTCCGCGCTGTCCCCGCCGCCATAGTCCGGGGAGAGGTACTTTTCTTCAAACTCGGCGGGGGTGTAGTACCCGGCCCCGGTGTCCATCACCAGTTCCCCCGGCTTCAAGTCGCGGGGGCCGTCCGACAGGACGGGGATGGGTACAGGGGTAAGCACCGAGGCCATGAACCGGCCATCCCGCCCCTGGAGTTCGTAGAGGGACATTCCCGGATAGATGTCCTCCGGGTCAATAGGGGTGTTGGTATACAGCGCGGGGACGCCGAAGATTTCGATTTCCCTCATGCGCTCCGGGATGCTGTTGGGGTTTTCCATGTGGTTAACCTCACTTTCGCTTTGCTTTTTTGGATTTTCGATGGTGATTATTCTGAGGGGCCTGGGATAGTTCCTGTTCCGGGTTCCGCTGGGGCGGCTGGATGGCGTCAATGATTTCCCCAGCGGTGCTGTGTATGATGTCCAGGGACGCTTTTAGTTCGTTCAATTCCCGGCCCCGGCTCCACCCGGCCACATAGCCGAAGGAATAGTCCGAAGTGTCGATGCCGAAGTGCTGGCATACCACATAGGCCACGCTCTCGGCCTCCACTTCCTTCTCGTGCCGCTGCTTGGGGTGATCTGCCAAAAAGTCCGGGGGATGGAGTTTACCGTGGGCAATTTCATGGATCATGGTTTTAAGGGTCTGTACTTGGCTCATGCCCGGCTTTATCACGATCCGGCCCTCCATGTGGCTGGCGTAGCCCTTTGCCGTTCCTGGGACGGCCCCAAACATAATGGGCAGCGGGGACAGGGCGGACAGGCGGGCGGATATATCCTCATAGCCGGTGACTTCCCCGGAAAGCTCCGACACGCCAATGTTGGGCAGTTCCCGGCCCTCGGTCTGGCTCACGTCAAAGACATATACGGGGACAAAACGTGTGGCGAGAACAAAACCCGGCTCCATCAAGGGCTTTCCATCTGAACCGTACAACGTTTTGCCTGTGGCGGGGTCTTTCTTCTCCACCATGGCGGCCCGCTTATGCTGGCTCGGGGCAAAAATCATGATCCCGTGTTCGCCCCGCTTCACCTGGCGTTCAAACTCCGTTTTCCATACCTTGTACCCCGCAACGCGGGTAGCGGTGGGGCATTGGAACAGGATCAACAATGCGTTGCTGTAGCTATAGTGATGAAACTTGGACATAGCGGCCAGATAGTCCGCATACCTCCCGCTGGCGTACAGGTCTTTGATCCCGTTTTCCAGCCGTTCCGTCAGCTCGGTCAGCCGTTCATCTGATACGGGCGGCATGGTTTACCGCCCCGGCGTCTTGGGCGGGCGTCTGGGATGCTCGGGCGGCGTGGCGGGGCAGGGGTCCACTTTCAGCGTGATGGGGGTGTTGCCCTTTGCGGCGATCAGGATTTCCGCTTGGTGGAATTTCTTCTTGAAATGCTCCATCTGCTCCGGGGTGAGGGAACAAAAGCTGTCCTCAGTCAGCCCGCAGACAAAGAACGGGCCAAAGATACCGCCGTAGCCGCCCTCAATGCTGCGGTTGAACTCCATGCCCATATTGATGCTCTCGTCATTGCTGACGATGGCAACGGGTTCCTCATAGGGATAGCTGGCTGTGATCAGGCCGCCCACCGTGGCCTGCATTTCTTCCAGCCCGTTGACCTCCTTTTCATAGGGGGCCATGCCTGGCTCTACTACCAAAACGTTCAAATATCCAGCTCCTTTCAATGTTTATGTGAATGTTTATGTGGTGGTCTGCGCCTTTTCCGGCGCTTGGGTTCCATGCCGCTGAACAGGCACAGCGCCCGATCCTCGGCGGCAAACCGTTCTTCAAGCGCCGCCACCGTCCAGTTGTCTTTGAAGCGGCCCAGCGGCGTGTGCCCAAATTGATCCAGGGCGCGCTGGTCAAGCTCCATCAGCTTGGCCCATAGTTCCGGGTGGTGGCGGCGCAGCTTCCGCAGTTCCCCGATCTGCTGCAATGGGCAGCACCAGCAGGAGCAGCGTTCATATATCTCATACAGCCCGCCCCAGTCAAAGCCCCGGTCATAGCAGATTTGCAGCGCCTGGGCCTCGGTGATGTCCCACCTGACAAGTGGATAACGGATGTGTTCATCCGTGACACAGCGGTGATCCTCGTCAGAGGCGATGCCTATGAATTGGAATACCTCATAGTCTGTCTTGAGCTGTGCCAACGCCTTGTTAAACAGGTGTACTTTTAGCTGGCCCGTACACCAGCGTACCCTTGTGCTGGGCCAGCCGTTCCCATAGGGCGGCACCTCCTCCCGTTCACGTCGTTCCAGCGCGGACAGCTTCTCCTTTGGCTGGTCGAACATAAGCCATTCAAAGCCCTGGGGATGATGGAGTATGGTCAGCTTCAAGCCCCGTTCCCGGTATAGGTGCTGTTCCAGCTTATCCCAGTGGCGGTACATTTCGGGAAACTCCATCCCCGTATCGGCCACCAGCACCATGTCGATGGGCATACCCCGTTCGATCATCAGCAGCAGCATGGCCGTCGAGTCCTTCCCGCCTGAGCAGGAGACAACGAACAGGGGCTTTTTAATAGGGTCCACCCGCTTTCGGGCGCAAAAAAAGCGCCCTCAAGGGCGCTTGTGCCTGGGGCTGTCCCGGCTCCTGTGGGAACGGGGCACAGTGATCTTTTGCCGGACGGGGTACTGGAACACCTGGTACTGCTCCGGGATGTGCTGGCCGTCATACACCTTTTGGAAGGGCTCAGGCCCAGCCAGCATATACCCATGGGAGGTGAAGGTGCCGCCCTCGTTGATGGCGGTGGCCTCGCCGTAGGCTTCAAAATCGAAGTAATCCCGCGCCTGCTCCGGCAGTTGCAATACCATAAGTTCATCCACCAGCCAGAGGCCGTATTCTTCCGCGTTCTGGACGGGATAGAGTTCGTAGTGATCCAGGTTGTAGGTGAGGTTGATCAATTCCTCCGCGCTGCTGGCGTACTCCCCATGCTCCACGGCGGCGGTAAATTTCATCAATTCTTCTGGGTCAAGCTCATTCAACCGGCTGGCAAGGTAGTTCAGCTCGTCGATGTGGGTGAACTCACCCAGGGCCCGTGCCACCCCTTTGACGCCGATGGAATAGTCCAAAATGATGATTTCCTCATAGCGCAGGCCGTCCACACCGATTTTCTGTAGGGCGGCCCTCACCCGCTCTTTGGTGGTGGGAAAGGGAAGCGCGGTATCGGTCAGCACCCCGGCATTGTATTTGCCCAGATTGGCGACATTGGCGGTGAACTCTACCATTTAATGCTTCGGCCCCCGCTTGGGGAAGATCGTCAGCCTTTCATTCTCCTTCTGCTGGCGCTGGCGGCGCTCCTCCAGGGCCTCGTAGATGCTTTCCTCGATCTCCCGGGGCGTCATCATCACGTCCGGAAAATATTTGCGCAGGCGATCCCCAGCCAAAACCACCTTCGTGTACTCGGGCCGATCCTGTCTGCCGTCAACGGGCTCCTGGCCTTCCTGGGCCTGGGGCGCGGGAGCGGACGGGCCATCAGGGACAGCGGGCTCAGCCCCTTCCGGGGCCTGTCCGGGCTGTCCGGCGGCGGGGGCGTCCGGCGCCGGGGTGGAGTGGCCCACGTCCGGGGACGGGGGGATGGCGGACGCGGCGGGGGCGCTGGCCTGGGTGGGTTCGGGCGCGTGGGCCGCCGTCTCCTGGGGCGGGTCCAGCACGTTTTTGCCGTCCAACACATCCCGCATGGACTGATCGTTCAGCTTGCCCTCCTTTTCCACCTTCTTCATGTATTCCACCCGTTCCGCAGGCACTTTATAGCCCAAATCCAGCAGATGGAGTACGCCATCCTGGTTTCCCGGCTTCAAGAAGGACAGGGCCGACGCGACGGACAGGGTGAGGGAACCATCGTCCACCCGGTCACACACATCCTTGGTGGCCTCGGACAGCCGGACAAGGCGGTTGAGCTTGCTGACCGGCATACCCATCTCCTGGGCCAGCTTCACATCACTATAAAGTTCCTCGGCTTTGAAACTGCCCTTTTTGCGGCGGCCCGCCTTCTGCTTCATGCCCTCCATCTTCATCCGCAGGGTGCGGGACAGATCGTAGGTGGAAATTTTGGGCCGGTGGAGGTTGCCGTCCGCCACCAGGATTTTGGCGTCGGCGTCGGAAATTTTCTGGATAATGGTGGGGACGGGGTAGTTCAGCTCCGTGGCGATCATGTGGCGGCGCTGGCCGGAAATGATCTCCAGGGTGCCCTTTTCCCCGATCCGGGCCAGTACCGGGTCCTTCACGCCGTTGAGCTCGATGGACTTTTTCAGCTCAGCATAGTCCTCGCTCTTGGTGTCCACCGATACGGTGTTGTAGTCGGATTTTTCCAGGTAGGCCGGATGGAGCACCACGGAAAAGGATTCACTTTCCTTGGGCGCGGGAAAATCCTTCCTGGCCGCCTCGTCCGGGGGCGAAAGCCGATCCGGAAGCACCTGGGAGATGGCTGTGCCGATGGGGCCCTTGGCTGCGGTGCCGGTGACAGCGGGGGCCTGGGCGGGTTTCTCCTGATCCTGGGCGGCGGGCTTGGGCTCCTGGGCGGGCTTGGCCCCATCCTTGGTCTTGTCAGCAGCGGCGGGGGCGGGAGTCTGCGCCGGGTCTTTCCCCTCGGCAGGCTTCTGCTCACCCTGGGCAGCGGCGGGCTTGGGCTCCTGGGCAGGCTTGGCCCCGTCCTTGGCCTTGTCAGCGGCGGCGGGGGCGTCGGCCTGCGCCGGGTCCTTCCCTTCGATGGGCTTCTGCTGGCCCTGGTCGGCGGCGGGCTTGGGCTCCTGGGCGGGCTTGGCCCCATCCTTGGCCTTGTCAGCGGCGGCGGGGGCGGGGGCCTGCGCCGGGTCCTTCCCTTCGATGGGCTTCTGCTGGCCCTGGTCGGCGGCGGGCTTGGGCTCCTGGGCGGGCTTGTCCCCGTCCTTGGCCTTGTCAGCGGCGGCGGGAGCCTGCACCGGGTCTTTCCCCTCGGCAGGCTTCTGCTCACCCTGGGCAGCGGCGGGCTTGGGCTCCTGGACAGGCTTGGCCCTGTCCTCGGCCTTGTCAGCGGCGGCGGGGGCGGGGCCCTGCGCCGGGTTTTTCCCCTCGGCAGGCTTCCCCTGGCCCTGGTCGGCGGCGGGTTTGGGCTCCTGGGCGGGCTTGTCCCCGTCCTTGGCCTTATCAGCGGCGGCGGGGGTGGTCGGATTTTCCGGCCCCTTGACGTCGGCTGTCGGCCCATTTTTGTCCGGGGCGGCAGGCAGCACCGGCTTGCCGGGGATCGGGATGCCGGGCTGGTTCTTCACCTGACGGTGATAGTTCAGCGCCGACGGCATGGACATCTCATACACCAGGGCGGGGATGTCCTTCAGCTTTGCCAGCTCACACGCCCTGCGGCGGCGGTAGCCGGTGACAAGCTGGTATTCGCCGTCCTCCCGCAGACGGAGCACCACCGGCTCCTTCACGCCGCCCGCCTGGATGCTGGTGACGAGGCCGCCGTAGCTCTTGTCCGGCTGCTTGCTGATCACCACGCCGGGCAGATCGTGGATTTTGGACAGCGGGACGGCTTGGGGCTGGGGGGTCGGGGTCTTGCTGGGTTCGTTTGCCATTGAATTACCTCCATTTTTGATTTATTTGCTAAAAATCGTGTCTCATGGTGAAACACAATTCTTAACACAAAGTTGGTCTTATGGCTGCAAATGTGTCTCATGGTGAGATTTATTTCAGCCAAAGTCATGCCGCACGGCGGCGGAATAGTAAGGGCCCATCGTCACCGGCGCGTTGTAAAGCGCCGTGAGAAGATAGGCCCGGATATTGTTTATTTTTGTGGTGGTCTGGCTCATGGCCTCAATGATGTACTCAATGTGGGTGCTGTCCAGCTTTCGGAACCGCTGCTTCACTGTGCCCGCTGGCAATGCTTCGCCAGCAATCCGCAGGGTGGGGGCGGTGCTGCCCAGCACGTCCACTACCAACTCCAAAAGGCTCTCCACATCGTCATAGGGGTGGGCCCGCTGTAGGCCTTCAAAATCAATATTTACTTTGACTTCCTCCCTCAATTCGTATCGATCCATCCCCATGACAGCGCCGGGGGGCTTGGGGGGAGGGATGGATGAATCAAGGTGGTTAAAGTCAGGCTGATTTCCCTCAGTATGATTAGGGTCGGTTTTTTCGACCTCTTGAGGTGGTTTTTTCCGACGTCTTGAGGTCGATTTTTCCGACGTCTTGGGGTGGTTTTTTTCGACGTCTGGGCAGGGCGTGAAATTATCTGGAGGGGAAGCCACGGGTTTCGAGGGCGCTGTCCGGGTGGTGAACCGCTTGACATAGAGCTTGGTGGGGCGGCCCTGGCCCTGCTTGACACGCTCCACCAAACCGATCCCTTTCTTCTTGTCCAGCTCGGCCAGCAGCTTCATGGCCTTGTCCCGTCCGCAGCACATATCCTCGCATATCTCGTCTACGGTGTAGTAGATATAGACGCGCCCGCAGTCGTCGTACCAGTTGTTTTTCGCGGACAGGCCCATGCGGTCCAGCAGCATACCATAAAGAAGTTTGGCGTCTGTGGAAACGTGCTTGAATTTCTCGTCCGTGATCAGCAGGCGGGGAATTTTGAAATAGATAAATTCTTCTGATTCAGCGCCGTAAAAATAATCGGATATAGTGACTTCCGGCATAGGCAGGCCCTCCTTTGGGGTAAGAAAAAAACGCGATGGTTCACATCGCGTTTTTTGCATATCTTGCTGAAAAATGTTATAATATTATTGAAATATGGGAAATTTGTTGAAATATCTCTATCAAAACTCTTGACAAACTCTCCCCTTCCCATTGATGGATTGTAGACGCTATGATATAATACTTCAAAATATATAACATAATGAGGTGACGCAAATGAAAAACGACGGACAATTCGTGATCTACTCCCGCAAATCCAAATTTACAGGGAAAGGAGAAAGCATTGAAAACCAAATTGAAATGTGCAAGCAGTACATCCGTATGCAGTTTGGAAACTCCGCCGCCGATGATGCCTTGGTCTATGAAGATGAAGGTTTCTCTGGGGGTTCCCTGGAACGCCCAAAGTTTAAGAAGATGATGGCCGATGCCCAGGAGCATAGCTTTCGGGCCATCGTAGTCTACCGCTTGGATCGGATCAGCCGCAATATTGGAGACTTTGCAAAATTGATTGAGCAGTTCAATCAAATGAAAATCGACTTCATCTCCATCAAAGAGCAGTTCGACACGTCCTCCCCCATGGGCCGGGCCATGATGTATATTTCCTCGGTCTTTTCCCAGTTGGAACGGGAAACCATAGCCGAGCGTATCCGGGATAATATGCACGAGCTGTCTAAAACCGGGCGCTGGCTGGGCGGCGTGACCCCTACCGGCTATGCCTCGGAAAGTATTTCCCACGTAACGATAGATGGCAAAACCCGTAAAGCCTGTAAGCTGAAGCCCATCCCAGAAGAAATCAGCATGATAAAGCTGATCTTTGAAAAGTTCCTGGAAACCAACTCTTTGACCAAAACAGAAACCTTTCTATTGCAAAATGGATTCACAACCAAAAATGGGAAAGACTTTACGCGCTTTGCCCTCAAAAATATCCTCTCCAACCCCGTCTATCTGATTGCGGATGATGCCGCCTATCAATACCTGACGGAAAACAACGTAGACCTGTTTTCCGAGAAAAGCGATTTTGACGGCATACATGGCATTATGGCCTACAACCGTACCTTACAGCAACAAGGCAAGGCCAACCAGGTCAAGCCCATGGACGAATGGATCGTATCAGTGGGAAAGCACCCAGGAACCATCGACGGCAAAGCCTGGGTAAAGGTTCAGCAGCTTTTGGAACAAAACAGGTCAAAGAGCTATCGCAAGCCCAGAAGCAATGTTGCCCTGCTCTCCGGCCTCTTGATCTGCGGCAACTGCGGCGATTTTATGCGCCCCAAAGCCTCCCAGCGGCTGAACGCCAAAGGGGAAACGATTTATACCTATCTGTGTTCCATGAAAGAACGGAGCCGGGGCCATGTGTGCAATATCAAGAATTGCAACGGCAATATTATGGACGCGAACGTCATAGAACAGCTAAAGTTATTGAGCGAGGACGGTTCCGACTTCCTTCAGCAGCTTGAACACAGTAAAAAGGTGCTGACAGGTAATCGCCAGAGCTATGACGAGCAGCTTGCCAAAATTGAAGCTGATATCACCGCCAACGAGGACGAGATCAAAGGGCTGGTATCTACGTTAAGCAAAGCGTCCGGCACCTCCGCAGAAGCCTACATTGTAAAACAGATCGATGAACTCCACGACAAAGGTGAAACCTTAAAGCGGCATTTGGACGAACTCAAAGAACTGACCGCCAGCCATACCTTGGCCGATATTGAGTATGATCTGCTGGCACAGCTCCTTGCCTCCTTTAAAGACAGCGTAGACGGAATGACGATAGAACAGAAACGCGCGGCTATCCGCACCTTCGTCAAGGAGATCGTATGGGACGGGACACAAGCCCACATCATCCTGTTTGGCTCAGAGTATGCGTTTGAGTTCCCGGAAATCCCCGTTGGCATGGGGAACGCTGTAACATCGTGTA
The DNA here is from genome assembly GCA_910584835.1 of uncultured Oscillospiraceae bacterium. Classification (GTDB taxonomy): domain Bacteria; phylum Bacillota; class Clostridia; order Oscillospirales; family Oscillospiraceae; genus Enterenecus. Next base: position 14,265 of record CAJUEG010000005.1, on the reverse strand, counting down.
AAAATACCGAAAATTTTGAAAAATCGGCAGAAAGGGGCGATATAGAGCCGTTAGAAGTGAATAGCAAATGAGATACTGATGTATTTTCGCTCTCAGCGCAAGCTCCAGGGTGAGCTGTCTCTCTCCGACTCGCTGGATAGTGAAACAGAAAACGGCTCCCTCTCTCTCATCGACGTGGTGCGGGTGGACGACAACATGCTGGAGGAGCTGGACCTGCGGGACGCCTGCGCCAAGGTACGCCGGTGCGTAAGCGCCTGCCTCACCGGGCGGGAAGCCCAAATTATTCGCCTGCGCTACGGTCTGGGCGGCCAGCCTCCCCTCACCCAGCGAGAAATCGCATCGCTGTGTGGGATTTCCCGAAGCTATGTGTCCCGCATCGAAAAAAAAGCCTTGGAAAAGCTGCGGGTCGAATATGAAAAGCCTTGACATCAAGCGCCCCGGCCCATTGCCGGCCGGGACATTGAACCACAATTTTCCGCTATAAAAGCCCCCGCCCAGGATGAACCCGGGCGGGGGCTTTTCCCCGCAGCGAACCTCTTTTTAAGAAGTTTTTACGCATCATCTGTCCCTGTTTTTGCCGGATATTATCCGTCATGCAGGAACCGAAACGTAACCGCATAATCCTCTGCCGCGATTATCCCTCATTTGCCTGTAAAACGCGAAAGAATAATGCTTGCCTGTCCGCATGTCAGGTTGTTCCGGGGCGAGAGCGTACCGGCAGAGGTTCCTGCTATCAGTCCGGCGGCCCGGGCCCAGGACATGGCAGGCCGCGCTATGGGCCGAATCAGACCGTAGTCGGCATAACCGGTAAGGTCCGCCCGCTCAAAGGTGCTGTAGTTTTTATACTGCGCGTAGCTAAAGAGAATCACTACGGCCTGTTCACGGCTTACCGGCTTATCAACACCCCAGAGCAAGCTCTCGTAGACGTCGGGGACAATGGAATGATCGATGGCCCAGGATTCCGGCTTACCTGTGCTGGCGCTGTCCAGGTTGTAGAGAATTGAGATGAGCATATCCCTGGTAAGCAAGGCATCGGCAGGAACAAGACCGTCTGTGACGTGGTAGATGGCACCGTTGCTATAATACCATCGGATGGGCTTTGTACTTGTTGGGACAGAATTCGGAACACTATAAGAACCATCGGTGCCATTGAAACCGCCGGTATACCTGACCGCAAAGGTGATTCCCACCTCCACGTCGCCGGCAGGCATGATAAAGCTGTATTCATTGCTGTTGTGCCAGGTCAGGCGCATATCCTGCCCGGTAACAAGGTCGGTTACCAGCAACCAATCCAGCTCGTAACCGCTCCAGGGACTGAGCTCGATGGTGACACGGGTACCCGCTGCTGCGGTGGCATGGCTCACATAGAAGCTGCCGCCGGGGGCGCGATACGGCGTATAGATTCGATAATAGATACCGGCATCCGCTTCCCTGTTCCAATGGGCATAGACGGTGGTGTTCTCCGTAAAGACGGTGCCGGTGCCGATCCTCGTGCCGCCAAGCCGGGCGGTGTACCAGCCGTCAAAGACATAGCCTCCGCGGACAGGGTTGGCCGGCAGGGCGGCGAGCTTTCCGTCCGTACCTGTAGTCATGCTTCCGCCGCCGGCGCCGCCGTTGGGATCAAAGGTGACGGTAAACTTCCCCGGATCGTCGGGGCCGGGGGTGTCGCCGTTTGCCGTCCAGTGAGCGTACACGGTGATGTTCGCTGTAAAGACAGTGGCGGCGGTTACTTCACCCCCATCGCTCTTCCCGGTGAACCAGCCCGCAAACACATAGCCCTCTCTGGTCGGATTTCCCGGCAGCGCGGTGAGCTTTCCGTCCGTACCTGTAGTCATGCTTCCGCCGCCGGTGCCGCCGTTGGCATCAAAGATGACGGTAAACTTTCCGGGATCGTCGGGACCGGGGGTCTCGCCGTTCGCCGTCCAGTGAGCATACACGGTGGTGTCCGCCGCAAAGACAGTGGCGGTAGTCACCTCACTGCCGTCGCTCTTCCCGGTGAACCAGCCCGCAAACACATAGCCCTCTCGGGTCGGATTTCCCGGCAGCGCGGCAAGCTTTCCGTCCTCCCCTGTGGTCATGCTTCCGCCGCCGGTGCCGCCGTTGGGGTCAAAGGTGACGGTAAACTTCCCGGGATCATCGGGGCCGGGGGTGTCGCCGTTCGCCGTCCAGTGAGCATACACGGTGGTGTCCGCCGCAAAGACAGTGGCGGTAGTCACCTCACTGCCGTCGCTCTTCCCGGTGAACCAGCCCGCAAACACATAGCCCTCTCGGGTCGGATTTCCCGGCAGCGCGGCAAGCTTTCCGTCCTCCCCTGTGGTCATGCTTCCGCCGCCGGTGCCGCCGTTGGGGTCAAAGGTGACGGTAAACTTCCCGGGATCATCGGGGCCGGGGGTGTCGCCGTTCGCCGTCCAATGAGCATACACGGTGGTGTCCGCCGTAAAAACGGTGGCGGTGGTCACTTCACTGCCGTCGCTCTTTCCGGTGAACCAGCCCGCAAAGGTATACCCGGCAAGGACAGGATCATTGTATGGCAGAAACGCCAGCCGTCCATTTTGCTCCGTCATCAGAACAGAGCTGCCGGTACCTCCGTTTGCGTCAAAGGTAATGACACAATAGCCCGCCCCCGCGCTGCTGCGCTGAATCCAGTGGGCGTAAAGCCTGGTATCTCCGTAAAAGCGGTGGTCAAAATTCAGCCGCGAGCCTCCGGAGGAGCTGGTGTACCAGCCGCTGAAAATGTAGTCCGTACCGGCGCGCAGAGGGGTGTCCGGCCACCGGTCCAGCCGGCCCTGCAGATTGGTATTCCTGGTCTCGGAAACCGTATCGGAGTCATCCTCGTTCAGGGAGAAGCGGATGACGTAGCCGCCCTCCTGCATCCACTGAGCATAGAGGGTCTCGCTGCGGAAGAAAGTCTCCTTCTGCCCCACCAGGTAGCTGCCGCTTGGCCATCGGCCCCATCCCATAAAGACATATCCGTCCCGGGTGGGTTCGGCAGGCCAGCTGTCCAGTCTTCCCTTTTCGTCCGTTGTTATGGTGACCGCACTGCCGCTGCCGCCGTTTGGATCGAAGGCGATGTCATAGGGCGGGGGCGTGTCCGGGGTCCGATGCCCATAGACGTTGGTATCCCCGGTAAAAACATGGTCTTCACTGTACTCCTCGCCGCCGGCAGGGTTGGTAAACCAGCCCACAATTGGGCCGTGAATGGTATCCCGGGAGGGCCAGTCGCTAAGCACGCCGTCTGTGCCGGTGACTCTATACCCGATGAAGTACTCAACGCCGCTGTCATTACAATAATAAACGCTGATAATATGGGCCCCGTTTGGCGTCCACAGTGCGTAGAGCGTGGTATCCCGCCGCAGTTGACTGCCGGTCCCAACCCTATACGCGAGATCATCTTTCTCTGTGCTCCAGCCCCTGAACACATATCCCTCTCGGACAGGCTCCGCCGGAAGCTGGGCAATCCGTCCGCTGGTGTCCGTCTCCATGGTGCCCGGTGTGACGGCCGTACCACCGTTGGAGTCAAAGGTGATCTGGTAGGTGACAATAGGGCCAAAGGTATACCTGATCCGGTCTGTGAACCGATCTTCGCGTTTCAGTTCATATCCGTCGGCGGCAAGCGCTTCAGCCTGGAATTCCAGCGCTAAGGAGTTTAAGGAGGTGCTCAGCTCGTAACTCATCCTGTCGCTTTGCGGATATCCGCTCTTATGATCCAGCACGATTTTCTTTCCGGCAGACAGCTCCAGGTCCGAGCTGCCGATGATACCCGTGCCGGAGCCGCCGGCGGTGATCTCGGGCGGCAGTTTCTGTGATCTGTACCACCATACGCTCAGCCTCCCTTCCCCCCGCACCAGAACGCCAATGCCGTTTTCGACGATGATCCTGCCGGAGTAAATGCTAACGCTCCCGTTCTGCGGCTGGTAGATGCCGCAGGAGAGCTGGCCGGTCCTCTTATTGATCAAAGTGCCGCCGCTCACGGAAATGCGGGTGTTGTTTTCCGCCGACGTCTCCGGGCTGAGAATGACCGCGGCGCCCCGGCTGAGCATCACACCACCGTTTGCCCTCACATAGCCAGATACCCCGGACACCGAAATGGCAGGGCCTCCCGCCTCCACATAACCGCCGTCGATGTCTACCGTGGTCTCCATGCCGTCCGGGTTTGAGTCCTCGCTCGGCGCTCCGGTGACCCTGATGGCGATATCACTGCTGTTGCCACTCACCGTACCGCCCAGAAGGGTAAAGGAGCCGCCGAACTGCACATCGATCACCTCGCGCGAGAGGCCGGTGCTGCTGATGATGCCGTCGCAGGCGTAGCTCACGCGGTTGTCCTGGCCGACGGCGGGAGAACTCTTCTCCGTGCTGTCCTTCACCGTGAGACTTCCCACAACCGTGATGGCCGGGTCGGCGCTGGAGGTAATCCGGTGTCCCTTCAGATCCAGCACAAGATTGCACCTGTCCTGAATGGGCAGCGTAGCGCTGCCCAGATCGATGTCGCCGGTCAGCTCAATCTCAGTGAGTCCGGCGCCGATCCCGTTTTGAACCAGCCGCCGCAGCGTTTCGTTGTCCCCCGCGGCGGTCTCCGGGAATTCACGTTTGCAGCCATAGTGGATCACCGGGAGGCCGTCGTTCTGCACGTCATCATATCCCTCGACGGACTTCCACTGTTCCTCCGTCCCGCCGTAATAGATGTCCTTGAGTGTCCACGAATCAAAGGCGCCATCGACAATCCTTGTCACGCTGTCGGGTATCCAGACCGCCGTCAGATTGCTGCAGCTGTATAGGGAGGCGGCTCCGATAATGGTAACTCCCTCCGGGAGCATAATTCTGTGAAATCCGGTGCAGCCCGCGAACGCATAGATAGCGATAGGGCCGGTCATGCCGCCGTCGACGGCCGGGAACTCCGTCAGCCCGGTGCAGTCGTAAAACGCATACGTTCCAATTGATCCCAGCGTGCCGCCCACATGAAACTTCGTAAGATTTTCCAGGCCCTCAAACGCATTATTTCCGATGGAGGCCGCGTTGCCGGAAATCATGACCGAGGTCAGGGCGTCGCAGCCATAAAACGCCGATTCCCCAATGCGCCCCACGCTGCCATTGATTGCAACGTCAGTCAGCTTACTGCAGCAGCTGAACGCCTCGCTTCCAATGGACTCAACATCGTTGGAAAAGGCAATGTCGTTCAATTCCCTGCAGTAGGAAAACGCAGCCTGCCCAATCGGGCCCACTTTACCCTGAAACACAATGTCGGTCAGGGCATCGCAGCTATAAAACGCGTTTTGCCCAATTGATCCGACGTCGTTTTCGAATATGAGGCTGGAAAGGCTTTTGCAGTAGTTGAACGCATTGTCGCCAATTGAATCGACGCTGCCGGAGAAGACGGCGCTGGTCAGCGCCTGGCAGTAATCAAACGCGCTGTCCCCAATTGAAACACCGTCGCCGGGGATAGTGACCTGGGCAAGCTTGCCGCAGGACTGGAACGCCTCGTCTCCAATAGAGACCACGCTGGCCGGAATCGTGACCTCTTTAAGATTGGAGCAGTACTCAAATGACTTGGCGCTGATGGTTGTAACGCCGCTGTCAATGACAAGGGCCTGCACAGCGTACAGGTCGTCACAGGGCGGAGGACCGTCCGGCATCGGCCCGGCGCCGGAGACGGTCAGCGTCTTTGTACTCTCGTTATAGCTCCATGTGACGATCCCGCCCCACTTACTGTCCGTCTCCGCGGCCCGTGCATTTCCCGGCAGCAGCGCCAGCATCAGGCACAGCGCCAACGCGGCCAGCACTCCCCTGTGTTTCATATCGGTTCCTCCCCCACAATAGTTCGCCGCAGCCCAGCGGCGGTCCCGCCGTACATCCCTCTTAAGGCCAAGCGTTTCCGCCCCAAAGGGGCGCCCATGCCTCTTTCTCGTGAAATTTTATAACATAATATATACTTTCTCGTGAAAGAACAAGGTATATTATAGTATGTATTCACATATTTGTCAATACCAGGCCAGGCTTTGGCCAAAATACAGAAGGCCGCGGGACTTTGGGTCCCGCGGCCTTTTCATCCGCTATTTTAATATCCCACGGCACCAGCCAGAAGCATAAACCCTGTGCCTATGATCAGATAGATTCCCACCAGGGGCAAAAAATACCGAAGCCACTTCTGGTAACTGACTCCCGACAGGGCCAGGCAGCTCACCAGCGTGTTGGAGATGGGAGAGACCAGATTCACCAGCCCGTCTCCCAGCTGGAAGGCCAGCACCGCCGCCTGCCGGGAGAGCCCCAGAGCGTCGGCCAGCGGGACCATCAGGGGCATAGCTACCGCCGCGTGGCCGGAGCCGGATGTAATCAGCAGGTCCAACAGGGCGTTGGTGTAAAACATTCCCAGGAGCTGGCCCCAGGCGGGCAGGCGCTCCACCAGTTGAAGCAGTCCGTAGACCACGCTGTCCAGAATCCCGCCCCGCACCAGCACCAGCCGCAGAGCGGCGGCCAGGCCGATGGTCAGCGCGCCGGAAACCATCTTTCTGCACCCCGCCACCTCCAGAGCGCAGATCCGATTTGCTGAAAATCCGGCCGCCGCGCCGCAGACGACGCCCAGCGCCAGAAAGACGGCGGCAATCTCCGGCACCTTCCAGCCCTGTGCCCCCACGCCCCAGACCACCAGGGCCAGCGCCCCGAGCAGCAGGGCCAATATTAGCCCCTGCCGCGGAGAGAAGGTCTGCTCCGCGAAGAGCTCCCCTTTCCCGGAACATGCCGGCTCTCCGGCCCTTCGGAGAATGTAAGCGGCAGTGGCAGGCACCAGCGCCGCCAGCAGCAGCCACCGAAGCCATGCCCCGGAGTACGGGGGCAGTTCCGCAATAGTCTGGGCGACGCCGACAGAGAATGGGTTGTAAATTCCCGCCGCAAAGCCCGCGTTGGTGCCCAGCATCACCATAGCCATGCCGGTCTTCTCGTCATAGCCCAGGGACTTTGCCGCCGCCATCCCCAGCGGAAGAAAGATAATGGAGGCGGTGGTCAGCCCCATGGTGAAGCCAAACACCGAAAATACCGCCAAAAAGGCCGGAACAAGCCACGCCCGCCGCCGCTGGAACCGCCGGATCACCCAGGCGCACAGGGCTGTCACCGCCCCGCTCTCAAGAATAATCTCAAAGGCCCCGCCCAGAAGCAGGACAAAGAAAATCAGCTGCGGGGCGGAACCGGTGGTGAGGGCCTCAAAGAGGAGCCGGGGCAGCTGCCATGGGGCCACCGGGGACGGCTCCGTGTAGGCAAAGCTGCCCGGCACCACCACCGTCTGACCGGCGGCCTCATGGAATTCCCGCTTGTAGCTCCCGGCAGGCACCAGCCAGGTCAGCGCCGAGGCCAGCAGGAGAAGGACGGCCAGAATTACGAAGACATGAGGGGTCTGCCGCTGTTTGCGCTCTTCCATAAAGCTGATCCCTTTCTTTGGAAGATCAGGGCCGGACCGCCCCGGTGCTGCCGCGAACCACCAGGGAGGACCGAAATACCTGCCGGGGATGAATCCGGCTGTCGTGCTCAATCAAGGCGATGGCCAGCTCCACCGCCGCCTTGCCCATCTCCGCCATCGGCGTGCGCAGGGTGGTGAGGCCCGCTTCCGGGTACAGGCCGGAATAGAGATCGTCGTGCCCCATCACGGAGATGTCGCCCGGGACGGACAGCCCATGGCGCCTCAGGGCGCTGACAGCCCCCACCGCCATATAGTCGCTGGCGCACCAGATGGCGGTGGGCAGCCCTCCTCCCTCCAGCAGCAGCTTCACCGCCTCCATCCCCGCCCGCATCGCATCGGCGGCGTTCCCCGTCCGAAGAATCCGGGGCGTGAGGCCCCGGGATTTCATCGCCGCGGAAAAGCCCTCCTCCTTTTGCAGGATCGTGCGGTTCTCCGGCTCATAGGTGAGCAGGACAATGTCTCTGTGGCCCAGCCCGGTCAAATGCTCCACCGCCAGCGTCCCGCTGTGGCGATAGTCGCACACCAGGGCGTACTCCTCCTCCAGATCGGTTTTGCCTCCTATGAAAATGACGGGCGTAGGGCCGCAGGCCGCTTTGATATGGGATACGTCGCTGGTGCAGGGCGCCACGATCAGCGCCCCCACCTGATTGCCCACCATCATGCCGCAATGGCGCGCCTCCAGCTGAGGGCTGCGGTGGCTGCTGCCCAGCATGACGCAGAAGTCCAGCGCCGCCGCTGCCGCGCTGACTTCGTTAAAAATAAGGTCATAGGCCGTGTTGTCCCCCATGGCGGGGACGATCATGCCGATGGCGCTGGTGCGCCGGAGATAGAGGTTTCTGGCCGCCACATTGGGTGTATACCCCAATTCATCGGCAATTCTTTTCACACGCTCTTTGGTGGCGGCGGAGATGTCCGGGGCATCCCGCAACGCCTTGGACACCGCTACGTGGGACAATCCCGCTATCTGCCCGATGGTCTTTAACGTTGGGCGCTCTGGCATTCTGTCACCTCCGAATATGCTTTGCATGTGCGGACCCGCGACAAAAATCTCCGCGGGCGCCAGGGAAATATGCAGAAACCCTGACAAATTTCATGGGACAGCAAACATCTATGGCTGAAACGGTTTCTCAGCCTATTATAGTGTCATTTCCCGTAAAAAACAAGGGGGATCGCCGGAGAACGCCCAGACTGGCGGACAGCTCGCCAAATTTGTCCGCTGAAGCAAGGGCCGCAGGGAGCCGGAAAGTCCAGTTCCGCCACGCGTTTGCGCCTGTTCGGACATGCCCTGTGAGCAATGGGCCAAAGAAGAATTTTCCCGGCGCCGATTGTTTCAAAAAACACGGCGCAGGAGGGCATTCGCCTTATCCTTTTCCTTTTTTCGCAATTTATTGTACCTTATCGAGGCTGTGCGGCGCGACTTTTCTTCTGCCGGCAGGCGTTAAAAAAGGCGGCTGGGGATTTCACTCCCCCGCCGCCTTTTGCAGTTCGACGCTCTGGGCAAACAGCATAAAAACACTGATACTACTCACTTCTCGCTCCTGTCCATTGATACGGCTGGTCAATCGGCCAGGACAGCCCCAGGGCGGGAAGCTCCAAAGGCTTCGTTCCCTCCATGTAGTACCAAATATCCAGTGTATCCGGGTCGCCGCCCTCCAAAGTAAAGCCCTCCTGCAAGGTTTTTTGGATGCTGTCCAAAATTGTCTCCGCAAGCTGACCCACATCGTACATACGGAACTCCTCTTTCTGCGGGTCGGGAGGGCCGGTAAACAGGGCTGATTCGCTGGACAGGCACACGCCCATCCCTCCCTTGCCGCTGGTGACGCTCTCCGCCAGGGTCAAATCCCAGCCGGTCAGATCCGCGATCCCCTGGATCAACGCTTCCGGGGTCAGCTCCCCCTCGTAGGTCATGGCGTACTCCGCAAACCCCCCGGCCTTTGTGCCGATATAAAGCGTGACCGTCCGTTCCCCCTCCGGCGGCCTTGGTTCATCAGACTCGTCAGCCGGAGAAGCAGTGATAACTTCGGCTTTGGAAGATTCCTGCGGCGCAGGAGATTCTTCGCCCTGGGCGGGCTGGCTGCAGCCCGCCAGCGCTGCGCAGAGCGTCAGCGCAAAAAGAATTGCTAGTTTTTTCAAGTGTTTTCCCCCTGGTTCTCAATAGGGCTTCGCAGCATTTGTCCCGCTTGCGCGCGGAGCCTGACCGCCGCCGCAAATGCGCAGTTAGTTCTCTCTTTGGCCGGCCACGCTTTCTTTCAGCCCCTTCCCCGCTTTGAACGCGGGGACAATCTGCGCCGGGATCTCTACGGTTTCTCTCGTCTGCGGGTTGCGCCCCGTTCTGGCCGCCCGGCGCTTTGCCTCAAAGCTGCCAAAGCCGCTCAGCTTGACGGGTTCCCTCTCCTGCAAAGCCTCCGTGACTGTGGACAGCAGGCTGTCCAGGACGGCGCCGCAGTCCTTTTTTGTCAGCTTGGTCTTATCCGCCATGCGCTCAATTAATTCCTGTTTGTTCATGTTTCCCCCTGTTCCGGCAAAGGGTACCTCTTCGCCGATTTTTTCTTGATGGCCCCGGCAGCTTGCCGGACCCACAGTTACATCTACACCATAACAGAAATTTTGGCGTCAGACAATAGGTTCTGCCTGAGTGGGCCTTTTTTCTGCTCGAAATGGACAGTCAGGCCGGTTGACAGCCCTTCTTATGGCGTGATGCGCTGCCATCAGACACTGTCGGGAGGAGGGGCAGCGGAGGGTACGCAGAGTCAAACGCGGTCTGGAGGAACCCGGAGTTAAAACAGTGCTGGGCAAATCAATGCCTAAATCTCATAGATGTCAAGGGACGCCTGCTCTACAAAAAGGCTGCCTCCATAATTCAGAAGCAGGGAAAGGTCGGCGCAGGGAACAGGATGCTCCTGCGGGAAAAGTATGGTGGAATACTGCAGCGTCAAGGGGGCGCACTCCAAGCATTTTACAGAAAAATAAAGGGGCGGCACCTCCTGAAACGCATCGCAAGGTGTGAGCCTGACAAAGATGGCTCCCGCGCCGTCCCCGCGGTACGGGCCGCGGACATTTATGGTGTAATTCAACCCATAGGTTTTCTTCGGGTCCAAATTCACCAGTCCGGGCATTTCCTCACTCCAGCGAATGCCGCAGCCCCTGCGTCCCCTGCATTTCCAAGGCAGGAAAAAACCATTGTCCCAGGAAAAGCCATCACACCGGCCGACCAGCTGAATCGCACTTTTCTGGCAGCACGGGCTGCCGCCGCAGGACGGGCCTCCCGGACAGGGCGGCTCCGGCGCGGGTGTGCAGCTTCCGGCCTCCAGTGCCTTTTCCATTTTTCCCTTCAGCAGCATTTGGCTTTGCATCACAGTGTTCAGCAGCTCTGTCACACTCTTGTTTACCGCCAAAACCTCCTGGGGGCTGGCGCAGATTTTCTGCCCTCCCGGGAGTGTGCCCAGAATATATTGAAGCTTCTCGCCTTCGGCATTCAAAATATGGCTGAGTGCCAGCTCCTCCATGGCAATGGAGGCAATAATCATCGTAAGCGCCTCATCTTTTGTCATATCCGCCCCACAGGGAGGAAAAGAAGGCATAGACATATCTTACCTACTCCAATCACCGCTCCCTTTCGGAATGTTCTCCTTTGGGCAGAAAGCGGCGGATGTACGGCGCGTGGTCCGCGCCGCCGGTCCATTTTATGCGCACGGCTCCCCATTGGAGAATGTCGAAAGACGGAACCTGCCGGACTGCGGGCACATACGATATATCAGGCGTCTGCCGGGGCCGGTCTATCCGGCCAAACAACCGGCTTACGCCGTCTGGAAAGGAGTTTTGTCCATGTCTATGCCCAGCTTTCCCGTTGTCAATCCCCCGATTGACCGGGAAGACGCAGTCAATCAGATCCTGTCCTCCATCGCCATGGAGGAGCTGGGTCTCAGCCACATTTTGAACGCCGAGGGCGAGAAACTTCAATATATCCTGGGTACCCTGCCCGGTCTCAGCGGCCCCCCGGCCACTGTCAGCGACGTGCTGGCCGCCAACGAGAGCGTGCGCGATCTGCTGGAGACCACCGTCCAGAACCAGCTCTTTCTGAGAGCAAAGATGCAGGGCGCTCTGGAGGCGTCCCAAATGCAGGGCGCCACCGGCCCCACCGGTCCCACCGGCCCCACCGGCCCTGCGGGCGGTCCCACCGGCCCTGCCGGCCCCACGGGTGCCACCGGCCCCACCGGAGCCACCGGCGCTACCGGAAGCACGGGTGCCACCGGAGCCACCGGTCCCACCGGAGCTGACGGCGTGATCGGCGCCACAGGCGCTACCGGTCCCACCGGGGCCACCGGCGCGAACGGGGCTACCGGCCCCACTGGAGCCACCGGAAGCACGGGTGCCACCGGAGCCACCGGAAGCACAGGAGCCGTGGGTGCTACCGGCGCCGCCGGAGCCACCGGCCCCACCGGAGCGACAGGCGCCACCGGAGCCACCGGGGCCACCGGGGTCACCGGAGCTACCGGCGTCACCGGCCCCACCGGCCCCACCGGCGTCAATGTGACGGCCACCTCCAGCTTTGCGGCCAACACCAGCGGCTCTGTGCTGGCGGTGGTGCTGGCGGGTGTTCTCGTCCCGCTGCCCGACGCCCAGGTTCTGCCCGCCGACATTACGGTCAACGCGGCCAACACCGTTTTCACCGTGAACACCGCCGGACGCTACCGTCTGTCCTATGAGTTGAACACCACCGCCTCCCTGGCCAGCGGGACCACCCTGTTGATCAACGGCGCCGCAAACACGGCCTCCACCATCGCGCCGCTGGTGTCTCTCAGCCACTTCTCCAATGAGGTTATGCTCAACCTTGCCGCCGGCACCACCGTATCCCTGCAGATGTTTGGGATCGTGTCCGCCGCGACGCTGCTTCCGGGCTCTGCGGGCGCTTCCCTGATGATCACCCGTCTGAGCTGAGGAGGTGCAACGGTATGTCGCAGCCCAATTTTCCCATCATTGATCCCCCTCTGACCCGGGACGGAAGCGTCAATGAGATCATTGCCTCCATCGCCGCCGAGGAGCTGAGCCTGAGCCACATTTTGAATGCCGAGGGCGAGAAGCTGCAATACGTTCTGGGTACCCTGCCCGGTCTCAGCGGCGGTGCGGACATTGAGGACGTTTTGGATGTCAACAAAAGCGTCCAGCGGACGCTGGATGAGATTACCCAGCAGCAGCTGCTGCTGGGAGCGAAGCTGAGCGCGGCGCTGGACGCGCCGGTATTCACCGGCCCCACTGGGGCCGCCGGTCCCACCGGCCCCACCGGGCCCGCCACCGGAGCTGTCGGCCCCACCGGCCCTACCGGCCCGGAAGGCCCTGCCGGGGCGGAGGGAGCCACCGGCCTGGACGGCGCTGCGGGTCCCATCGGGCCTACCGGCGCGGACGGCCTGCCCGGCGCTGCCGGAGCCACCGGCGCGGATGGCGCTGCCGGCGCCACCGGCCCCACCGGCCCCACCGGCCCCACCGGGGCCACAGGCGCTACTGCGCCGCTTATTTATGCACAACATTAGCTTTTGCTTAGTGATAGATCGTTGAGCCTGCTATATCGCGGGCTCAACGATCTATCACCGTAAGGATGTTGTGATTGTTCTCAATGTAATCAAGTATGCGTTGATACTCGTCGGCAAAATTGAAGTCCACCGTTATTTCCCCGTTTTCATGCACCCAAACCATATTAACCAATTCCACCACGATACCGCGATTAAGGGTTTGGATATTCTTGTGCTTTAGAAAAGCAGTAAGATAGGGGTCGTCGGTGTCGATACCGTCAGCCATCACTTGCATTTCCTCTTTTAGATAAGAAATATTCTGTTCAAGCTGGGCAATCTGCTCGGCAATCTTGCCTTTTAAGCGGCGGTATTCATCTTTGGTAATGTCGCCGCTTTTCCAGTCAAGGTATAAGCTGTCGGAAGCGTCATTATGTTGCTTTAGCTGTTTCTCTGCCTGTTTCAACGCGAGGGTCAATCGCTTGTTTTCCCGGTTAATAACAGGCGCGTTGTTTATCCGTTCAATTTCTTCTGATAGTTTGTCCACAAGAGCAATCTGCATTTGCAGGGCGGCTAAAACCGCTTCTTCTAACTTGTCCTGCCGGATAGAATGCTTACTGCAAGTCTTTTTGTCGGTAAAAGTGCGACAGGCATAATAGGCGAGATTGCGGGCGGTTTTCCGCCGCATAGCCTTTTTACAGTCGGCACAGCGGACAAAGCCAGACAATATATAGACTTTTTGCTTGCCCGGCGCTGTCCTTGTGTCACGATTGTGCAAGGCTTGTGCTTTTTCAAAAGTTTCCCTGTCAATGATTGCTTCGTGAGTGTTGGGGACAACAAACCATTCATCTTCGGGAACAGCGATTTGCTTGTGTACTTTGTAGCTGATGATGCGGTGACGTCCTTGCACCATCACGCCGGTATAAATTTCATTCTGCAATATCCTTGCAACCGTACTGGCAGACCATAAACCATCATTTTTGCTGGAATTAGGATTATTATACTTTAGCCCCTTTTTCTTTTTATAGGCTTCGGGGTTAGGCTCTCCCATGCTGTTCAGCCTTTTTGCAATCCCCATTTTGCTGTACCCCTCATTCACAAACCAATGATAAACGCTTCTTACGACTTCTGCCGCTTCTTCATCTATCAAAAGGCTGTTTTTGTCGTTGGGGTCTTTCTTATAGCCGTATGTGGCAAATGCACCGATGAACTCACCGCGCTCCCGCTTCATTTTGAATGTCTTTCGGATTTCTTCGGAGGTAGTAGCGGCAAACTGCTCGTTGAACATTCCCCTGATCGGCACTTCAAGACCGCTTG
>CAJUEG010000004.1 GCA_910584835.1 uncultured Oscillospiraceae bacterium | reverse complement strand
GCGACGAGCTGGGCACCATGCCGCCCTTCGACATCCTCCCGCTGTTTAGCGCGGGACGCTCCCGGCGCTTGACCCTGGTGCCTATTATCCAGTCGCTGGCCCAGTTGGAGAAAAACTATGGCAAGGAAGGCTCAGAGATCATCCAGGACAATGTGCAGGACACCATCTTTGGCGGGTTTGCTCCCAACAGCCAGACCGCCGATGTGTTGTCCAAGGCCCTTGGCAGCTACACGGTACAGTCCGGCTACATCAGCCGGAGCAAGGGAGAGGACAGCCGGACGCTCCAGATGGGGGAACGGCCCCTGATGACCCCGGACGAGCTGAAGTCCATCCCCAAGGGCGAGTTCGTGGTGATGAAAACCGGGTCTCATCCGATGAAAACCCGGCTGCGGCTGTTCCTGGACTGGGGCATCACCTTTGGGGAACCCTATCAGGTCCCAGAGTACGGCCAGCGGAAGGTGTACTACGCCGGACGGCAGGAGCTGGAGGAGGCCATCAAGCAGCGGTTTTTGCTGGGGACGGAGGAAGCGGAAACGGCCCGCTCCCGGAAGCGGGAGCGGGCCGCAAAGAATAACGGTAAGCAGACGGGCCAACCGGATCAGTCCATGGTGACGGAATTTAACTTCGCCAAAAAGCCGGACGGCCCACCCTCGGCCAAGGAAGGAGGGTGACGCCGTGGCCTATTATGATTCCATCTATCAGGATCAGGAACTGAGCCACCGGGCCAAGGCGGTGTATATCTACCTAAAAGATCACGCCAACAAGGAGGGCACTTGCTGGCCGGGGATCAACACCATCGCGGCAGGCGTGAGCTTGTCCCGCTCGACCGTGAAGCGAGCACTGGAGGATTTGGTAAAGGCGGGGCTGGTGGAGAAGTCCAGCCGCTGGAGAGAAAACGGAAGCTTGTCGTCAAATCTCTATTAGCTCAGCCATTATGGTAATCATAGTTGATTGGTCAAGCAAATGCTGTAAGCAACCAGCCAACCCATTTTCATTTCCGATTCTGTTTCCGATACTGCATCGGTGTAATACCGTAGTGCTTCTTAAACACGTTCTGGAAGTAAGACTGGCTGGAATAGCCCAGGTAGGCACTGATTTCCGCCAAACTGCGTTCACCATAGACGAGCAGGTCGCGGGCTTCTTCCATTTTGCATTTTGTAATATAATCTCCAACCTTCATCCCTGTTTCGACCTTAAAACGGCGCATCAAAGAGGAACTGCCGCAATGGATCTGCTTTGCTACCTCCTCCACCGTAATCGTCATATTGGTGTGGCTCTGGATATAATCCATGCACTGCCTGATTTCCGAGGAAACGCCTTTAGGCAGTTTGGCCACCCCGGCGCGCTGGCAGAAATCCATCAGCATGATGTATTGCAACCGCCGCACCTCATCAATCGTCTGCATCTGTTCACATTCGCAAATGTAAAGATCAATCAGCTGATAGACCCGCTCTATATCAACGCCGCCGGGGATTGCACCCAGCAGGCCCGCCTTTTCCGCCACGCCGATCAAGATATTCTTTGCCTGCCGGAGCGGTGTGCGGGCAACCCGCCCTTCCCTGGGGAAGTCCCGTGTTTTTTCCAGGAATGCTTTTAACCGGGCGGTATCGCCTAATTGGATCAGACGATACAATTTCCGTTCAAAGTCATAGGAACTGTGCGCGGATGTGTTTTCCTTTGCCTCAATGGCGGTGTCCAGCGCCCGCGCTTCGCGGTTTGCCGCACTGCCGTCGTTCTCGGTAAAGAAATCTTCTTCCGCAGCATCCGCTCCATTGAGACATTGATGTAAAAATCTCAAATACCGAACAAACTGCGGATGGCTCCCTGACGGGAGTGCATATAGCAATTCCTCCACCGCCTCCCAATGGTCAGGAGACACTTTGCTGTCCTCCATAAATTCCCGGGCAAGCTCTTTCGTAACGGGTACGGTGAAAAGCGGACCGATGAACAGATCATAGCCCGTCCCCTCAATGCGCACATGACCATATTCCAGGTCGGGATTGATGCAGGAGAATTCTGGATTTTTGGTGGGGGTATAAATTGTCCAGGCATCCAGCGCCTGAATAGACAGAACATCCGCCAGCGCACAGTAAACAAGACGTCCCTCAAAAAAAAGGACGGTTGGGATTCCTGTTGCAGAAAAAAACTGCTTACAAAAGGCAGCATAGTCCATGTTCGATGCTCCTTTCCCCTTTGCGGTGTGCTTTTATTATATATTGGGATGTAGCAAATAACAAGATAGAATATTGCAATTTGAAGCGGAATATTGCAATAACGCGGGGTTGCTTTCTGATACAGTAACATCAGAAAGCAACCCCAATTCATTTAGAGGAGGACGCAGTATGAAACAGCACATCCGCATTGACATGGTGGAACCCAATCAGGGGGTTCTGGACTTCTCCCATTTGCTGGATGCCCCGGCGGGCAAGCACGGTTTTGTCCGGGTCAAGGACGGACACCTGTACTTCGAGGACGGGAAACGGGCCCGGTTTCTGGGCTTCAACATCGCCGCTCGCTCCAACACGCCGTCCCATGAGGATGCGGAGAAGCTGGCCGAGCGTTTTGCCAGCATGGGAGTGAACGTCATCCGGCTCCATGCGGCGGACTGCCCCATTAGCGATGAACCCGGAACCTGGGCAAGCTGCCGGGAAGCGCCCCTGCTGGACTATGACAAGGGCAGCAGCCGCCTGTTCAACCCGGAGGGGCTGGATCGCTTCGACTACCTCGCGGCAAAGCTCAAGGAAAAGGGGATCTATCTGCATATCGACCTGATCGTGGCCCGCACTTTTCTGGAGGAGGACGGTCTGGACTATCCCGGCTGCGTTCCTTCCTGCATGAAGCGCCACCCCATGTACAACCAGCGGCTCATTGAGCTGCAAAAGGAATATGCCCGTGAGCTGTTGTGCCATGTGAACCCCTATACCGGGCTGGCCTTGGTGGATGACCCCGCAGTGATGACGGTGCAGATGAATAACGAAGAATCCGCGATCAAGGGAAATATGGGGTCAGACCAAGGAGATGAGATGAAGCCCTACCGGGATGAGGTACAGCACCGTTTTGGGAACTATCTGCTGATGAAATACCATACGCGGGAGCGGCTGAAGGAAGCGTGGTCAAACGATGGCGTCTGCGCGCTGGGCGATGAGGAGGACCCCGCTGGCGGCACGGTGCGGGGCATCGAGGGCGGATTCTATCAGTCCGTCAATGAGCCAATGGGGCCGTGGGACGCTGCCGAAGGTCCGGCCCGCTACGCGGACTTCATGGAGTTCGGCATCCTGATGAACCGCCGGTTCTACCAGGATATGAAGGACTACCTCGTTTCCCTCGGCGTAAAAGTACCTATTGTAGCCAGCAATCTGATGGCCGGGGCGGCGGATGTCTATGGCCATACGGACGGCGACCTGATGGAGAACAACGCCTACTTCAACCACCCGATCCTGCCGGTGCAGAACGACACCTACATGGTATTCGGCCCCACGGAGTATGTCTCGGCAAACCCGCTGGTCATGCAGCAGGGCGCAGGGGCGATGGCGACCACGCTGCTGAGTTTGGCCTCCGTGGCCATTGTGGAGGGCAAGCCCTTTATGCTCAGCGAGTGGAACGAGTACGGCCTGCACCCCTTCCACTCCACCGCATACGTCCACACCGTAGCTTACGCCTGCCTCAATGATTGGGATGGACTGATCCTCTACAACTACCACACATCCGAGAAAGCGGACAACCGGCCCGCGGATGAAATCCTGAGCGTCTTTGACGCCTACAATGATCCGGCTGTGATCTGCCAGTGGGGCTTCATGGCCAGTGTGTTCCTCAAGGGGCTGGTTTCCACGGCGAAAAACCGCGTCGATGTGGTCTATACCCAGAACGATCTCAAGACGCTCCCCAACTTCAACGCCATGCCCATGTGCGTTTTCCCCTATCTGACCGCGATGCGCAATGTGTTTCTGAACGGCGGCGAACACTATGAGGGTGATGCCGATGTGACGGTAAATGCTGGGTTCCTCAACGGAGCGGATCTGCGGGATGCAAGGCACGGCGTGTACTATGCGTGGTCACCCTACCGCGATCCCATGCGCCGGTACTTGGATACGAACCGCCTTGCCCGCGCCGCCCAAGGCGGACGAGAAGTGCAGGACGGCGTACATCTGAGCGGACAGGCGCTGGTCTTTGACAATATTGTCCAGACGTCCCACAACGGCGACTACCGCGAGTTCGCCGCCCTGGTGGATCGCGCCATGAAGGAGTGGAAGGTACTGGGCGAGGGAACCGGGTATGTGGACGGCAAGCTGGTATCTGACACAGGGGAAATCACCTTTGACCCTGACCACGCCCGTTTCCAGATCAGCACATCCGGCTGCGGCTATTTCAGCGGAGCGCCGGAACAGGAGATCGCGCTTTCCGAACAGGTGACAGTGCAGGCAAAGAATGAGCGGATCAGTTTGGCGCTGCTGCCTCTGGAGGTGGAATCCCTCGCCAGTGCCAGGGAGTTCCTGCTGACCGCTATGGGCACCACAGGCACAGATGCCGCCAGCTACACGCCCGGCCCGGAGATGATGCCTGGGTTCCAGTTCACCATGGTACGGATGGATGGGAAGCTCTATGCGGAAACGCTGGAGGGCGCCCTCTGTGTCCGGGCGGATCATGCAAAGCTGACGGTTCTTGACCCCGTGGGCAGGGAGATCGGCACCATTGACGGCGAGAAACGCGGGGATCAGGTTATTTTTACGATCAAAGGCGACCTGCCGGGTGTGCAGTACCATCTGACGATTGATTGAGGTGTTCCCCATGGCAAAAGAACTCAGACCTACCGGCAAAGCTGTCTATGAGTTTTTCGAGGACGGCAGCGCCGTTACCATCCGCGACCCGGAAACGCCCCGCTATTGGTACAACTACCTCTGGAACGACCTGGGCTACTGTGCCCAAATCTCCCAGACCGGCCATGGACGCAGCTACTGCCTCAACGAAAAAGCAGATATGTGTATGCTCAACCGGGACGGTGCGCGATACATCTATCTGCGGGATGAGGAGAACAAGCAGTGCTGGAACATCGGCTGCGGCCCGCTGTGCGAGGCGGTGGAGGACTACCGCTGCACCCACGCCATCAGCAGCTCCAGCCTGGAATCCTGCCGGGATGGGGTGAAAGCTGTCTGGCAGATCTGCGTGCCAAAGGATATTTACGGAGAGCTGTGGACGGTGACACTGGAAAACCAAGGCGACAGGCCAAAGTTGCTCAGCGTGTTTCCCACCGTGAGCTTCTCGCTGGACGGCTTTACACACCCCCGGTACTATGAAATGTACCGCTGCCTGGAAACAGAGTTTGACAGCAGCTTAAACGGTTTGTTCTGCCGCTCCGCTCACCCTTTTGCCCCCCATCGGCGCTACCAGGGGTTCTTGGCCGCATCCGAGCCGGTTTTTTCCTATGACGGTGACTTGACCGCTTTCTGCGGCCCGCTAAGTACCCGCACAGAGACGGACGCCGCCTCCACCGCGCTATACCAGCGTCCCCGCCGCCTGATTTGCGGAGAAAGCTGCGGCGGGTCAGACGGTTCGCTGTTCATTCCCGGCGCGGTACTCCAGCACAAATTGACGTTGCTGCCGGGGGAGGTCAAAACCCTGCACTTTGTGTTCGGGGTCAGCAAGGATATAGAGGAGGCCCGTAACACAGCCCGCCGCTATACGCAAAAGGCTGTGGCAACCCAAGCTCTGCGGGATGCAGAGGCATATAACCGCCAAAAATACGGCTCCCTTACTGTCCACACCCCAGACCAGCGGCTTAACAATGTCATGAACTGCTGGCTGAAAAAGCAGGTGGATTTCTGTATCGTTGGAAAGAAGGGTGTGCGCGACAATTTACAGATCGCCGTGGCGCTGCTGAATTACCGCCCGGAAAAGGCGAAGGAGGAAATTCTGGAGTGCCTGCGCCACCAGTTCCGGGACGGCCACGCGGTGCTGACATGGTATCCCTATGACGATACCCGCTACTCCGACCAGCCTTTCTGGATTATCTGGGCGGTATGTGAGCTGCTGAAGGAAGCTGGGGACGCTTCCCTTCTGTCCCTGCCCATTACATGGCAGGACGGCGGGGAGGCCACCGTCCTGGAACACGTAAAGGCCGCTGTTGACCGGCTTCTCCAGGACAGAGGCCGTAATGGGCTGGTACGCATTTACTTCGCGGATTGGAACGATGCGCTGAACATACCCCCGGAGGAAGAAGCGGAGTCCGTCATGCTCTCGGAGCAGTTTTGTCTGGCACTTCGGGAACTGCGGGAGATGATGCTCTGGCTGGGCGACAACGAATACGCTGCCTTTTTGCAGACGGCGTTTGAGGAGATGAGAACCAGCATCAACCGCAGCGCGTGGGACGGCGGCTGGTATCGGCGGGCGCTTGCGCCAACGGAGAACATCGGGTCGAAGGACAGCAGCGGCAGCAAAATTTACCTCAACGCCCAGACCTGGGCTGTGCTGGGGGATGTGGCGGAAACAGAATACCTCCCTGCACTGCTCGAAGCGGTAGACGGCATGGAGCAGGACTTTGGTTTTCCGCTGAACAACCCGCCTTATATGGGCTATGACCCCATGGTTGGCCGGATGTCCGGGATGCTGCCGGGGCTGTTTGAAAACGGCGGCGTCTACTGCCACGCCAGCGCGTTCAAAATCCTGATGGACTGCAAGCTGGACCGGGGCGATCAGGCGTTGTCCACTCTAAAGAAAATCATGCCGGACAGCGAAAAAAATCCTTCCGCCCAATCCGGTGCAGAGCCCTATGTGTTCACCAACTGCTATTCCACCCATCCCAAGTATTATGGCCGCTCTTACCAGTCTTGGACCACTGGGACTTCGGCGTGGTCCATGCGGGGGCTGTATGAGGGTATTCTGGGCGTACATCGGGATTATGCCGGACTTCGTATCCACCCGGCTTTCCCCAGCGAATGGCAGAGCGCGGAAATGACCCGCCGTTTTCGCGGGGCGGATTATCAGATTATGTTCCACCGTACAGAGGAGGGTGTTTTCCGCCTGACGGTGGACGGCAAGGCGGTCAGCGGCGAGTTTGTCCCCGACTTCCGGGACGGCAAGCGGCATTTGGTCGAAGTCGAGATATAAATTCCGCAACTTGATTTTGCATATTCGCTGGACAATCAAAACCACTCATTTATGGAGGCGTTCAAAATCATGCGCAAATGTATCAGGTGTAATAGCGATATGGTAGAGGGCTGCGGCCTCAAGGTACTGGGCACGGCACATCGCCTTGTTTTAGCGGATGACAAAAACAAATTCTGGGGTCGCCGCATGGGGGAACCATGTGTTGCAATTTGCCCCAACTGCGGCGAGGTTTCAATCTATCTGAAAGATGTCGATAAACTGGAGAAATAACCAATAAATGCAGGCAACCAAATAAAAACGGGTACACCAGGCAAAGAATCATAAAAATAGCGCGATTCCACAATTTTATGCAGTATCTTACAATATCTTGACGAAACAACCAAATATAATAAGCGCATAACAGCAAACCCCAAAAAAACTAACAGGAGGAGAGCGGCAATGGCAAGGCAAAAGGCGGAAACCCGGTATGACTCGCAGGGCGTCGAACTGATGATGCGCAAACGCGACTATATGGCGGACATGGCGGGAATGTTCGGCATGAACCTGGTGGCAAATCTGATTGGGCAGCTCACGTATTTCTACACGGACAAGGTGGGGCTTGCGGTCGGCGGAGTTGGAATCGTGATGCTGATCGCAAAAATCGTGGACGCGGTGACGGATCTGTGGTTCGGGAATGTAATCGACCACTCAAAGGGCGGGAACAAAAAATACTACCGTTGGATTCTCCGCATGATGTTCCCCTATTCCCTCCTGGCCGCTTTACTGTTCTGCGTCCCAATTCAGGCGGGACAGGTTCCGGCGCTGATTTATGCGTGTGTAACCAATATTCTCCTGTCCGCCGTCTGCGGGACGCTGATGGGGACGCCCATGTCGGCGGTCATGGTCGTCAGGACAAACAGCCAACGTGAGCGGGAAAGCATGGGCGTATTTCGCGCAGTCGGCGCTTATGGTTCCGGCATGATTACTGCGATTCTGACCATCCCCATCACCAATATGCTGGGTGGCAACCAAAACGCATGGATCAAATATGGCTTCATCATGGCGCTTGTCGTACTGCTGATGCTGTCCATCTGCTATATGAACGGGCGCAAGGCAAGGCTGGTGGAGGAAACCACTCAGGTGAATGCAGAGGATGAGGAAGAAGCCATCCCGCTGAAGGAATCCATTCCCATGCTTTTCAGAAATAAATACTGGATCATCCTCGTCCTCTTTAATCTGATTACGCAGATTACAAATTCGATCACTTCTGCATCGGGCAACTACTACTGCAAGTGGATTTTCGGAGATGACAATTTGGTCGCACTGGCGGGTTCCATGGGCTTTTTTGCAACTATTCTCGGCTTTGTACTGTCGAAACCAGTCATTGCAAAACTTGGTGTCAGAAAGACCATTGATGTCGGTGTGCTTGGTGCGGCAGTTACAGCCGCTGTCCGCTGTTTCGTTCCGGCAAATTTTCAACTCTACCTTGCAATGGGCTTGATCGGGAGCTTCGTACAGATACCGCTCATGTGTCTGTATGGTGTCCTTCTGGCTATGGTGATCGACTATAACGAGTATACATATCACAACAAGCTGGTGGGCGTTTCGTCTGGGGCCATCGGGATTGGGACAAAGATCGGGGCTGGAATCGGCTCTGTGATTCTTACGGCGTGTCTGAAACTCGGAGGCTATGATCCTGATTTAGCAGTAGCCACTACTTCTATGAGATATGCGATTTATGCGTTTTCAAATTATCTCCCTCTGATTATAAACCTGGGATTGTTCGTCCTGTTCAGATTTTTTGATCTGGAAGAAAAACTTCCGGCAATTCACGCAGAGTTGGCCGAAAGGCGCAGCAAAAAGGACACGAACCAATAATCTTGCGACTGCTTTTTAGGCAATAGTACGGTATGGTTCCCCGCCCCCAACGGGGGACGGGGAACTTTCTTCACTCACAAAACAGGATTGGAGAATAAAAATGAGCAGATTTTATGCGACAACAGATCCGGGCGTCAGCCAGCGGGAAATTATGAACCTGAACCGCAGCCGCGCGATTGCGGCGGATGGGATGGTGCTGCTGGAAAACAAGGGAATCCTGCCCCTGGAACTCAAAGGGAGGAAAATCGCTTTATTCGGGAACGGGGCCAGGCATACGATTTCGGGCGGCACTGGTTCGGGAGATGTGAACACGCGGACGGTCAGCACAGTAGAGCAGGGCCTTGAAAATGCGGGGGCCTGCATTACAACGAAAACATGGCTGGACAGGTATGATGCTGCGGCAGCTCAGGCAAAGGGCGAATATATGCAGGGAATGATGCGGAAGTATTCTACATCGCCGGAACTGGCATTTTGGGCCATGTTCGGACACCGGGACCCGCTGACAATTCCCGTGGAAGAAAACGACTTTACTCCGTCAGACGGCGGCGTTGCGCTCTATGTCCTGGCCAGGAACTCCGGCGAAGGTTCGGACAGGAGAAACACAGCGGGCGACTACCAGCTGCATCAGGAGGAAAAGGACTTTCTGACCGCATTATGCCAACATTACCCTCACGTTGTTGTCGTGCTGAATGTGGGCGGCGTGATTGATACCGCTTTTCTGCGCAGCCAGCCGGGGATCGATGCGATCCTGCTCATGGGTCAGGCCGGAGGCGCTGGCGGTGA
The DNA here is from genome assembly GCA_910584835.1 of uncultured Oscillospiraceae bacterium. Taxonomy (GTDB): domain Bacteria; phylum Bacillota; class Clostridia; order Oscillospirales; family Oscillospiraceae; genus Enterenecus. Next base: position 65,271 of record CAJUEG010000004.1, on the reverse strand, counting down.
GGCATTGGCAGATGTTCTAGGCGGGAAAGTAACACCCTGTGGGCATCTGGCCGCTACATGGGCTGAGCGGTATGAGGACTATCCCAATGCCAATACATTCGGGTACATGAATGGAAACCGGGATGATGAATACTATACGGAGGGCATTTATGTCGGGTATCGCTGGTTTGATTCCTTTGGGCTGGCTCCCGCGTACCCCTTTGGTTACGGAAAATCGTATACCTCGTTTTCCATTGAGACAACTGGCGCTACGATACAGGATTCTGAAATCGCTGTGACCGTTCGTGTGACCAATACCGGGAACAGCTATTCCGGGCGCGAGGTGGTTCAGATTTATGTGTCCGCGCCGGAGGGCAGACTGGAAAAGCCCTATCAGCAGCTGGTGGCATATGCGAAAACGAAAACACTGAAGCCCGGACAGAGCGAAACCCTGTCCCTCTCCTTCCCCATAAATCGGATGGCCTCTTATGACGAGGAGCAGGCGGCATGGATTTGGGAAAGCGGCTTGTACATCATTCGGGTAGGGGAACACTCCAGGGCAACGAAGGTCGCGGCGGTGATCCAGCTTACCCAGGAAAGCCTCTGCCGCAAGCTGAAAAACGTGCTTCCTTTAGATTGTGACATGGCGTGTGTCCATGCCGACAGAAAGCGGTATTACTCTTATCCGACAGAGGACGCGGAGCTGTCGGCGGCCCCGGTGATTCAGGCTTTGGCGTTCCAGATGGATAAGGTGGAGGAATTGCCGTCTGTCCATTCTAAAAAAGAGGACTTGCCGGTGGATGCCCGCTATGGGATGGAGGATGCAATTTCCGGGAAATGCAGCTTTGCCGATTTGGCGAGGCAGTTGACGGTGGAAGAAATGACGGCGCTGTGCGTTGGGACGGCCAGAAATGGCGAAGAAGAATCCTCCACGATTGGCGCGGCAAGCGCAGCTTGTCCGGGCGCGGCGGGGGAAACCACCTCCGCGCTTCTGGAAAGTAGAGGTGTACAAAACATCATTCTGGCGGACGGACCGGCGGGACTGCGGTTATCGCCCTCTTTCGTAGTGGACAAAAGCCAGAAGGTGATCCATCAGGAACCGGCGCTTGGCGGCGAGTTCATGGATGTTCTGCGGAAAACGGAAAAGAAACCGATGCCGGACGATGCAGTCACCCATTATCAATACTGCACCGCTATCCCCACCGCCACCCTGCTGGCGCAGACATGGGATGTGGAGGCCATCCGCGAAGCGGGCGAGTTGATCGGTTCCGAGATGGCGGAGTTCGGTATTACGTTGTGGCTTGCTCCGGGGATGAATATTCAGCGTAATCCCCTGTGTGGGAGGAATTTTGAATACTACTCCGAGGACCCCGTCGTTTCGGGCCTCTGTGCGGCAGCGGAAACCCAAGGCGTCCAGTCGCATCCGGGTTTGGGCGTTACGATCAAACACTTTGCTTGTAATAACCTGGAGGATAACAGGGCGTACAATAACAGCCATGTGACGGAGCGCACCCTGCGGGAAATCTATCTGAAGGGGTTTGAGATCGCCATCCGGGCAGCACAGCCCATGGCGGTTATGACCTCCTACAATATGATCAACGGAACCCACGCGGCAAATTCTGCGGATTTGCTGACAAAAGTAGCCCGCGAGGAGTGGGAATTTGCGGGAATCTTCATGACGGATTGGGGCACTACAGCAAAGGCGCAGCCGGATTTGGAGGGGCGGCTTCCTCTATATGACTGCTCCAATGCGGCAGCGTGTATCAAGGCGGGTAATGACCTGATCATGCCGGGGCGCAAGGAGGACATAGCGGAGATACTTGCTTCGGTGGATGCAACCGTCGGGACGGTACAGTGTCCCATCACGACAGAGGAATTGCGCTCCTGTGCAGAGCGGATGCTCAAAATAATTGCAAAAAGCGATGTATATCGCAGGAGTGGCGTATGATCCATGCGGTTGATTTACGGACGGAATATCTGACCGACCCTCTTGGCATTGATGTTACTTTTCCGAGGCTGCTTTGGAAAGTGCGCGGGGCGGTTCGCCAGACTGCGTACCAGCTTACAGGCTGCATAGACGGCAAAGAGGTTTATGACACGGGGAAAGTGGAAACCTCCGCTGCCCATCACACCTACTGCGGTGAGTTAAAGAGCAGGGACCGCGTGGTCTGGAAAGTCCGCTTGTGGGATGAAGCCGATGACTGCGGAACATGGAGCCAGGAAGCTTTTTTTGAGATGGGCCTGCTTAGCGGGAAAGACTGGACTGCCAAATGGATTGACCCGGAACCTCCGTCTGCGGAAGCCCGCCGCCCCGCCAGTTATCTGAGGAAAGAGTTTGTGGCAGAACAAACCGGCAGCGCCAGACTTTATGTAACAGCCCATGGTATTTATGATGCGTATATCAATGGCACAAAGGCCGGAAACTTCATCCTTGCGCCAGGTACGAGCCAGTATCCGTCAAGACTTCAGTACCAGTCCTACGATGTGAGCGGGCTTCTGAGACAGGGTAAAAACGAAATAGTGATCTGCGTTGGAGATGGCTGGTGGAGAGGAGATACCGGGTATGGAGGAGAGCGGAACAGCTTCGGTACGGATCTGGCAATCCTCTGCCAGCTCGAACAGGAAAAGAAGGTGATCCTCACCAGTGATGGAAGTTGGCAGGCATCCCAAGACGGTCCGCTGGGGCTGAATGATTTGATGCAGGGCGAGCAGTATGACGCACGGAAAGAACGCATCTGCAACTGGCATTCGGTGACAGAAAAGGACTATGGCTATGAAAATCTCGTCTGTTCCAACAGCTTTGATGTGGTAGAAAAAGAACGCTTCCCGGGGAAATGGATTAACACGCCAAACGGGGAGAGGGTTCTTGATTTTGGGCAAAATATTGCCGGTTATACGCAGATCGCCCTTTTTGCACACGAAGGGCAGCGCATTACGATTTTCCACGGGGAATGCCTGGATCAGAACGGAAATTTTACAAGGGAGAATTTTCAAGCGCCCAATCACCGGGTGGAGCAATGTGTAGAGTATATCTGCAAAGAGGGTTGGAACAGCTACAAGCCCCAGAAAGCAATCTTCGGGTTCCGATATATTCAGATCATAACGGACGCAGAAATCACCGAAAAGGACTTTACCGCCATTGCTGTCTACTCCGATATGCCGCAGATTGGCACATTCGAGTGCGGCCACCCTGGCCTCAATCAGCTATTTTCCAATGCGGTGTGGAGCATGAAGGGGAACTTCCTTGAAATCCCGACTGACTGTCCGACACGGGAGAGGACGGGCTTCACCGGGGATGCACAGGTATTTGTGAATACCGGGATGTATCTGATGGAGTGTTATCCGATATACCGAAAGTTTTTGAGCGAATTGAGGGTGGTTGAACGGGAGGGCGGATGTGTCAGCCAGACCGCTCCATCGGCAAAGGGACATTTGTTTGACGGCTCGGCGGGCTGGGGCGACGCGGTTGATCTGATCCCGTGGAGAATGTACCTCCGCTATGACAACCCGGAAATTCTGGCGGAGAATTACCGAAAGATAAAGGAATGGTTGATTTTTTCTCTAAACCGGGCAAAAGAGGACAATCCAGGACGAAAAAAAGGGCCGGACGAAACATATAGTTCCTATCTGCTGGACACGGGGTGGCACTGGGGCGAATGGATTGAGCCGGACTGGAACGGTTTCATCTCAGAGGAAGATCCGGGAGGAGCATATCTCAGGGACATTTATGAGCATGGAGCGCCAGAGGTCTGCACTTCCCATCTGTCTTATGGATGCTATATCGCATCGGAAATTGCCGGTATGCTGGGACGAAAAGACGAGGCAGATTATTTCCGAAAAATGCGGCAATTCACAAAACTGGCCTATCGTGAGGCTTGTATGGCAGATGGACATATGAAGCAGAAACGGCAATGCGATTACGTTCACGCCATCATGTTCGACATGATTTCGGAGGATGAAAAGCTGACAGCTTGCGATGAACTGAATGAGTTGATTGTCCAGAACGGCTATCATCTGAACACCGGGTTCTTAAGCACCTATGAACTGCTCCATGTCCTCACGGACTATGGTCATGCAGATACCGCGTGGAGCCTCATGCTCCAGGACACCTTCCCAAGCTGGCTGTACCAGTTGAAATATGACGCAACCTCCATCTGGGAGGAGTGGAGAGGAATGGTGGACGGAGAAGCGCCAAAAGGCTCCATGAATCATTACTCTTTCGGAACCTTTGCTGGATGGCTGATGGATCGGGCCGCTGGGATCAGAGTGGAACGTGAGAAAATTCAAATCCGCCCCTGCCCGGACAGACGGATTGGCTATGTGAAAGCCTCCTATGATTCTCCGCTGGGAATGATTTGTTCTTCATGGAAGTATAGCAGCGGCCTATGCCGGTTTGAGATAGACATCCCGGAAAACGCCGAAGCGGAGGTCATCTTACCCAATGGGTTCCGCGAAAGGATTTGGCCCGGAAAGCATATTTACACTGCAAAAGAAGGCTAAATTCAGCGAGTAACTTTGCGTGATATATTCCTTTCAAACAGAAAGTGAGGCACATGACCTTGAACAGTTATCTTAACCAAGAGCTTGCCCCGGAGGAGCGGGCGCGTCTGCTCCTCCATGAATTGACACTGGATGAAAAAATGGCGCAGATCAACTGCGTATTCCCCTTTGATACCGTCTACCAAGACATGGACTGGATTTCGGCCCGTACCCGTTTCGGCATCGGGGAAGTCAGCACCTTGGAAATGCGCCGGATCGAGACGTTGGAAGCCGCAACAAACTGGCAGCGAACCGTGCAGCAAATTGTGATGGACAACAGCCCCCACCACATCCCGGCCATTTTCCATATGGAGGGGCTGTGTGGCGCGTTTATCCAGGATTCCACCAGCTTTCCCTCGGGGATTGCCAGGGGTTCCGGGTTTCACCCAGAGTTGGAGGAGGAGATCGGCGCTGCTGTGGCCACGCAGGAAGCCGCCTGCGGGATCACGCACATCCTGGCCCCTGTGCTGGACATCTCCAGGGATTCCCGCATGGGACGACAGGGGGAAACTTACGGCGAGGACCCCACGTTAGCCGCCACCCTGGGTGCGGCCTACGTGCGAGGGGTACAGAATACCCATATTGGCGGCAGGACGCCGGAGAGCGTGGCTAAGCACTTCCTGGCCTTTCACAACTCCCAGGGCGGCATCCACGGAACCCACAGCGATACGCCGGAGCGACTGTTATGGGAAATCTACGGGAAGCCATTCCAGGCCGCGATCCAGGAGGGACTAAAGGGGATCATGCCCTGCTACTGCTCCATCAACGGGGAACCTGTCTCCGTGTCGGAGGAGCTTCTGACAAAGCTGCTCCGGGAGGACATGGGGTTTGATGGCCTATGTGTCAGCGACTACGGCGGTGTTGGAAACAGCCATACGGTGCAGCATATTGGTGAAACTATGGCGGAGGCCGGACAGATGGCACTGAAAGCCGGGATGGACATTGAGATGCCCAGCCCTGCTGGATACGGTGATGGGCTGCGGGCTCTGTTTGAAAGCGGCCAAGCGGATATGCGGCTGCTGGACAGGGCAGTTGTGCGGATTCTGACAGCCAAATTCCGTATGGGATTGTTTGAACACCCGTTTGCCATGGAGGGCGAACCGCTGCGGAAGATTTTTTCCAACGGTGGCAAAGCGCGGCAGCTCACAAGGCAGTCGGCCCAGGAGGCCCTCGTCCTCTTGAAAAATGACGGTGTGCTGCCGCTGGATGTCGGGAAAGTAAAGAAAATTGCCCTGGTCGGCCCCCACGGCGACAACGCTCGGATGTTCTTCGGCGGCTATACGCATCTGTCTATGATGGAATCTACCTACGCTGTGGCGAACTCCATTGCCGGTGTAGCGGGAATTGAGAATGTGTCCGGCAAGGAGATCAAAACGGTGCCAGGGACGAACATCCAGTCGGATTTGACGGAGGAGTTTGACCCCATCCTGCACCGCCAGAAGCCGGACTGTCCCTCCCTGCTGGCCGCACTGCGGACGGCCATGCCGAACACCGAAATCACTTACGCTTATGGTTATCCCATTGCAGGTGAGGACTGTTCCGGGTTTGACGAAGCCCTGGACATTGCGCGGGATGCCGATGTAGTCATCCTCACGCTGGGCGGCAAATACGGGACCTGCTCCATCGCCTCCATGGGCGAGGGCATTGACGGTTCCTGTATCAATCTTCCCCCTTGTCAGGACGCCTTTATTCAAGAAGCGGCAAAGTTAGGCAAACCCCTGGTCGGTGTCCACTTTGACGGACGGCCTATCTCCAGCGATGCGGCGGATCAATACCTGAATGCTATTCTGGAAGCCTGGACCCCCGGAGAGGAGGCTGGCGGCGCGGTTGCGGATACCCTGGCCGGAAAGTGTGCCCCCGGTGGGAAACTACCTGTTTCCGTTGCTTACCACACGGGACAGATCCCGGTGTATTACAACCATCCCTGGGGTTCCTGCAACCATCAGGGGGAAAGCATCGGCTTTACCAACTATGTGGATCTCCCTCATACGCCCAGGTATCCCTTCGGTTTCGGCCTGTCCTACACTGAATTTCAATATGACCGGCTCCGGCTTTCCAGCCGCGAGGTCGCGCCGGATGAGCCGTTTGAAGTATCGGTGGAGATCCGAAACGTGGGGAAAACTGCCGGGGACGAGGTAATACAGCTGTATTTATCGGACTGCTATGCGTCCAGGACAAGGCCGGTGCAGGAGCTGGCGGGCTTCAAACGGCTCCACCTGAAGCCGGGAGAGGCTAAAACAGTCGTCTTTACCGTGGATTCCTCGCAGATGGCTTTTCTGGACAAGGATATGCGCTGGAAGATCGAGAAGGGTGCCTTTGAGGTCAGGGTCGGTGCTTCTTCCGTGGACATCCGCGTTTCCGATACGATCCAGGTCACTGAGGATGCCTGGATCAATGGCCGTGAGAGAAAAATGTGTGCCATAGCGGAGGTCAGAGCATGAAGTATTTCTGCAATCCCATCAATGTGCCATACGCTTACCAGTTCAAAACAGACCCGAGGGATCAGTACCGGCTGTCCGTCAACCGGGAAGCAGCGGATCCCTCCCTGGTGCTGTTCAAGGGAAAGTACTACCTTTTTGCGTCCATGAGCGGGGCGATATGGGTATCCGATGATTTGGCTGAGTGGGAGCGCGTCCCCCTGCCGGAGAATATGCCCATTTATGACTATGCCCCGGATGTGCGTGTGATGGGGGACTGGCTGTACTTTACCGCCTCCAACCGCGGCGTCCCTTGCAGCTTTTATCGGACGAAGGACCCGATACACGGCCCATATGAGGAAATCAAGGGCAGCTTTGACTATTGGGACCCCAATCTGTTTCTGGACGATGACGGTCGGCTGTATTTCTACTGGGGCTGCGCCAACTCCACCCCCATCTGGGGTGTGGAGCTGGATCGGGAGAGTATGCGGCCAAAGTCCGATAGAATTCCGCTGATATGGGGAAATCCCGGAGAAAACGGCTATGAGCGTTTTGGGGATGATAACAGCGAGAATCCCCGGACAGAGGAAGAAATCGACAGGCTGTTCCAGGAGTTTCTGGATAACTGCGGGAAAAGCGCCGAACAGATTCCGGAGGAAAACCGGGCCATGATCCGGGCCACCTTTGCCGGGATGCCCTATATCGAGGGGGCGTGGATGACAAAAGCAAATGGGCGTTATTATTTGCAGTACGCCTGCCCTGGCGCGGAACTTAATGTATATGCGGACGGCGTTTACATATCCGATCACCCGCTGGGGCCGTTCCATCTGGCAAAGAGCAACCCGTACTCCTATAAACCGGGCGGTTTTATCCCAGGCGCGGGCCACGGTTCCACGCTGCTGGATCAGAACGGACAGTGGTGGCACACCGCCACCATGCGCATCAGCGTCAACCATGTGTTTGAACGCCGGGTGGGCCTGTGGCCCGCTGGCTTTGATGCGGAAGGAAATTTGTTCTGCAACCAGCGGTACGGCGACTGGCCCATAGCCGTTGACGCAATGCGGAGCGATCCCTGGCGGGAGCCGGATTGGTATCTTCTGAGTTATGAGAAAGCAACAACGTCTTCTCCCCATGCGGTGGGCAAGGGGTCGGAAAACGCCGTGGACGAGAACGTCCAGACATGGTGGCGGGCGGAATCCCCAGTACCGGGGGCGTGGCTCTGCGTGGATTTGGGTGAAGCGATGACAGTCCATGCGGTGCAGATCAATTTCGCAGATGATCCCGGCGAACAGATCCCCTGTCCCGGCGAGCTGGTCAGCGGTCCGGATATGGCACGGTATATCGACCGTGAAATCCAGCCGACAAGATGGCTGCTGGAGTATTCCACAGACGGAAACGTCTGGGAGGTTCTGGCGGACAAGCGGGATGCGGATACCGATTTGAGCCATGACCTTGCGGTAAGCGGCAGCGGCGTATGCGCCCGCTATGTTCGGTTGACTATTTATGCGGTTCCCTATGGTGCAGCGCCGTGCATCTCTGGCCTGCGCGTGTTCGGCAAAGGAAACGGGGATAAGCCGAAGCCCGCTGAAGCGTCCGTCACCCGTTCTGGCCCATTGGATTTTGTTGTTTCCACTGGCGAGGCCCCGGATGTGGTTGGCTATAACATCTTATGGGGGAATACGCCCGAGCAGCTATACCACAGCTATATGGCCATGGGTACGAAGGTCAGCGATAAGCGAATCGGTGCGCTGGTTAAGGGCCAGGAGTATTACGTCCGCGTAGATGCGTTCAATGAGAACGGGATAACCGAGGGAACCGTTGAAGCATTACGCTGTCGACAGGAAACAGAAGGAGGTACACCAATATGAAACAGGAGATCACGCTGCTCCGTCATGGGCCGTTTGAAAAGAAGTTCATGAATTCCAGAGCGACCACCCGCTCAGTGTCCAGAAAAGAGTTGATCTTTGGTCATCTGCTGGGGCCGCTGGGTATGATATTGATCGTAAACACTATCGCCGCCCTCGTGGAAAAGTTCTTCACCCAGCAGACCGGCGCACTGTATGGCGTGGGCAATGTGGAGATGATCCAAGTCATGGGTGGCCGCTATGAGGTGGTGATGACTGCCGCCAAAATCCTGGCCATGGGAACGGGGCTGCTGAACGGCTGGCTGGTACAGCATACGAAGTCCCGCCAGGGCCGGATGCGGCCTTGGTATCTGATCTTCGGATTTGTTTCCATTGCGGTGGGCGCTTTGATTTTTCTGTTTCCTGGGCAAAACGGGCTGGGCGAGAACTACTGGTACTATTTCTTCTTTCTGCTCATCTGCTACCACACGATTGGCTCCAGCTATTTCTTTGTGTTTAAGGACACCATCGTGTCTTTGACCTCCCGTAGCCCTTCGGAAAAGATGCGGCTGAAATTTGTCCGCCAGCTGTGCTGGACCCTCATTTCCGGCATTCTCATCGGCATGATGGTCTCCATGGTCGTCCTTCCCATGTGGCTGGAGCATGACATCAACGGCTATCCCCTGCTGATGGCCATCCTCTCGATCATCGCCATTCCTCTGCTGCTTTTGGAATACTTCTACACAAGGGAACGCATCACGGAGGACGTGGCCCATGAGCATGAACTGGAGGAAACGAGTTCGATCCCTCTGCGCCAGCAGATGAAGGCACTGTTCACCAACAAATATTTTGTGATTTTGACTGTTCTGGCCACCCTGATCAGCGTTGCGGACAACTTCAAGGGTGGAAACGTCCAGTACTTCTACATCAAATTTCTGCTCGGCGGCATGGATAATCCCATGATGTTTACCATTTATCAGGTAGTTACCGGCATTCCTTTGGGAATCGGCGCTTTTGCCATCTACCCACTGGCAAAGAAAATAGGCATCAAAAATATAACGGTTGCCGGATATGGCTGCGTCTTAATTGGCAGCATCCTTGGCTGGGCGTTTGCGTCCAATGTGCCCATCGCCCTTGCCGCTGGTTTCCTCCGGCAGTTGGGCTATCTTCCCAATGCCTATGTGTTTGCCACTCTGCTCTGCTACGCTTACGACAGCGTAGAGTGTGATTCCGGCCTGCGGCTGGAGGGCCTGTTGGGCGCAGCGATTATTGTGGCCGTACAGACGGCTATCACTGCCCCCTTTGCGGGCGGGTATGAGGCCAGCATTTTGAAGCTGGGCTTTGTTGATGTGCAGGGACTTGTCCCCAACGCATCTGTTCTCGGCTTTATGTCCGGTGCGTTCTATCTGACCGATATCATCGTGGCGACCGCATTTGTAATTCTGCTCCCCTTCGTGGATATTGAGAAGAAGCTGCCAGCTATCAACGCCACGCTGCGCCAGCGGGAAAAGGACGCGGCGCTGGCCCGGGGTGAGGAGTGGATCGAACCCGAGGAGCTGGATCGCAGAGAGCAGGAGGAGGCCGAGCGCCGTCATGAAGAAGATCGTATCCAAGACCTAAAGGAACACTGTGCCAGAAAAGGACTCGATTTTGAGGTGGAAAATCAAAAATATTTGAAAAAGCAGAGAAAGCAAAAATAGTCTGGCTGTTTTGGACCACATTTCGCACCAATAATTCTCAAAACTGTGTGAAAAAGTCTGAATTATATTATCAATTCTCACGATGCACCCTGTCGTAAATTTGAATCAGCCGATTGGTGATTCAAAGAAAAATGGTCATTACAAGTTAACATCATTTTTAGAAAGAAGGACGCAAACTGGTCAACAGCTTGCGTCCTTCTTTTGTTCGACATTTTTCGCTGTCATCCGACAGTGCCCTCTTTTGGGTGATAACGAAAGGTGCCAAACCCACATGCCCCGCTGCCGGGGCCCTCCGGCTTCTGAATCAAGCGTTTACCCCAGATTTCAGAAGAACAGGAGGCCATATGCATGGGTTTTAACTATGCAAAAGAAAAAAGACAGTTCGATTTGGAATGGAACCGGCTTCAAAAGGAGTATTCGGATGCCGGAATGTCCCCATCTTCCATTGACGCAATGCGCATCTTTGATTGGGAAATGTTTCTTTCCCGGCGAACCTATGAAAACCACACGCAAGCCCTGCCCGATACATACTTGAGCGGCGAGGTGGAGGGGCAGCAGAGCGCACTGTTCAAAAAGTTTTCTTCGCTCACCACCGCTTTTGACGAGGGGGATTTCTCAGGCCGGTACGCTTGGATCTCCTCCATTGGGGATACGAATCTCTCCACAAAGCTGGGCAAGCTTTCAGTTCAAGATTTGGAATTGCTAACGCTCTTTGCCTTCGAGGGTTTCAGCCAAGCGGAAATTGCTCGAAAGTGGGGCTGCACACAGCAGTCTGTCTCTTGGAGATTGAAAAAAATTAAAAAATTTTTCAAATGACCTTGTAAAAAAGGCCCTCTCGCTGCCTACACAGTGGGGGGGCCTTTTCCTTTCCCCCTCCGCACCTTGAAAAACACCGGGCCGTGCCCGGTCACATCCGGCGACTGAAATACGTTCCCTGACGAGCAAGCGACCCTGGAGGGTGCGCCAAGACCCGCCTGTGGGGTTCTCCCCATCAAAGACGGCCAAATAAGGCGGCGAGCGGTACCCACCCGTCCAGAAACAGCGGACAAGCTGTTTTGCAATGACCTCGTCAGCACACAATGGTACTCCTGCCCAGCCACAGACTCAATCAATGGGGGCAGCTCGGAGCGATCCTCGGAGGGGTGGAATTCCCGTGACGCGCACAGCGCGGTTTCAGTCCGCCGCCCACGCCTGGGGGAGTAGTGTCAAATACAGGCAGACGAAGGACAGGAATACAACGTCCTTCGGGTATTCTCATGTTTTTGATTTCAGATGCCACGGGGGTCGCCCGGCGCAGCTGGGCGGCCTCCGTTTTTCTGGAATCAAATAACCAACTGCACGAGGAGGTCACACCATGTCTAAAACCGAACTCACTGATAACCTCACCTTCGCCTCCGCCCTGCAAATGTTAAAACAGCTCGTGGCGCAGGGGCTTCTCTCCGCCGACGAGGAGGCCCGCACCCGCCAGGAGCTGGAACAAAAGCTCCGGCCCACCCTGATTTTGGCTTAATTTTGGGCTGTAAACTGCCCAATTTCTATCCCTGCTTCTCGTTGCTATTTCCAAATAGATTTGTTCAAGGTTGTGTGGTATTGTCGTTGCTGAAAGGAGGACGCCTCACATGGCAAATCAAGTCAAAGCCCTAAAGGTCACTGTGATCGACCCGGCCACCCCGGAGAAGGCCAAGCTCCGTGTGGCCGCCTACGCCCGCGTCAGCAGCGACTCCGCAGACCAGCTCAACTCCTACCTCGCCCAGGTGGATTACTACACCCGTCACATCGGGGAAAACCCGGACTGGGAACTGATTGACGTCTACGCTGACGAGGGCATCTCCGGTCTGGACATCCGGAAGCGGGACGAGTTCAACCGCATGATGGAGGACTGCCGCGCCGGGAAGATCGACCGCATCCTGATCAAGTCCATGTCCCGGTTCGCCCGCAACACCAGGGACACCCTACACTTCATGCGGGAGCTGATGCGCCTGGGCATCAACATCCAATTTGAGAAGGAGAACATCGACACCGGCAGGCTCACCTCAGAGCAGACCGCCGCCATCTACGCGGCCTTCGCCCAGATGGAGTCCACCGGGCACTCCAGCAATATGAGGACCAGCGTCCGGATGCGGATGGAGCGGGGCATCTTCACCCCTTCCTCCATGCCCTACGGCTACCGGCTGAACGGGCTGGAGCCGGAGATCGTCCCCGAGGAGGCCGAGGTTGTCCGCCGCATCTTCGGGTTGGCACTCCAGGGCCAGGGCCACACGGATATCACAAAATGGCTGAACGAATCGGGCGTTGAACGCGGCCATGGCCGGGAGCGGTGGCACTGCTTCATGGTCAGATACATCCTGTCCAACTGCTTCTACACCGGAGATTCAGACTGGCAAAAGACCTTCGCCACGGACACCCTGCCCATCCGACAGGTACCCAACTGGGGCCAACGGCCCAAATACCATGTGGAGGACGACCACCTCGGCATTATCAGCCGGGAGGATTTCCAACGGGTGCAGGCGCTGACTGCCAGCCGGAAGGAAGTGTTCTACCGGGGTTCCAAGCCATCCGGCGCAGTCCTCGGCGGGCACGTCTTCTGCGGGCACTGCGGCTACGCCTGCCGCAGAAAGACGGCCCGCGGGACGGTTTATTGGGTCTGCAACCGCCACAACGACAGTAAAGACGAGTGCCCCATTCCGCAGATCATGGAAATGGCCCTCACCGCCGCCCTTCTCCGCCTGCACAACAAGCTGATCCTCCACGGGCAGGAGCTTCTCCAACCATTATTGGATCAGCTTCGTGAGCTGCGGGAACGGGAGCTGCGTTCCAACCAAAAGCTCAGTGACATCGACAAAGAAATAGCGAACATTTCAGGGCAGAACCTGGTGCTCATCCGGCTGAAAAGCAAGGGATGCATCGATTCTGCCCTCGCTTTGTCCCAGGCCGACGAGATGAACCGCAGGCTGCGGGAGCTGCGGCGGGAGCGCCGGAAGATGCTGGGGGCCGCCGATGGGGACGAGCAGATCCAGTCCACCGAGGCCATGCTGGACTACCTGGATGGTGCCCAGTGGCAGACCAAGGTCACGCCCGAGCTGTTCGAGGAGCTGGCGGAGCGGCTCACAGTGGTGTCGGCACAGGAAGTAAAGATCCGGCTCCTCAACGGGCTGGAGCTGACGGAAAGGCTGGTGTGAACCATGGCGTGGCAGAGGAAGATCCCCTTTGGCTACATGATCCGGGATGGGCTGATCCAGCCCCACCCCCAGGAGACCGACGCGGTGCGGTACATCTTCAGCCAATATCAGGTCGGGGCCTCCCTCCTCGCTATCGCGGAGGATATGACCCGGCAGGGCATCCGCTATCATGAGCATACCGCTGAGTGGAACAAAAACATGGTGAAGCGCATCCTGGAAAACGCCAAGTACACCGGCGCGGATGGCTGGCCCCGCCTGGTGTCCGGCGAGGACTTCACCGCCGCCCAGGGCCAGAGGGCAGTCCGAAATACATATGCCCCGCTGGCCGCTGAAATTCGGCCAATTCAAAGCAAAGCGGTGTGCGGCCTGTGCGGGGCCAAGCTGATCCGGGGCACCCGCAGTCATGGCCGGGTCAGCTGGCGGTGCCAGAACCCAGACTGCGGCCAGAGGGTGGCGGTCAGCGATGAAGTTCTGGCGGAGATGGTGGACGGGCGGCTCCGGGAACTGGCCCAGGCACCCCATCTGCTCACCGCCCCCGAACCCCAGCGAGGTGAGGTCACTATGGATGCCATCCGGCTCCAAAACGAACTGACCCAGGCCCTCAACCGGGGCTCCGAAAGCCCCAAGTACATCAAGACGCTGGCCTTGGCTGTCGCCGCCCAGCGGTATGGACAGATCCCAGACCCCACCCCGGCCCACGAGCTGGAACAGCTCCGGGGGCGGCTGGAGCAAGGCCCCGCAGATACCGACACGTTGGCGGCCCTGCTGGCCACGGCGGTGCGGGCCGTCCGGCTTGGCCCGGACAAAAACATAGAGCTGGAGCTGGTCAGCGGCAAAATCATCACAGAGGAAAAGGAGGCGAGCGCATGATCGTCCAGCAGAAAACCCCGCGCCGGGTCACCGTCACCCCGCCAGATCCTAAATACACCGAGAAGGACATCCGCAAGCAGCACCTCCGGGTGGCCCCCTACTGCCGGGTGTCCACCGGCAGCGAGGAGCAGCTCACCAGCTTCACCGCCCAGATGGAATATTACACCCAGCGCATCGCCGACACCGAGGGCTGGACGATGGTGAAAATGTACGCCGACAAGGGTATCTCCGGCACCTCGGCCAAAAGGCGCCCGGAATTTCTGAAGATGATCCGGGACGCGGAGAAGGGCAAGATTGACCTGGTTATCACCAAATCCGTCTCCCGGTTCTGCCGCAACACTTTGGACGGGCTGGAATATGTCCGCAGGCTGAAAAAATGCGGCGTGGGGGTGTACTTCGAAAAGGATCACACCAACACCCTCTACATGGACAACGAGATGATTCTCACTTTCCTGATGAGCCAGGCCCAGGCCGAGAGCGAGTCCATGTCCACCAGCATCAAATGGGGCTACCGCAAGCGGTTCGCGGACGGCGTGGTGTACTACCACTACGACACCCTGCTGGGTTACCGCAAAGGCCCGGACGGTGGGCCGGAGATCGACCCCGATGAGGCCCCTGTGGTGCGGCGCATCTTCGCCCGGTTCCTGATGGGCCAGAGCTACCAGCAGATCTGCGATGGTCTGATGGCGGACGGCGTCAAAACAGCGACGGGCAGCGGCAAATGGTACAGCTCCACCATCAAGAGTATTCTGCAAAACGAGAAGTATATTGGGGACGCCATCCTCCAAAAGACCTTCACCGAGGATCTGTTCGACCGGCAGCAGGTGAAGAATGAGGGTCAGCTCCCCAAATACTACGTCCACGACTGCCACCCCGCTATCATTGACCGGACTGCCTTCCAGCGGGTGCAGGAGGAACTGGCGCGGCGATCCAGCCTGCGCAAGACCTCCTCCAAGGCCAAAACCGAGCAGGGCAAGCACAGCGGTAAATATGTGCTGAGCGGCCTCCTGGTGTGTTCTGAATGCGGCAGCCCATACCGCAGGGTGCTGTGGATGCCGGGCGGGGAACGGCGGTACGTCTGGCGGTGCATCAGCCGGCTGGAGCATGGCAGGCGCATCTGCAAACACTCCGCTACCCTGGAGGAGCCGGAACTCCACGCCGCCATCACCGCCGCCATGAACGAGATGTTCCGGCAGCGGACGGCGAAGGAGGTGCTGGCCCAGTGCGTAGCCACCGCGCTGGCGGGCAGGTCGGACGGTGATCTCACCCTCCCCACCGTGGAGGCCAGACTGCGGGCGCTCCAGACGGAACAATTGGATCTGCTCCAGCTGGCGATGCGGGATTTGAGCGGCACCGAATACGATGAGCGGCTTGCCCAAATCAACGACGCCATATCCGGTCTCCTGATCCGAAAAGCCGAGCTGATACAGGCGGGTCACACCGATACCGGGTATGACAGCCGGGTACAGGCCATTACCGATACGCTGGAGGGCACAGACAGCGCCATCACCGGCTTCGATGACGGCATCGTATTCCAGACGGTCAGCAGCATCAAGGTACTGGATAAGGATCGGCTGTCCATCCGCTTCAAAGACGGGACGGAGTTGGAGCAGGCCGTTGAACATACCGAGAGGAGGGCCAGCGCATGAGTATCTGGGTCACGGGTGATTGTCACGGAGATTTCCAGCGGTTCACCACAAGGAATTTCCCTCAGCTGAAAGGGATGTACCGGGATGACTGCATGATTATTTGCGGCGACCATGGCGGCGTATGGGCCGGGGAACAGGCGGACGGGCACAAGCTGGACTGGCTGGAGGCTAAGCCCTTCACTACCCTGTTCGTAGATGGGAACCACGAGAACTTTGACCTGCTCAGTGCCTACCCGGAGAAGGAGTGGCACGGCGGCAGGGTGCATGAGGTGCGGCCCCATGTCCTCCATCTGATGCGGGGGCAGATCTTTGACATCGGGGGGCTCACCTGGTTTACCATGGGCGGGGCCGCCTCCCACGATATTGAGGACGGTATCCTCGACCCTACTGCGCCGGACTTTGAGCGGCGGTACTGGATGCTGCGGCGGATGGGCGCCCGGTTCCGGGTGCTGGGCCGCTCCTGGTGGCCCGAGGAGATGCCCAGTGAAGCGGAATACGCGGAAGCTGAAGCCAGTCTGGAGCGGGCCGGGTGGTGCGTGGACTGTATACTTACCCACTGCGCCCCCACCAGCATCGCCCAACGGATGAACCGGCACTACCAGCCGGACGAACTGACGGACTTCCTGGAAACGATCAAGGAACGATGCCAGTTCAGCAAATGGTTCTGTGGCCACTACCATGTAAACCAGGTGATTGATGAGCGGTTCGTGATCCAGTGGGAGCAGATATCTAAAATTGACTGCAATTAAATCCATCTGGATGACGGGGCCGATCAAATTACTCAGAGTGGAAAGGTGATTTTAATGACACAAAAAGAATTGGAAGCCATCCATATTGCTGTCCATGAAGCCCTAAGTGCTATCGTGAGCCTGGAAAACGGCGGTTACATACTGAGCAAGCGAAACTTTACCATCTTCTTTGGAAACCATCTGGAGGACAAGCTGAAAGATGCCCTCAGAATTGTGGAAGCAGAGGAACGTCTCTGCCAAGCAGTCTCAGATGCGGAGATACCCGCAGATTCCTGTATGGGGGCAGAGGATTCTGCCCCTATGCAGGACACTCCCCAGATACCGTATCAGCAGATGTGACAAGCACCAGGGGCAAAAGTGGGCCGGAGCGGGATCACCGCTCCGGCCCTTTGAGGATGGAGGATAGAATGAAAAAGAAAGGATGTCTCTTGCAAGTGTTATGATAAAGGGATTTCATTACAAAAATTCGCGCACAACTGTTACAAAAGCATTAAAAGGGGGCTGTTCGCATGAAAACAGGAAAGCCATTCGAAGTGGTGGTTACAACAGAACGGGGCCTGAACATTATACTGGTCAGCAGGCGTGAAACCTCCATCCGCTCGTACTCCCACTTTATGGGGGCGGATGAGGCTGCACAATTCGCCGATACATTGGAAGCCGTTCTGGCCAACGGTACATATACCGACCTGGAGTGCTGCCCCTTTTGCGGCCAGCCCTTTACCCGGAAGGACAGGCTGTGCCTGGTGGCGAACGACCAGGCTGCGCATATGAAGTGTTTCCAGAAGCTGGCGCGGCAGGGGTTAGCCAGCTATGAGGATTGCATACGGTACGATTATGAGCCGCTCCCCAAAGGGCTCCCTGTGTTCGACTATTCCAGCCTTGATGAGACGGGACAAAAGCGCAGGTTTCGGTATGCTGTCCAGACTGTTTCCAAGGCTGTGGTTCATCTATACACGACAGACTTCATTAGCGCCCATAAACGGCACATCTGTCTGTCTTATAACGAATGCATTGAGTTGATCCACTCCATCCGAGAGAAACTGGACTGCATACGCAGAGCTATTGTAGGCACCTGTTCCTTCTGCAGACGCACGATCTATCTGGATCAGACCCGTTATGAGCTGGCGGACGGCAGGCTGGTTCATCGTATCTGTATGGAGCGGTTTATCCAGAGCGAGGATTCGACGGCAGCCGCTTTCCCAGTCAAAAAGATCGAGCTTACCGATGTGTTTGACCACGCATGGCTGTTTCGGAAGCATCACGACCCCAATCCGTTTTCCTTTGAGTAACCAACGGCCCATGCCTGCATCCCGATACCATACTCGACTTTGAGGGTGGTATGTGTTATACTGGAGAAAAACTTTTCATGGAGTGTGCAGGCAATGACGAGCATCCTTTTTATCTGCCATGGGAACATCTGCCGCAGCCCGATGGCCGAGTTTGTGATGAAAGATCTGGTGAAGCAGGCCGGACTGGACGGGCAGTTCCACATCGAATCCGCCGCCACCAGCACAGAGGAGATCGGCAATCCGGTCTATCCCCCGGCGAGGCGCAAGCTGGCGGAGCACAAGATCGACTGCGCTGGCAAAACGGCCCGGCAGCTCAAAAGCAGCGACTACGATACGTTCGATCTGCTGATTGGGATGGATCGGGCCAACCTGCGGAATATGTACCGCATTTGCGGCGGTGACTTTGGCGGCAAGATGCATCTGCTGATGGACTACACCGGCCACCGGGAAGGGGCCCCCGCAAAGCCGCCCGTCAGGCTTTGTGGGGAGAGGAGCCGCAGCGGAATGAGCGAGCTTTCGGCGTCAGCTGGAAGTGAGGGATATGAAGCTTGCGGCGACGATGTGGCCGATCCATGGTACACGGACGACTTCGAAACCACTTGGCGGGATATATCAGCTGGATGTAAGGCGTTGCTGGAACAGCTGCAAATGGGGAACTGACGGAGGGATCAGTCATGAGCCGCCGCGTTTTATGCTATGGAGATTCCAATACCTATGGCTATGACCCCCGCTCTTACTTGGGCGGGCGGTATCCGGAGTCCATCCGCTGGCCGGCCCTGCTGAGGGAATATGGCTGGGAGGTCTGCAACGAGGGAGAAAATGGCCGGTCGATCCCCCAGCGTGTCAGGGAGATTGATATGACAGTCCAGACGCTATGCCGCATGGAGGCGGACATCCTGACCGTCATGCTGGGGAGCAACGATCTGCTCCAAGTCCCCCACCCATCCGCAGAAGAATGTGCGGGACGCATGGAGCGTTTTCTGTCCGCGCTGCTCCACGCGGACGGCTGGAATTGCTCCCAGTGAACCAGGTGATTGATGAGCGGTTCGTGATCCAGTGGGATCAGATATCCCAAATTGAAGCTGGTAGCATTTAAACCGGCAAGCCCTTCTGCGTGGAATGGCCGAGCCAAAATGAAGGTAAAACGAAACCCACCCCCATGTGAGGGTGGGTTTCATCTGCCGTGTCAATCGTCGCCCCGCAGAAGGTTCTGGGCATAGTCCTTCAAGCTGGCAAAGGAATTGACGCTGTCGGATCGGGTACTGATCTGTTCCCTGGCGTAGTCCGGGAGGGTGTCAAAGTAGTGCTTAGCCTCCGGCTCGCTGCGCAGCAGGGCGTTTAAATCGGAATAGTGCTGCATTGACGAATCACCTCGGTGATATCGTTTGCGGTTTGCGCAGAGAGTATGCGGCCTATTGAAGCTCCTGCAAATCGGCGGCAGGCAGATCGTTTTCCACATTATCCCGCGCCAAGTCGTTGTCAATGACCGGGTAGATCTCCGGCGGGATGGGGCGCTCGGCCTGATCCGGAGCTGGCTGTGAGATTTCTGACTTTTTCTTGTCCATTAAAGATCACCTCAGCAGTAGATTGCCCGGACGGTTCAAAATCATGCCTGTTGGGGCAAAGGGCTCCGGCCTGACCTGATTCAGCCTGTCAGCAGTAGGAAACAAATATTTGATTATATTTCCGCACTCGAACATATGGACAAAGCGCTTTCCGTGGTGTATACTGAGATCAGCTCACATCAATGTTAGAAAGAGGGATGACTGATGCCGGACAGGGTTTACATCGCCTGTGATCTCAATAATGCCGAGAAATAAGAAATGCCGATATTATTTGAAAGACCCACAAAAAAGGCCAGAGTTGCAGAAAATATCGGCATTACTTGTTATACTTGAAAGTGATCAAATATAACAGGGGGTGCTCTACGAATACCAGTCCAACCGGAAGGCGGAATATGCGGCAAAGCGCCTGGGGGCTGGGCATCTCCATGCGGACGGCTACCGAGGCTATTATAAGCTACCAGAAAATATCTGGGTGGTGGGCTGCTGAACCCATTGCCCAGCGGAAGTTCGATGAAACGCTTAACGCCCTGCCGCAAACAAGTGAGAGGACACGGCGGCGCTCACCGGACCGGAATATTTGTTCGCCGGGGAGGAGCGGTTCAAGGGCCTCTTTCCAGAGAAGCGGACAAACTAGCGTCTGAAAGAGGAAAAGCCGGCTTTAGACGCACTCTTTGGTATGGGCAAATTCCGTTTCTGCCGCTCCCAAGTCCGCGTTAGGCAAGGCTTTTCATTTCCTCAAAAAGTAATGGCCCTATCTTCTGCGGTATCTGGAGGACGGACGGCTGGAACTGAGCAACAACCGGGCAGAGTGCAGCATCAAACCCTTCGTAATCGGACGCAAGAGCTTCCTCTTCGTTAATACCTCACTGGGTACCCAAGCCAATACGGTGATTTGCGGCCTGATGAAGACAGCCAAAGAATCAGGGCTGGCTCCCTTCCATTATCTGACCTGGGTTTTGAAAACCGCTCCAACGCTGAATTGTACTGCGCAGGGTTTGGTAGAACCACTGCTCCCAGCAAATTCCTTGAGTCCTACCGAACTAGATAACTTGTATGAGCCGCAGTACTGATTTACTTCAGCGCTGCGGTTTGTTTTTTGACCGGCTGATTTGACGCTTACCGTATTTTTACGCAGATTGTCAAGGAACAAGATGTACAAAAGAAAACTGTTGAAATCAGTTATAATTTATGATATGATAATTAACATGTTCGAAATAGTAAGATTAAACAAAATTTCGAAGCTTTAGAGGAGGATATTTGGGCTATCAGCCCAACATTGCCACTTGGTTGCCCTAATTATAGAAACATATTTATAGTTTTGCATTTGCCAGTCAGAATTTGGCTTCGCAGTTGAATATATAGTCGAATTAGAGCCATTGGAAATGCCCACGGAAAACGCATCTGGACGGATATTTGAAACTGTGAATACAGATTCTTAAAATATACTGGCTAAAATAAACTACAAAAGAAATGGAGAGAAACGACAATGAGACCTATCCCCAAAGAGAAAAAAATGGAAGAAAGATTTTCTCAGTTTGAGCGCAAAGACGATCAGGTAATTGTAGAAAGACATTTAATCACATTCGGCGCACCAAGAGACGAATCGAAATCGTCATTGCTGACCACCTTGGGCATTACTTCTGCGGGAAAAATGCTCATATAGCTTTAATAAAAACGTATGCTTTATGGCGGGTGAGAAAAAATGGACGAGCCGAAGCGCAAAAGTGTTCTAGGATATATTGTAAATTTTTTGGAGTACGCGACATATCCAGCGACACATCGTGAATCCTTTAATAATTACTTAGACGGACTATCCCCGCTCACAAAAGAGGAGCGATCAATGAATTATTCCCTCCTTGCCTTCGGAGACTTTGATCGAATCAGTGTGGAAAAAATTGATAGTTTCAGCAGATACCGCAACATAGATGAATATACAAAACGCTGGCTAGGACCCCGTCAGTCTGTGTTGCTTTACACAATTGATGACAATGGGGAGGACGGCGTTTTAGATCGGCTTTTCTATGAACAGGAAGAAGATAATGCCGACGCCTCCGGCGGAGGTTCCGGGAAATCCCGCTTTATCGTTTTTACCCTAATTGGACTTGATTCACGTCTACATCAAATAGGGACATTTTCAGAGGAAATTTCTTTATATCGAGAGCTGATCAAACAGCAGATTGCGTTTTCAATTGAGAAATTGAAGGATGCAGGAAAAGAAATTGGGGCAGATATTGACTATGAGGTTTACGGTTCCTTTTCTTCGTCGGAACTTGTGATTGTTTGGTCAGCGGAGCAGTACGTCGAAGTGTTGCAGTTGGTGGATTTGATCCGATATCTCAGGCTGAAAGATGCCAATAATAGAATCATATCACCGTTTATATCTACTTGCTCTCTGATTGCACAGCGCCAATCAGGAGACCATGCGAAGGGAAAAAGTACTGATGATTTTTCTATAAAGGGGATGGCCGAAATCCGCTTAGTCTTCCAGAGCGAGGAAGACAGCAAAGGCGGTAAGGATACTGTGTATGGGCTTACACAGTATCTTGAAGATTTACTGAAGTATCTGCGCGAGGATGCAGAGGCGAAAGAGCGGCCTATATGCAATGCTGGAGATGTGACTAGTTATGCTACTGTAGGCGAATTTGATTATACAATCCGTCTTCCTGCAGATTTGGTGTGTCGGTCGATAAACGGGCCAGGAATCTTTCATTCCGGTGGAAAGCTTCACTGGAAAAATATTGATTTTTCCAAGTATGTCTTAAAAAGTCGAACAGATTTGTTTTATTCAAGTCTTGATTTGGGAAACGATTATAAAAAATATGTGTTGGAGCCGCATGAATATTCTGGTGTTGTCAGCAAGGATACAGAACCACTGGGGTCGCTCAGAAGAATTCAGGAAAAAGTGTTTGGCTCCAGCAAAAATGCGGAGTCAAAAGATTCTTTTTGCAGCAAATATGATAGGAAAGGTATTCGGGGCATCATTAAAAGCTGCTTTCCGGAAACAGATGGTCTTTGCGATACAATAGATTTGCTCTATTTGGATTATGTCAACAATTGTTCTAATTGCATCAGTTCTACTTGGGCCAGAGTGTTGACAAACCAATTTTCTGCTGTGCTGGATCATATTGCGAGCCTGATCTATTGGCATTTGAATGATGATGAGTTGATGCCCTCTGATATGCTTTTTGCCGGGATCGAAAAAATCTCTAACGATTTCAAACAGGTAATTTCACATATCGCACAGTCCCGACGCACTATTTTTGTTGTGCCCAGTTGCCACCTACTGTATTTGGGACAGTATGATTTAATTCTTCACGCATATTATGTGTTTCAGCAATACTTGCTGTCTATTGTTTATCATTTGGATAGCACCAGCGAGCAGCCGGAGCTGGTTCCACTGTATACAATAGATGTCATTCCAGACATTAAGGCATCCATGTATAAGATTTGGGAGGGCATTGGAAAGAAACTGATTATCAGCATTAATATGCCCTCGGCATCGATGGTGGATTTTTTACGGCATACCATGGTGATTACCCACGAAACTTTCCATTTTGTTCCACCATTGGATCGTGATAAGCGCAATCAGATATTCGGAATGTTGTATTTTTCAGAAGCAGTCCTAACACAGATGCTGGACAGAGGAAAGGATCGGGAAAATGACGAGGAGTATCGCCAAGTCTCCGATGACCTAACGAAGAGATTAATCCCAATTGTATTCGATTGTGGGCGTGATGTTTATTTGAACAACATCCAGCAGTATATTTATACTAAAACGAGCGATGAAGCGCATCTTGAATGGGGAAAATACAGACGCATTATGCTTGAGGGCATTCGGAAATTCCTAAATGGACCTGATTTATATGAACAAATTCTGGAAGCATTTAGGAAAAATGAAGCGTACATTTGCGCTATTGTAGATGATACAATTCATTGCTTTGAAGGCGCAAAATTGGATGTTGCGGCACAGTTGGCGAAAGAAACGAAGGAGTACCTGTTAAAACGCAATGCAAAAGTAGTACCCGATTTATTGGAGGTAGATCCCGGAGAGTTCTACGGTCATTCGGAAAGATTGGCGCATGCGTTCAGAGAAGCGAGCCAGGATATCCCAGTAATAAGCCTTTTTGGACTGGAGCTTGTAGATTATCTAGTTTGGATCGGACGTTCTAGAAACGATATCATCAATCTACGTCAACCCTATAGCGCAATTGAAAAGTATCGATTGGGCATGGTATGCGATTATATGCTATCCAAGCCATATAAACAGACTTACGACAAACTTCCGGAGGCACAATGGGTCAAAAATCAGCTTTTAGAATTAAGAGAGCCCTATATAGCACTGTTCAGTGCCGTGCCGGAGATGATATCTGTTGTGGAAGAAAAGCAGCAGAAGTATGCGGAACAGATTCGAAAGGCGTTTGATGATATTGTAGAAGCCCTACACGCTTATGTGAGCACCTATGATAATCTTCGTTCCCTAATTTTGGTTCAACTCAAAGATGTCGATTTACTTCTGCGTCCTGAACTGACGAATATACTGGCGGAAAATTTTTTGCCGCAGTTTTATTCTAACTGGAAAAAGGCCGTGATAGAGGGCAGCAATTTGTCTATATTTAGAAACAGCCTGCATATGATTCAAAAATTCCAAGCTGGCACAAACCTATATACCAATCAAGATTTTGAAAAGAGAAACCATGAGGAAGTGAATAGATGATAAAGGGAGAGTGTTTTGACCTCCGAAACTTTATGAATATCTTTGAAGAACCGGTGCAGGGCAGGGGTTCCGTCGTACCTCCACATAGGTTTGTCGCCGAAGAGGAACCAGATTTGATGCGTATGGTCCACCTTATTTATGAGATGATATCAAAAAGCCGGATTTCTCCAAAGCGAATGTGGTACCGGGGGCATAAAAACAAGGATTATGTTCTGTTGCCCACCTTGATTCGTGAGCATTATCGAAGGTATAAGGAGAACTCATCATTCTCATTGGCTGAATATCAGCGGTCACTTATGGAGTCATTTGTGTCCCGTGGTGCTACTGCCATAGAACTTATAGAACCCACTGTTAAAATCAACAATTCAGAAATCGAATTGCTAGCGCAAATGCAGCACTACGGGGTTGCAACTAATTTGCTTGACTGGACAGAGGATTTGTTTACAGCGCTGTATTTTGCCTGTGAGGATTGCTTTATTGGAACCGATGTGCCAAAGCAAGATGCCACGATTTATGCCTTTGACCCCTATCTTTATAACGGAATACGTGCCGCAATTATAAAGGATAGGTACAAAGATTTACATTTTAGCTCCGAAAGCGAGAAGAGAAATGTGGAATCGACACGGCCCATGGGGAACATAATCCCCAATTTTTCACTTCTTCATAACACACTTGATAATCGTTATCAAGACTTTATCCGAGGTGAGCAGTATTCTTCCACCAATTATAGCACGCCCGATAACACGAGAGGGAAGGCCTCTATACAATCTCCTACAACATATCTACCGCTTGCCATTCAGGTCTCACGGACAAGCCAGCGCATACAGCGGCAGGCGGGCTCATTTGTAGCTTTTAATCTGAGCGATACCCCGCATCCCGGTGAGGAGCGGTATATGGGCTTTCAACACGCAGAATTAGAAAAAATACAAGAATATTATTTGTATGAGTTTACTGGCGAAGTAAGGATTCAGAACAGGCAGTTAAAGGAAAAGACGCCCTTTCTGTATCGAATCGATTTGAGAAAAGAATCTTTAGGTATGTTCAAGGAATTGATCTTGGCAATTGGTGTACGGACGTACAAGCTGTATCCAGAGCTGGAAAATATCGGGCGCGATATTATGAAAATGGAGCAAGGAATTTATTAAAAAAATCGAGGGCGGCATCTAAGCTGTGTCTATTTTCGGCGTAAATGTATTGTGAATGGATTGGAACTGTGAGTATCTTTTTTTGGGTAGCAGCGTCAAAGTCAGACCAAAAGTAAACTTCTTGATCTGAGGGGAATGGTGTCGAAAAGGGCCATTCCCCTTTTGAGATTCCAAACATACCAGTTGTAAATGAGCGTAAAATATGCAGCTCAGTAGCTCCCAGCGCGATGTAACGGTTTTGTTGATGCAGAAGACAAATAACGGAAAACGGAACTATCTGGAGAGAAAGCAGATAGAGCAAAGTCGAAAAACGGGTCTCTGAAAATTTGCCCTGTCTCATTTTATCAGTGCGAAAAGCATCCAACTCGCTTGAAAAAAGCCAATCTTGCAACGTGCGAAAACCTAGCATGTCGGACAATCGAATTAGTTCCATAAAGCAACACTCCATGTGTAATAAAATTCAATGGGACTGAGAGATTGATAGCCGAGTACCCCCGCCAAAATTGCAAATTGGGGATAGGTTTTCCAGCAAAATAGCTTGTCCCATTTTTGTAAAAATTATACCTGTGGGTTTCCGAAAAAGCAGGTGGTTTTTGGCGATTCGCGATAAATTAATGAAAACAGGTGCAAGAAAGTGGGCAAGGAGACTCCAAGACGCTGACCCAACCATTAACGGTCAGGTTGAAGCTATTTGACCGTCCTCGTGTGGACGGAAGTCCGTTTGTAGTATCCGGAGGAGGGTAGTATTCCAGTAGGATCACATCATATTCATTCCGAATGCTGCTCATATACTCCCGCAAGATGGTCTCCCGGCCCATAGTGTTTGCCAGCGCAACTTCCAGACTGTACAGTTCTAATGTTAGCAGAGGAGAAGGTTAATAGTCTCTTCATAGTGGATGATATCCTTGCCGGGAATCAAAGGTTAGTCGTCCATGATAGTATGCCCCAGTATGGCGGACAGGGTTTATCAATTTGATCCGGGCGTTGATAGCCCAGGCCGTTAGCGAGCAAACCCTGGGAATCTACATTAACCAAGAGGACATGCTTGCCCATCCTGGTAAAGTCCGAATCCAGTCGTACTGTCATGATGGTTTTCTGACCATCGTATTGATTAAAGATAGCCATTATTTTGGATATATTTGCATTTTTCCTTTGTTGTATTTCCGTGTAAAAAATTTGCCTTTAATGTACTATTTCTTTTTATTATCCCTCTTTTAACACTTGTTTGTTTTTAAAGTTTTTTGTGATTATCGCGATAAGTCAACAAGATACAAGGGATAGGAAAATCCGACCCTTATCGCTGTTGCCTTCCTCAATATCTTGGGACGTGTTGACTTAACTCGATAATCACGAAGTTTTTGAAAAAAGAATAAGGGCAATGCACTCTGTACATGGATAAAATGCCGCTGGAAATAGTTGCATAGTGGCTTGGAACTCTCAAATGGAAACTCTATGCGGAAATAAAATGGGTAGCTATCTAGAAATATCCGCGAAAGAAAATTCTATATTTCAAAATGATGAGAAATTCAAATATAAGGATAACGACAATATTATCAACCAGTTCTATGGATTAGCCTAAAAA
The DNA here is from genome assembly GCA_910584835.1 of uncultured Oscillospiraceae bacterium. Classification (GTDB taxonomy): domain Bacteria; phylum Bacillota; class Clostridia; order Oscillospirales; family Oscillospiraceae; genus Enterenecus. The sequence continues at coordinate 38,050 of CAJUEG010000004.1, read as the reverse complement.
GAAATGCCGATACTTTTTGGGCTTATCTCTCGCTTTAGGCCTTTCTAAAATTGTATCAGCATTTCTTATTTCTCGGCATTATTCAAGTAAAGCCGAATTCGGCTTTACTTGAAAAGCTTTTACGCCTCGGTGGAATGCATTGAGCGCGGTCTGGATCCCCTGACCACCAACCTGGTGGTGGCGGACAAAAGCCGGACGGAAAAGACCATCTGTCTGGCGGTTTCCCCCTCCCTGAAAGCCTATGGCATCCCCGGGCGGGCGCGTCTGTTTGAAGTGGTGCAGAAGGTGGCGGAGGTAAACGCCCAGCGGCGGCGGAAAGCTCCGGGACGGCAGTTTACCGGCTCGTCCTGGAACGACCCGGAGGTGAAACGGCGCCCCGAACTGGCGCTGGACTATACGGTCGCTCCGCCCCGGATGGCCCATTATATTGAATGGAGCACCAAGATATATAACGTCTACCTGAAATACGTGGCCCCCAGTGACATTCACGTGTACAGCATTGACGAGGTGCTTATGGACGTGACCAACTACCTGCCCGCCTATCAGCTCACCCCCAGGGAATTGGCCCAGAAAATTGTGCTGGACGGGCTGGACACCACCGGCATCACCGCCACGGCGGGCATCGGCCCCAACCTCTACCTGGCCAAAGTGGCCATGGACATTTGGGCCAAGCATACCAAGCCAGACAAAAACGGTGTGCGCATCGCCGAACTGAATGAGCTGAGTTACCGCAGGCTACTGTGGGAACACCGCCCCTTCACCGACTTCTGGCGGGTGGGCCGGGGCTACGCCAAAAAGCTGGAGGCCCAGGGATTGTTTACCATGGGTGATATCGCCCGGTGTTCCATCGGGAAACCCACCGACTATTACAATGAAGAACTGCTCTACCGGATGTTCGGCGTCAACGCGGAATTGCTCATCGACCACGCCTGGGGCTATGAGCCGGTCACTATGGCGGACATCAAGGCGTACAAGCCCGAGGCGAAAAGCGTGGGCTCCGGCCAGGTGCTCACCTGCCCCTACGACTTCGGCAAGGCCCGGATGGTGGCCTGGGAGATGGCGGACCAGCTGGCGCTGGATTTGGTGGGCCAGCGGCTGGTCACCGATCAGCTCACCCTCACCGTGGGCTACGACATCGACAACCTGCGGGATCCTGACCGCCGGAAGCAATATCAAGGTGCGGTGACCACTGACCGCTATGGGCGGCAGATCCCCAAGCACGCCCACGGTACTGCTAACCTGGAAGGATACACCGACTCCGCCAAGCGCATCACAACGGCAGTGCTGGAGCTGTTTGACCGCGTCGTAAACCGGAACCTGCTGGTGCGGCGGCTGTATCTCACCGCTAACCGGGTGGCGGAGGAAAGCTCCGTTCCCGCCGCGCACCCTATGGAGCAGCTGGATCTCTTTACCGATGCGGAGACCGCACAGGCAGAGAAAGCGGCGCTGGCCCGGGAGAAGAAGCTCCAGGAAACGATGCTGGGCATCAAGAGCAAATTTGGCAAGAACGCCATTTTGAAAGGCACCAACCTGGTGGATGGCGCCACCGCCGCTGACCGCAACGGGAGGATAGGGGGGCACAAAGCGTAATGGGAGCCTACGACGATATCATCAACCTGCCCCACCCCACATCGCCCAGACATCCCCGTATGCCTATGATCGACCGGGCGGCTCAGTTCACCCCATTCCAGGCCCTGACGGGCTATGGCGCGGCCATTCAGGAAACGGCCCGGATCACTGGGGAAAAGGCGGAGCTTACCGAGGAGGAGAAATCGGTGCTGGACGAGAAGCTGCGTTTTCTGGCAGACACCGGCAATGAAGCGGCCTTTACCTATTTCCAGCCGGACGGCAGGAAAAGCGGCGGGGCCTACGTCACCGCACTGGGTGCGGTAAAAAAGCTGGATCCATTGGAAGGGCGATTGACCCTCACCGATGGAACCACGATCCTGATTGAGGATATTCTGGAGATCGAGGATGGAATATCCGCGGGGTTTCCCTTGAAGGAGGAGATGTTATGAACCAGGCGGAACGCAGAACGGTGATCAAGCGTATCTACGCCTCCTTAACGGAGCGGGGCTATCGGCCCATGGATCAGATCATCGGCTACATCCTGACGGGTGACCCCACATACATCACCAATCACAGCGGCGCAAGGCAGCTGGCGGCGGGGATTGACCGATACGATCTGCTGGAAGATCTGCTCCGGGCCTATCTGACCACTGATGATGAAACAGTTGAGCGCTCTGCATAAGATAGAATTTTATGCAGATGCCTAAAGCCGGTTCGTTGTTTTGACGGCAGGCCGATCCCCTTGCGGGGCCTGTGTTCTCCGCTGTGCGGTCTTTTGATTTTCAGTTATGTATACTACATATTGTGCAAAACATGGAAAACCTCACTACAGCTTGAACCGCGATGGCCGGAGTGGTATACTGTTGGCAGATAGGAGAGTGGAGAACATGGTATTCGTCTGTGAGCATTGTCACTTTGAATTAGAGGCCGCAGCTAAACCCTGCCAGTGCCCGGACTGCGGAAAATTCAACCGCATCCGCATGGCCACCCTGGGCGAAAGTAAGGAGTTCCAGGCCCGGAAGCTGGAGGATGTCTGGCAGGATTCTGCGCCTGCTCTGGCTGGCTGAGAAGCAATTTTGCTATAGGTCTTTTTATTGATCTGCTACTAAAGGCGCACGCTCTGATTGTTAGAAACGGAGCGTGCGTCCTTGCTTTTAAATGCGTAGCACTGCAGTCGATCTGGAGATGCCCCTCGACGCAGGGCGGGAAGTGTGTTATACTGGGAATAATAGAAATTGCCGGTGGGACATAGCAATCCATTTCAGAAAAGAGGCGTCAGCATGACCAAAGCAGTTTTCATCGACTATATGGGCACCACTGTGGACGAGCGCAGCCAGGAGATGGGGGAAATCGTCCGCCGCATCTGCAAAAACAGCGCTGTCCACGACCCCAAACAGGTCCAGCGGTTCATCCTGGACAACCGCCGCCGCTATGAGGCGGACAGCTACCTGGACAGCTATCTCACGGAGGATGAGATCGTGGACCGGCTGATCATAGACATGGAAGCACAGCTTGACCTGGCGGATGATCCCGCCGCCCTGCGGGAGCTGATACGCCGCCACTGGGTCAACGCCCCGGTATTCCCGGACGCCCGCGCCTTTTTTGAGCGATGCCCCGTCCCCATCTATATCATCACCAACAACGGCCTGCCATACATGGAGCGGGCCTTAGCGCAAAACGGCCTGAACGCCGCAGGCGTGATCAGTGCGGACACAGTCCGGGCATACAAACCCCACCGAGAAATTTTTGACGAAGCCCTGCAGTGCAGCGGCTGCGCGCCGGACGAGGCCCTCCACATCGGGGACTCCTACGACACCGATGTGATCGGGGCCCGGGCGGCCGGCATCCGTCCCATACTGCTCCTGCGGGGCCGGATCGGGCATGACGGCGTAGATACCGCCAACGATTTGCTCCAGGCGATGGAGCTGATTTTCAAAATAAATTGAGGAGGATACCACCATGCGGAAAAACTTTGGAGCCAAGCCCTACACCTACCCCCAGCCGGTGTTCATCATCGCAACCTACGGCCCGGACGGCACGCCGGACGCCATGAACGCCGCCTGGGGCGGCATCAGCGAGGCAAACGAACTGTCCATGTGCCTGAGCGCGGGCCACAAGACCACGAAGAACATCCTGGAGCGCAAGGCGTTCACCGTCAGCATGGCCGACGCCGCCCACGTGGCGGAGTGCGACTATGTGGGTGTGGTGTCTGCCAATGATGTGCCCGACAAGCTAAAAAAGGCCGGATTCCACACCACAAAAAGCGAGTTTGTGGACGCCCCGCTCATCGACGAGCTGGCCATGGCGGTGGAGTGTAAGCTCATCAGCTATGACCCGGAAAACTGCCGCCTGGTGGGTGAGATTGTCAATGTGAGCGTAGACGAGAGTGTCCTTACCCCGGATGGCAAGGTGGACGTGTCCAAGCTGGCCCCCATTGTGTTTGACCCTATCAACAGTGCCTACCATGTGCTGGGCGAGAAGGTAGGCAATGCCTTTCAGGACGGGATGAAGCTGAAATGACAGACTATGGAGCACTGAATGCCCAGCTCTCGGCGCTGATCCACGGCGTACCCCATCAAACTGCCAATCTAGCCAACGCCGCGGCCCTGCTCTACCACACACTGGACGGTCTCAACTGGGCGGGGTTCTACCTGCTGGAGGGCAGCACCTTGGTGCTGGGCCCCTTTCAGGGCAAGCCTGCCTGCATCGAGATCCCGATAGGACGGGGCGTGTGTGGAACCGCTGTGGCAGAGGGCAGGACGCAGCTGGTAAGGGACGTCCACCAGTTCCCCGGGCACATTGCCTGCGACAGCGCATCCAACTCTGAGATCGTGGTGCCTATTCGGACGGACAGAAACGTCATTGGCGTCTTGGATATAGACAGTCCGCACATCGGACGCTTTACGGAGGACGACCAGGCTGGCCTGGAAGCGTTCGTGGGAATTTTAGAAGCGGAAGTCTGGCAATAAAAGGGGCAGTATATACGGCGGGCCTCTAAGAATGTTGTGCTGCAACGCTTTCCGAAAATAGTGATTTCGTAGTGGTAAGCCATTGGCAGACTTGCAATTTGCAAGTCTGCCTTTTTATGCGGTGACATACACAAGGGGGTCTTTATTTCGGCCCTGCTCCTGACACTCGGTAGCCATCGTCTTAAAGTCCTCAAAGGAGACGTTAAACTCGATTTCCAGCGTGTAGTCCCGATAAACATAAACGGATTTGATAAACTGGGATATAATCATCTTTTTCTCGTAGAATGTGCAAGTGTCGTATAAATCGGCCCAGCTTTTAATCCTTTCGTACTCCTGTATCTCTACATCCGAGCTTTCCAAATGCTGTTCAAGCTCCAGTTTGGCGGCGTCCACAGTTGCGGATAAAGTTTGGGTTTTCTGTTTGGCCTTGCTCACAAGGTCGTTGAGGAGGTCAATATCCAGACGGCTCTCGCCGCGAACCATTTCCCGTCCTGTTCGGTGGAAGGGGCGGTCAGCTTTAAGTCCAGCGCCTCCTCCATCAGCTTTTTGAAAAGTCGGTCATGATACCGCCTCCAGACATAAGAAAAGGTTTGATTTCTTCCCCCGTTCATGGTATTTTAGTGGAAGTATATCACCAATCCATTGCCGAGGAAAATCCCGGCGGCGATATTTGGAGAGCCGATATTCATGGCAGGGAGATCATACGCGGCGGAGCGTTTCAGCGCAAAAGGCCGGGCAGGCCGCCCGGAAGGCCGTTTGGGGCGGTGGATGAACATTCCTGACAAGAGGGAGGCGGCAATGATGCAGTACACAAGCGCCTGTCAGACCCCGCTGGGGGAGGTTCTCCTGGTCTGCGATGAGCTCGGCCTGACCGGGCTGTGGTTCAAGGGGGGAAAATACTGTGCCCTGGGCCTCGCCCGGGAGCACGAGGAGCGGGAGACGGCGGTTTTCGGCCAGACCAGACGCTGGCTGGACGTCTACTTCTCCGGGCGGGAGCCGGATTTCATGCCCCCCGTCCATATGATTGGCACGCCGTTCCAGCTGGCGGTGTGGGAGCTTCTGCGGCGGATTCCCTACGGGGAAACCGTCACTTACGGGGAGCTTGCCGCCCAAATCGCGGCGGAGCGGGGGCTGGCCCGTATGTCCGCCCAGGCGGTGGGCGGGGCCGTGGGGCATAACCCGGTGTCCATTCTGGTCCCCTGCCACCGGGTGGTGGGGAAAGACGGGAACCTGACCGGCTACGCGGGCGGCCTGGAGCGGAAGGTCAAGCTCCTGGGCTGCGAAGGGGTTGACGTGGGGCGGCTCTTTGTCCCCGGGAAGGGAACCGCGCTGTAGAATTTGCGCGGCGTGACCCGCCCGCCCGCTGGGGGAGCCTGGATGGAGGCGGGCTTGGCGCGTCGGCGGGCCGGGGGGCTGGCAGGGGCAGCGGAGAACCGCCCCAAAGCCGAGTGGGCAACCAGCGTCAACAGAACGCATGAAACGCCATGGAAAATCCCCCGGCGGTTGGTATAATGAAGGTGAAACAGTGGCGAAATATACCAAACAGGGGGGAACGCGCCGTGAACTACGGACACTTTGACCGGGAAAACAGGGAGTATGTCATCGACCGGGTGGATGTGCCGGTATCCTGGACCAATTACCTGGGCGTGGAGGACATGGCCGCCGTAATCAACCACACCGCCGGGGGCTATCTTTTCTATAAAAGCCCGGAGCACCACCGAATCACCCGCTTCCGGCCCAACGGCGTGCCCATGGACCGACCCGGCCACTACATCTATCTCCGGGACGACGACACGGGGGAGTACTGGTCCGTGTCCTGGCAGCCCTGCGGCGGGCCGCTGGAGCACTACCGCTGCCGCCATGGGCTGAGCTATTCCGTATATGAGTGCACCAGAAACGGCGTGAACGCCGCCCAGACCCTGTTCATCCCCCGGGGGGAGAATGTGGAGCTGTGGGACCTGGCGCTGGAGAACGCCTCGGGCCGGGCGCGGCGGCTGAGCGTCTACTCCTACGCCGAGTTCGCCTATCACCAGATTCCCATCGACAACCAGAACTTTCAGATGTCGCTGTACTGCGCCGGGAGCGCCTGTGAGGACGGCGTCATCGACTATGAGCTGTTTTACGAGGGCGCCCATCAGTTCATGGCCGCGTCCTTTGAGCCGGACGGCTTCGACTGCCTCCGGGACAGCTTTATCGGCCCCTACCGCACCGAGACCAACCCCCTGGCGGTGGAGCGGGGGGCGTGCTTCTCCTCCTTTGAGAAGGGTGGCAACCACTGCGCCGTGCTGCAAAAGCGCCTCACCCTGGCACCCGGCGAGGCGGCCCGGCTGACCTGGATGCTGGGGGAGGGCGGCGCTGAAGAGGGCAGGCGGGTCCGGGAGAAGTACCGCGACCCCGCGGCGGTGGACGCAGCCCGGGCCGACCTGGCCCGGTTCTGGGAGGAAAAGCTGTCCAGGCTCCAGGTGTCCACCCCCGACCCGGACATGGACGTGATGCTCAATACCTGGACGCTGTACCAGAGCGAAATCAACGTGATGTTCTCCCGGTTCGCCTCCTTCATCGAGGTGGGGGGGCGCACGGGGCTGGGCTACCGGGACACCGCCCAGGACGCCATGACCATCCCCCACTCCAACCCGGATGGCTGCAAAAAGCGCATCCTCCAGCTCATGCAGGGGCTGACCAGCTCCGGCTACGGCCTGCACCTCTTCGACCCGGCCTGGTTCGGGCCCCAGCCCGAGAAGCCTGCCTTCAAATCCCCCACCGTTATCCCCACCCCGGACAAGGACACCATTGTCCACGGCCTGGCCGACGCCTGTGCCGACGACGCGCTGTGGCTGGTGGCGGCGGCGGCGGAGTACGTCCGGGAGACCGGGGAGCTGTCCTTTTTCGACGAGAGGGTGGGCTACGCCGACGGGGGCGAGGGCACGGTATATGAGCACCTGAAAAAAATCCTGGACTTCTCCGCCGCCCAGGTGGGCCCGCACGGCATCTGCAAGGGGCTGCGGGCGGACTGGAACGACTGCCTGAACCTGGGGGGCGGGGAGAGCGCCATGGTGTCCTTTCTCCACGTGTGGGCGCTGGGCCATTTTGTGGACGCGGCCCGAGCCCTGGGCAGGGACGGGGACGCCGGGCATTACGAGGCCATGCGGCAAACCGTCATTGAGACCTGCCAGCGGGAGCTGTGGGACGGGGAGTGGTACCTCCGGGGCATCACCGCCGACGGGCGGAAGATCGGCACCCATGCCGATGCGGAGGGCCGGGTGCACCTGGAGAGCAATGTGTGGGCGGTGCTGTCCGGCGCGGCCCGGGGCGAACGGGCCGTCCGCGCCATGGACGCGGTGGACAAGTACCTGTATACGGACTACGGCCTGCGGCTCAACGCCCCCTCCTACACCAAACCGGACGACGCCATCGGCTTCATCACACGGGTGTATCCGGGGGTCAAGGAGAACGGCTCCATCTTCTCCCACTCCAACCCCTGGGCCTGGTGCGCCGAGGCCATGCTGGGCAGGGGGGAGCGGGCCATAAAATTCTATCGGGCCTTGTGTCCCGCCGCGCAAAATGATAAAATAGAGGTGCGGCAGAGCGAACCCTATTCCTACTGCCAGTTTGTGATGGGGCCCGACCACTCCGCATTCGGCCGGGCGCGGCACCCGTTCATGACCGGCTCCGGCGGCTGGAGCTACTTCGCCGCCACCCGGTACATCTTGGGGGTGCGGCCCCGGTTCGGGGGGCTGCTCATCGACCCCTGCGTTCCGGCGGACTGGAAGAGCTTCCAGGTCACCCGGGTGTGGAGGGGGGCGGTCTACCACATCACGGTGCATAACCCGGACGGCGTGGAGAAGGGGGTGGCGTCCGTCACCTGCAACGGACAGGCCGTGGACGGACTGATCCCCGCCCGGGAGGCGGGGAGCGTCAACGAGGTCACGGTCATCATGGGAAGGAGCAAGATAGAATGAGCATTGAATTTGGAACCGGCGGCTGGCGGGCCATCATCGGGGACGGCTTTACCAAGGCCAACGTCCAGAGGCTGACCTGCGCCCTGGCCCGGAAGATGAAGGACGAGGGGGTGGCCCAGCGGGGCTTCCTGGCGGGCTACGACCGCCGGTTCCTCTCCAAGGAGGCCGCCCACTGGGCCGCCGAGGTGATGGCCGGGGCGGGCGTGCCCTGCATGGTGGTAGAGCGGGAGGCCCCCACCCCCCTCATCATGTTCGCCGTGCGCTACTACGAGCTGCCCTACGGCATGGCGGTCACCGCCAGCCACAATCCGGCGCTGTATAACGGCGTCAAGGTGTTCACCAGGGGGGGCCGGGACGCCGACGAGGGGGTCACCGCCAGCATCGAGGAGTATATCGCCGCCCTGCCGGACGGGGATATCCCGGCGGTGCCCTATGAGGAGGGCATCCGCACCGGCCAGATCCAGATCGTGGACCCCATGAACGCCTATATCGACTCCATCATCCGCTCGGTGAACATGGACGCCATCCGCGCCCGGGGGCTGAAGGTGGTGCTGGACCCCATGTTCGGCGTGTCCAAGACCGCCCTGAGCACCATCCTCATCACCGCCCGGTGCGACGTGGACGTGATCCACGAGCGGCGGGACGCCCTGTTCGGCGGACGCCTCCCCGCACCCAACAGCAAGACCCTCATCGGCCTGCAGTCCTTTGTGGAGGAGAACGGCTGCGACATCGGCATCGCCACCGACGGCGACGCCGACCGGCTGGGCGTCATCGACGACCGGGGGGAGTTCCTCCACCCCAACAAGATTTTGGTGCTGCTGTACTACTACCTGCTGCGCTACAAGGGCTGGCACGGGGCGGCGGTGCGCAACATCGCCACCACCCACCTGCTGGACGCCATCGCGGCGGAGTTCGGCGAGACCTGCTACGAGGTACCGGTGGGCTTCAAGCACGTGTCGGGCAAGATGGCCCAGACCGGGGCGGTGATCGGCGGGGAGAGCTCCGGCGGCCTGACGGTGCGGGGGCACATTCAGGGCAAGGACGGCATCTACGCCGCGTCCCTGCTGGTAGAGATGCTGGCCACCACGGGCCGGAGGCTTTCGGAAATCTATCAGGAGATTGTGGAGCGCTACGGCGCCTTTGAGATGGCCGAGCGGGGCTACCGCTTCTCCCAGGCGGAGAAGGAGCGCATCAACAAGCTGCTGATGGAGGACAGGCAGCTGCCCGACTTCGGGCTGGAGGTGGAAAAGGTGAGCTACGCCGACGGCTGCAAGGTCTACTTTAAGGACGGCGGCTGGGTGCTGGCCCGGTTCTCCGGCACGGAGCCCCTGCTGCGGGTGTTCTGCGAGATGAACACCATGGACAAGGCCGCAGAAACCGCCGCCTGCATGGAGCGCTTCCTGGGCCTGGCGGGGCGGAATATCGAGTGAATCGGACGGGGGCCGCAAGGCCCCCGTTTTGCGCTGGAAAGCCCGGCCAATCTGTGGTATCATATGGAAAATGAGAAGGGGAGGGGGTCTGTGCCATGGCGGAGGCGTTTCGCAAACGTTCCCTGCGGGGGCAGATGGCCTTTATTATTCTGCTGTGCTGGCTGGTGCCCATGGCGCTGGCGGCGGGGGCGCTGGGGGGTTACCTCACGCTGGGGCTGGGCCGCCAGTCCCGGCAGGCCATTGAGGAGCAGTTCCAGCTCAACCTCCAGATGGGGGCGGACCGGGTGGAGAGCGCCGTGGAGGCATCCCGTCTGCCCTCCTACGACCCGGAGCTGCGGGAGGGATGGAGCCAGTACAGCCAGGACGGGAACTACGCCCTGTTTTACCGCCGGTGCTACGGGCTGTTCAACCGCCTGTACCAGTCGGACAGCCGCTTTCGCTATGCCGTGGTCTACCTGTCGGACAGCCCGGATAAGACCTCCATCACGGTGGTGAACGGCAGCTCCGGGTCGTCGGAAAAGCAGGTGAGGGACCGCTGGCGGGAGGACCTGCCGGCGGTGGCGGCGCTGGCCGGGACGCTGGATACCGCCGTGGGCTTTTTGGAGCGGGACGGCCAGGTGTACCTGGTGCGCAACCTGATGGGCCACGACTACGAGCCCATTGGGGTGCTGGCCCTGGCGCTGGATTTGCCCTATTACTTTGAGGACCTGTCCCTGCTGGCCTGGGCGTCGTGGGTGTCGGTGGAGCTGGGGGAAAACACAGTGCTCACCGTCAAGGGGGAGGCCCCGCCCGAGGCAGGGGAGGAAACGCTGGAATACGCGGTGGCGACCCGGGACTTCACCCTGCGGGGGCGGGCGGCGGTGGACTATAAGGCGCTGCTGGCGGGCTTCGGGGCCTACCGCTGGGTGCTGGGGGCCATGGCGCTGTCGCTGCTGTTGCTGCTGCTGTTCACCTTCCGCTTTTTCCGGCGGAGGATCTCCCGGCCCATCGAAGCGCTGATGGCGGGCGCGGCGGACATACAGAAGGGCCAGTGGGGGCGTCAGATCGACTGCGCCGCCGGCAGCCGGGAGTTTGAGTACCTCACCGACTCCTTCAACCAGATGTCCGCCCGGCTCCAGACCCAGTTCGACTGCCTGTATCAGGAGGAGCTGGCCCGGCGGGACGCCCAGATCAAGGCCCTCCAGGCCCATATCAACCCCCACTTTTTGAACAACACCCTGGAGAGCATCAACTGGCAGGCCCGGATGAGCGGGGATGTGAAGGCGTCCAGGATGATCGAGGCGCTGTCCACTGTGCTGGACGCGGTGCTGGACCGGAAGGGGATGCCCGAGGTGCCGCTGGCGGAGGAGATGCGCTATGTCAACGCCTATCTGTACATCGTCACCCAGCGGTTCGGCGAGCGGCTGAAGGTGGACATAGACCTGCCCGGGGAGCTGATGGGGTGCAGGGTGCCCCGGCTCATCCTCCAGCCCGTCATCGAGAACGCGGTGGAGCACGGCATACACCCGGTTGGGGAGGGCCGGGTGGCCCTGCGGGGGTATCTGGAGGGGGGCTTCCTCATCCTGGAGATTGAAAACGACGGCGGGCTGTCCGCCGAGGACGAGGCGCACATCGCCCGCCTGCTCTCCCCGGACTACGACATGGCGGGGGAGCCCTCGGGCAATATTGGCATCGCCAACGTGAACCTGCGCCTGCGCATCCTCTACGGCCCGGCCTGCGGCCTTGCCATTTTCCGGGGGGAGGGCAGCGCGGTGATCGCCCGGCTCACCGTGGCCCGCAACCCGGATTAGCCGCGCGTTGCCGTTTTTTGCCCCTGCTTGCCCCGGTATTTTGTGCCGGATTGCCGTCCGGCAAGGATGTACAATAAATGGCAATCGGGGCTATTCGCCTATAGGGGCAAAAGGTGTATGATAAGAATGCACAAAACATACGGGGCAGGGCCCCGAAAAATTAGGGAGGTTATACCATGAAAAAGAACAGACTCTTTGCACTGCTTCTGGCGGCCATCATGCTTTTGACCCTGCTGGCCGGCTGCGGCGGCAAGCCCGGCGGCAGCGACCCCGCCAAGGACCCCGGCCCCGGCGCCAGCACCGCGCCCCAGGACACCCCGAAGCCCGCCGCCCCGGTGGAGCTCAACGTGGTCACCTCTTACGGCGGCGACGACGGCAACCGCAAGAACTACGAGAATGCCGTGAAGGACTATGAGGACGCCACCGGAAACAAGATTCTGGACGCCTCCGGCACCTCCAACGAGGAGTGGAAGGCCAAGGTCCTCACCGATTTCGAGACGGGCACCGAGCCCGACGTGCTGTTCTTCTTCACCAACGCCGACGCCGAGCCCATCATCAAGGCGGGCAAGGTGGTGGACGTGGCCACCATCCGGGCGGAGTACCCCAACTACGCGGACAATATGCGCGACTCCATGCTGGCCGTGGCCTCCGACGGCAAGAACTACGCCATCCCCTCCTCCGGCTTCTGGGAGAACATGTTCGTCAACACCAAGGTGCTCTCCGACTGCGGCGTGGCCGTCCCCGGCCCGGACTACACCTGGGACCAGTTCCTGGCCGACTGCCAGACCATCAAGGACAAGGGCTACACCCCCATCGCCTGCTCCCTGTTCGAGGTGCCCCACTATTGGTTTGAGTTCTGCGTCATGAACAACGGCACCCTGGCCAACCAGCTGGACGTCCCCGCCTCCGCCGACGATGCCGCGGGTAAGAAGTGGGCCGCCGGCCTCAACGACATGAAGGACCTGTATGAGAAGGGCTTCTTCCCGGCCAACACCCTCACCGCCACCGACGCCGAGACCGTGCAGCTCTTCGGCGACGGCGAGGCCGCCTTCCTCATCGACGGCTCCTGGAAGGTGAACTACTTCGTGGACAACCACGGCGACACCCTGGAGGACTACGCCATCTCCTATGTCCCCGCCAAGGGCGAGCGCAAGGCCAGCGAGGCTATCGGCGGCATCTCCATGGGCTACTTCATCACCAAGAAGGCGTGGGACGACCCCGCCAAGCGTGAGGCCGCCGTGCAGTTTGTGGAGCACATGACCTCCGACGAGGTGATGTCCACCTTCGTCACCACCGAGGTCACCGCCCTGAAGAACGGCGCCGCTCCCTCCGGCCTGAATCCCCTCCAGCAGTCCGCCGCCGACGCCAACGCCGCCATCACCGGCGTGGTGGGGGCCGTGCAGGACACCATCACCCCGGAGGCCAAGGCCGACCTGTTTGCCAACGTGCAGAATGTGGTCACCGGCGCCATGACCGCCGAGGAGGCCGTGGCCTCCGCCATCGCAGTCAACTGATTCTGCGGGGAAAGGGCTCTGCCCGCTCCCGCGTGCCTCCTCTCCGGCCCGCAACCGCTCCGCTGGGTTGCGGGCCGGCTTTTAAAGGAGATTCGGCCTGTCCATATCGACCATGAGGGAAGGTGACTGCATGAATTCAAGCTCCACCCTTTATAAAAAGAAGGGGCCGCTGGTGGTATTCCTGGTCCCGGCGTTCCTCTTCCTGGTGCTGTACCTTTACTATCCCTTTGTTCAGAATATCATCAACAGTTTTTCCAACATCACCGGCCTGGGCGCCCCCGCCCAGGGGCTGAACGACCCGTGGTGGGCCAACTACCAGGCCCTGTTCACCGATCCCAAGCTGCGCACCGCCCTGGGCAACACCGTCATCCTCACCATCTGCACCGTGGTGTTCCAGGTGGGCATCGCCCTCATTCTGGCCCTGCTGGTGGACTCCATCCGGGTGGGGGCCCAGCTGTTCCGCACGCTGTACTTTTTCCCCATCGTCATCTCCGCCACCGCCCTGGGGCTGATGTTCAACCTGATTTTCCTCTACAACGGGGGTATGCTCAACCAGCTGCTCTCCAACCTGGGGCTGATTGGGAAGAACATCGACTGGAAGGACACGGACCACTTTATGGTCACCATGTTTACCCCGGTGATGTGGCAGTATGTGGGCTTCTATTTTGTAATCCTCGTCACGGGGCTGAACAACATCCCCACCGACCTCTACGAGGCCGCCGCGCTGGACGGCTGCGTGGGGCTGAGCAAGGTGCGCTACATCACCCTGCCCCTGCTGCGCAATGTGCTGTGCACCTGCCTGGTGCTGGCCGTCACCGGGGCGCTGAAGGTGTTTGACCTGCCCTGGGTGATGTTCGGGGCGGGGATGCCCCAGGACAAGGGCTGGCTCACCGGCACCTACATGTACGACCAGACCTTCAACCGCGGCAACGTGGACTACGGCTCGGCCATCGCCATGCTCATCGTGGTGCTGGGCGTGGTGCTGTCCAACGTGGCCAACCGGGTGTTCAAGCCCCGGAACGACCTGTAAGGGGGGAGCGGAATGGGCAGAAAAATTACGCCCGCCAAGGTGTGCACCTACGTGGCGCTGAGCGTCTGGGCGCTGACCACGCTGTACCCCTTTGTGTGGGTCATCCTCAACTCCTTCCGGGAGAAGGGGCTCATCCGCAAGGACTCCTTCTCCATCCCCCTGCCGGGCAGCGGCTTCACCATGGACAACTACGCCAAGGCCATGGACCGCTTCGATTTCGCCAACGCCTACCTGAACAGCCTCATCGTGTCCGTCTCGGTGACGGTGGTGGTGGTGATTCTGGCGGGTCTGGCGGCCTACGGGCTGGTGCGCTACCGCTTCCGCCTGCGGGGCGTGTGCTACAGCCTCATCATGGCGGGGATGATGTTCCCGGTGTTCTCCACCATCATCCCGGTGTTCCGCATGGAGGCCGCCTGGGGCATCGCCAGCAGCGGCAACCGCTGGCTGTCCCTGCTGGCCGTCATTCTGCCCCAGATTGCGGGCAACCTGTGCTTCGCCACCATTGTGCTCATGGGCTTCATCGAGTCGGTGCCCATCGAGCTGGAGGAGAGCGCCTATGTGGACGGCTGCCACGTGTTCCAGGTCTATTTCCACATCATCATGCCCGCGGCCAAGTCCTCCTTCGCCACGGTGGCCATCTTCTCCTTCCTGTGGAGCTACAACGACCTGTTCACCCAGAACTTCTTCCTCCGGGTGCCCAGAGAAAAGACCATCACGCTGCTGCTCAACGAGATCAGCTCCCAGGCGGGGGTGGATTACGGGCTGATGGCGGCGTCGGTGGTGCTCATCGTCATCCCGGTGCTGGCGGTATACGTCATGCTTCAAAAGCACATCATCAAGGGGCTTACCGCCGGGGCCATTAAGGGCTGAGATAGAACGAATGTTTCACGTGAAACATTGGGCGGGGCGCGCTTGCGTTTCCCGGCCCTTCCTGATATGATGGTGCGGGGAGGTGACGGACATGTATAAGGTGGTGCTGGTGGACGACGAGCCCATCATCACCGAGGGGCTGCGGCAGGTGGTGGACTGGGACGCCCACGGCTGCCGGGTGGCCGCCACCGCCGGCGACGCCGCCTCCGGCAGCCGGGCCATCCGGGAGCACCGGCCGGACATCCTGTTCACCGACATCAAAATGCCGGGGGAGGACGGCCTGACCATGCTGGCGGGGCTGAAGGGGGAGTTCCCCCGGATGCAGATCGCCGTGCTCACCGGCTACCGGGACTTTGAGTACGCCCAGCGGGCCATCCGGCTGGGGGTGGCCCGGTTTCTGCTCAAGCCCTCCAAAATGGACGAGATCGAGGAGGCGCTGGCCTTTATGACCGGGGTGCTGGACCGCCTGCCGCGGGAGGAGAGGGCGGAACCCGGGCCGGAGGACGCCGCCAACAGCTTCATCGTCCGCCAGGCCCGGGCCTACATCGCCCAGCACTGCGGGTCAAAGTTGTCCCTCCAGGAGGTGGCCGACCACTGCTTCGTCAGCCAGTGGCACCTGAGCAAGCTGCTCAACAAGCACCAGGGGCAGACGTTTTACGACCTGCTCAACGCCGAGCGGGTCCGCCGGGCCAAGGAGCTGCTGGAGGACCCGGCCCTGCGCATCAGCGAGATCGCCGAGCGGGTGGGCTACGCCGACACCGCCCACTTCTCCCGGGTGTTCAAAAAGCTGGAGGGGGTGTCAGCCGGGGAGTGGCGCAACGCCCACTGCGGAAGGCAGGGGTGAGGGCCGGCCCCCGCGCACAGACAAGATACGCCGCCGCGAGCGTGAAACGCTCGCGGCGGCGTTTTTTTGCGCAAGGCCGGGCTTTATCCCAGCAGCAGGGCGCGGAAGGCGTCGGCCGTGGGGGCCAGCAGGGCATCGGGGTACTGGTAGTCCTGGGTGTGGAGGGGATGGCAGCCCTCCCCCGCGCCGACGCCGAAGAAGGCGCCGGGGCAGCGGCGCAGGTAGTGGCCGAAGTCCTCGCTCCAGCGCATGGGGGCGTCCAGCACCGCGCCCCCGCACAGCTCCAGCACCCGCCGGGCGCAGGCGGGGTCGTTGACGGTGGCGGGGAACACGTCCTGGACCTGGTGGTCAAAGGCCAGGCCGTACTCCGAGGCCAGGGACTGGGCCAGCCGGAGCAGGTCCGCAAAGAGCAGCTCCAGGTCCTGGTCCCGTTCGGCCCGGAGGGTGAGCCAGACCTCCGCCTGGGCGGCGGCGGCGCCGAAGGCGCGCTCTCCCATCTCCGCGCCGATGACGGTGCACAGCGTCATGCCGCCAAACCGGGCGGGGTCGGCCAGCTTCGGCAGGGCGCACAGCAGCCGCCCCACCGCCGGGGCGGGGGAGAGGCCGTGCTCCGGGTAGGCGGCGTGGGTGGGGCGGCCCAAAAAGGCCAGCGTAACCCCCCGGGAGGCGCAGGCGAAGGTCCCGGGCCGGGTGACCACCTGCCCCAGGGGGAGGCCGGGCAGGTTGTGGGCCCCATAGATCTGGGCCACCTCTTCCAGCTCAAACAGCTCCAGGCAGCCCGGGGCGCCGGCGCCGGTCTCCTCGGCGGGCTGGAAGAGGAAAAAGGCGTTCCGGTCCAGCCGCTCCCCCTGGACGGACAGGGCGGCGGCGCACAGGGCGGCGGCGTGGCCGTCGTGGCCGCACAGGTGGGCCGCCCCGCCGCCGGGCAGCGCCAGCGCGTCGTAGTCCGCACGGAGGGCCACCGGGGGCCTGCCCCCCTCCGGCTCCCGGTGGGCGGCGTAAAAGCCCGCCCCGCAGGGGCGCAGCTCCAGGGTGGTGCGCCGGGCCAAAAAGTCCATCAAAACCGCCCGCGTGCGCTCCTCCTGCCCCGAGCGCTCCGGGCAGCCGTGGAGGGTGTGCCGCAGGGCGCGTATCTCTTCCATGTCCATCTGCCTGTCCCCCTTCCGCCCCGGCGGCAGGCCGGGGCGTTTCTATGGAATTGCCCACCTATTATAATACAGCCCGGGGAAAAGGGCAATACGCGGGCCGGGCGCAGGGAGGGTATTTCGGGGAATGGGCCCGCCCCGGACAGAATAAGCCCGCACAAAAGGGCCGCGCCGCGAAAATCACGGGGCGGATTTTCGCGGCGCGGTCTCTTTGGCCAGGTCCAGCAGAAGGGGGAGCTCCGGCAGGCGGTCCCAGCCCGCGATTTCCGGCGTGAGGCGGCCCCGGATGGGGGTGCGGAAAACGAGGCTGCGGCCGGTGAGAAAGACGTGGATGGAGTCCCCCCGGAGGGAGAGCATCAGCTTGCAGCCCGCCTTGGCCGCCTGGAGGGCCAGCGGCACGCACCGGCGGGCAAACCGCGCCGCGCCTTTCGCGCCCGCCTCGTCCCCGTAAAGGGTAAAGCCGTCCCGCAGGGCCTCCTCCAAAAGGGGCAGGCGGCTCAGGCCCTGGCCCCCGTAGAAGGGGGCGGCGGTGTCCGGGTCCAGCGCGCCGTGCTGCACCAGGGTCAGGCGCATCCCCGCATCCCCGGCCAGCCGCACTTCCATCCACAGGCCGCTGAGCAGGCCCAGCTTCCTTTTTTCGCCGGCCATCTCGCAGTAGGCAGTGAGCTCACAGATCCGCACGCCAAGCTCTTCCGCCTGCCCTTCCGCGGCCATGCCGCACACCAGGCTCTTGCCCTCGGCGCGGACGGGGAACAGCCCCCCCGCCTGGATGTCCTCCCGGGTGAGGCCGCCCTTGTCCTCCACCTGGAACAGGCTGAGCCGCCGCTGGCAGCTCATGGTCAGGCTGGAGCGGGCAAAGGCCCGGTCGTACCGCTTGTCCAGCGTCCGCACCACCAGGAGGTAGAGGACGGTGGTGATATTCACCACCCAGACGGCGGCGCCCAGGTCCACCAGGATCAGGGCCACCGCCGCGGCATAGGCGGCCACCGTGGCCGCGTATAGCCCCAAAACCACCCGGCGGAGGGCGGCCAGCTTATTCAGCGCGGTCTGTTCCATGTCAAAACGCTTCCTTTAAAAAGGCGAGGGTGCGCGGGGCCTGCACCTCAAAATTCCCGACGGGGGCCTCAATGCTGATCCGCCCGTCATAGCCGCACCCCTTCAGGGCCTGGATAAACGGGGCGTAGCCCCACTCCTCCCGGCTGGAGGGCCAGGTCCGCCACCAGCCCCGCCGGGCCAGCTCGCCCTCGAAAATGCCGCGCAGCTTCTCCGGGCCGGATACGCCGTCGATTTCGGGGAAATTGGGGAAGGAAAAGTGGACGTGACGCAGGTATTCCGCCCCGTATTGGCGCAGAATATCGGGGTTCTCCCCCTCGCACGCCAGGTGGTAGATATCCACCAGCACCTTTACGCTGTCCAGGCCGGTCTCCTTAGCCATGGCCACCCCCTCGGCAAAGGTGTTGATGATATTGCAGTCCGGGTGGCGCACCGGCTCGATAGCAATGGTGACGCCCCGCTTGGCGGCCTCCTCGCCGGCGTACCGGGTGATCTCCGCCACCTGCTCCCAGGCCCGCTCCATGGGGAATCCGTCGGGCACCCGCTTGGCTCCGGCGCTGCCAAAGACCACCACCGCGGCCCCCAGCTCCGCCGCCCGGTCCAGCGCCCGGGCGCAGTAGCCGCGGGCGGCGTCCAGGTTTGCCTCCGGCCCGGTGAGCCGGACCCGGGTGGGGAAGAAATTGTTGCAGGTCTCGCAGCGCAGGGAGGTGGCCTCCACCCGGGCGCGCAGCGCGCCAAACGCGCCGCCGTCCAGCTCCATCATCTCCGCCAGGGGCAGCTCGATGTAGTCATAGCCGTATTCCGCCAGCCGTTCCACGATCTCCACCCCCGTCCGGTCGGGGGCCGAGGCCACAAGGCTTCCACAGCAGCCGAAACGCATGTCCATGCTCCTTTCTATGGCGCGGGAGCCCGGAGCGTTCCTCCGGGCCCCCGCCAGTTTGGTATTAGAAAATCAGGTTGATGATGCTGAGAATGCCAAAGCCCACCCAGGACCAGACGAACTGCATGGCCTCGTAGCCGAGAATCTGCACGTCCAGCTTGTCCAGCTTGAAGGTGCGGGTGAGCACCCAGAAGAAGCTGTCGTTGTGCAGGGAGAACACCTGCGCGCCGATACAGGCGGCGTAGGCGCAGAACATCATATTGGCGCCGGGAATCTGCATCAGGATGGGGGCGCAGATGGTGGCGGTGGTGGTCATGGCCACAGTGCCGCTGCCCAGTACCAGCTTCAGGATGGCGGCAACCAGGAAGGGGAGGAGCAGCACGGGGAGATTGCTGCCCGCCAGACCCTGGGCGATGACGTCGCCGATGCCGCTGGACTTGATGATGTTGCCGAAGGCGCCGCCCGCGCCGGTGATGAGGATGATGGTGCCGCAGCTCTTGACGCCCCGCTCCAGGCAGTCCAGAACCTCCTGGCGGGACTTATTGCCCGCCAGGCCGTAGATGGCCACCAGCAGCGCGATGGCGATGGCGATGACCGGGCTGCCGAAGAAGGCGATGAGCTGGGTGACGATGTTGCCCTCCCCTTTGTAGACCATGCTGGTGACGGTGCTGAGCAGAATGAGCACCACGGGGATCAGGATGGGAGCAAAGGCCATAAAGGCGGAGGGGTAGGTCTCGTTGGGGTCCAGCTCGGGGATGGTGGGCTGGGAGGACAGGACCGCGTACTCCTTGGCCTGCTCGGGGGAGACGTCGATGATCTCGCCGTTTTCGTCCACGATCTTATACCATTTGCGGCCCACGATGCGGCCCATGATGATGATGACCACCATCAGGGGGATGCCCATGGCGATGCCGAACAGGATGTAGGCGCCCAGGTCGATGGTGTCGCCAAACTGGGCCACCACGGCCAGGGGGCCGGGGGTGGGCGGCACGGAGGTGTGGGTGATGTTCAGGCAGCAGGCCATGATGAGCGCCAGGCCGGTGAGGGACTTCTTCTTGGCCTGGGAGATGGATTTGACCAGCGGGGCCAGAACGATCAGAGCGGAATCGCAGAAGATGGGGATGGACACCAGAAAGCCGGTGATGCCCATGGCCACTTCCTCATTTTTGCCCCGCAGGGCCTTGATAAAGGTGTGGGCCATGACCTTTGCGGCGTTGGTCTCCTCCATGACCTGGCCCATCATGCAGCCGAAGGCGATGACCAGGCCGATGCCCGCCAATGTGTTCCCGAAGCCGGAGGTGATGAGGCCCGGGATGGCCGTCAGCCCCACGCCGCCCACGATGCCCACCACCACGGCGGAGATCACCAGCGACAGCGCCGGGTGCAGCTTGGTCTTCATAATCAGCACAATGAGCACGGCCATGCCGACGACCAAGGCGATGAGTAAGCGCGTTACGTCCATAATGTTTCCTCCTCTTTCTTGATTTTTCCCGTGCCGCACAGAGTGCGCGGCGCTTTTTTATTTTAAGCGGACAAGGCCGCCTAAAATCCTATGAGAGGCAGCCGGTGCGCTCCAGCTCCGCCCGGGTGGTCCGGTAGGCCTCGGCGATGACCCACTCGGGCTGCCTGGCCCAGTACTCGGGGCGGAAGGTCTCCACCGAGGCGATGCCCCGGTAGCCCGTGTCCCGGAGCGCCCGGAGGAACGCGCCGGTGTCCACCGCGCCCCCGCCGCAGAACCGGCGCTTGTCCTGTCCCCGCTGCTCCGGGGGGACGTCGTCAGCGCTCATCAGGTGGGCGGCGAAGATCTTTTCCGGCTGGACGGCGCCGATGGCGGAGAAATCGTTGCTGCCGCCGTTGAGGTACATGTTGTATGAGTCGAACACGAAGCCCACGTTGGGCCGGTCCACCGCCCGGACGATGGCGTCCGCCTGGGCCACGCTGCGCACACTGGAGCGCTCAAAGCCCACCAGCTCGAAGCACAGCTTCATGGCGTAGGGGCGGGCCAGGTCGGACAGGCGGGTGAGTATGCGCACGCAGGCGGCGAAGGTGTCCTCCCAGCGGCCCACGTAGGGCCCGCCCGCCGGGTCCCGCTGGAGGGGCGGAACAACGATGAGATACTCGCTGCCGATGGCCCGCCCCACCCGGCAGCTCAGGTTGAACTCGTCCAGCAGGGCCGCCTGGCGCTCCGGGTCGTCCTCCGGGGACAGAAATTCCGGGTAGAGGTAGAGGGCGTTGAAGGCGTGGGGGCGCAGGCGGCTGTGCCGAAAGAAGCCGGCCAGCTCGTCCACCGTGTGGCGGGTGAGGTAGTCCCGCAGCATGTCCAGCCGCAGCTCGATGCAGTCAAACCCCGCCCGCTCGCACAGCTCCAGGTCCTGTTCCAGGGTGGAGCAGTCCCGGGCGCAGGCCTCGTTATAGGAGATCAGCATGTGGGCCCCTCCTCACTTCAGCGGGAATTTGACGGGAACGCCGTCCCTTGTGCTGCGGTAGATGGCGGTGAACAGCTCCACCGTCCGCCGGCCCTCCGCCGCGTCCACCAGGGGCCTGCGGCCCTGGGCCACCGCGTCCAGGAAGTCCTGAATCTGCTGGGTATGGTAGTGGTGCATGGAGTCCACGCTGTTGAAAAACGCCCGGTCCTCCTCCTGCCAGCGGGGGAGAAGCTGCTCTTCGCCGGGCACCGTCCACAGGTCGTTCACCGGGGGCTCGGTGATGGAGGACATGCCCGCGATGAACATGGCGCCCCCGTCCGTCTGCACCCCGGCCGCCGCGCCGTTGTCCCCGAATATGTGGACCTTGCCGTACAGCGCGGGGTTCTGGCTGTTGCTGACCACGATGCTGCCCACGCCGCCGTTTTTGAACTTGACCACCGCCGCGGCGGTGTCCTCCACCTCGATATAGGGGTGGTTCAGGTTCTTCCACACGCCGTAGACCTCGTCCACCTCGCCCATATACCACAGCAGCAGGTCCAGCTGGTGGGGAGCCTGGTTGACCAGCACGCCGCCGCCCTCGCCCTCCCAGCTGCCCCGCCAGGGGTCGCTGCGGTAGTAGTCCTCGTCCCGCCAGCCCAGCATGGTCACCATGCCCAGCACGGGTCTGCCCAGCTTCCCGTCGTCAATGGCCTGGCGGATGCGCATGCAGGGACGGTAGAACCGGCGCTGCACCATGGTGCCGATGGTGACATGGCTGCGCTCGCCCGCCTCGATGATGGCGTCGCAGTCGGCCAGGGTGGAGGCCAGCGGCTTTTCCACCAGCACGTGGCAGCCGCAGCTGGCGGCGGCCACCGCGGGGTTGGCGTGGAGGGGGTGGGGGGTGCATACGCTCACCACGTCCAGCTGCGCCTCCCGGCACATCTGCTCCACATCGGTGTAGGCCCGCACGCCCCACTGGGCGGCAAAGGCCTCCGCCCGGTCCCGGTTTGCGTCGCAAACGGCGGTGAACTGGCTGCCGGGCAGCTGGGCATACGCCTGGGCATGGAAGCTGCCCACCTTGCCGCAGCCGATGATGCCTGTTCTCAATTTTTTCATGGTTCAGCCCTCCTCATTCCATATAGCCGCCCTTCATGGGCCCCACCGCGTGCTGGGCGTAGATCTTCAGCACGCCGGAGGGATACCGCCGGGGCTTGGGAATCCAGGCCGTCCGCCGCTGGAGCAGAATGGACTCGATCTCCTCCGGCGTGCGCCGCACGCCCCCGGTCCCTACGATGGCGAGCACCCGGGCGGGTATGTCGATTTCGATCAGGTCGTCCTCCTCCACCAGGGCGATGGGGCCGCCCTCCGCCGCCTCGGGGGAGACGTGGCCGATGACAGGGCCCTTGGAGGCGCCGGAGAACCGGCCGTCGGTGATGAGGGCGATGCTCCGGCCCAGCTCCTCGTCGGAGGAGATGGCCTCGGTGGTGTAGAACATCTCGGGCATGCCGCTGCCCTTGGGGCCCTCATAGCGGATGAACACCGCGTCCCCGGGCTGGATTTTCCGGGCCAGCACCGCCGCGATGGCGTCCTCCTCGCAGTCAAAGGGCCTGGCCCGCAAAACGGCCCGGTGCATCTCCTCCGGCACCGCCGAGTGCTTGACCACCGCCCCCTCCGGGGCCAGGTTGCCCCGCAGAATGGCGATGGTGCCCTGGCTGCCGATGGGGTCGTCGTAGGGACGGATGATGTCCCGCTTGGACAGCCCGGTCTTTTCCAGCAGGGCGGCGCACTTGTCATAATACCCACTTGTGCGCAGTTCATTAAGGTTTTCGCCCAGGGTTTTGCCGGTGACGGTCATGGCGTCCAGGTGGAGGATGCCCCGCAGCTCCTCCATGATGGCGGGGACGCCCCCCGCGTAGTACACATATTCCGACGGCCACCGCCCCGCCGGGCGCACGTCCAGGATGTAGCGGGCGTTTTTGTGAATGCGCTCAAAGTCGTCCGCGTCCAGCCTCACGCCGAACTCGTGGGCGATGGCGGGCAGGTGCAGAATGGCGTTGGTGGAGCCGGAGATGGCGGCGTGGACTATAATGGCGTTTTCAAAGCTCTGCTTGGTGACGATATCCCGGGCGGTGACCCCGGCCCGGGCCAGCTCCGCCGCCTGGCGCCCGGCCCGGTAGGCCATGTCCCGCAGCTCCTGGCAGGTGGCGGGCAGCAGGGCGCTGCCCGGAAGGGCCAGCCCCAGCGCTTCGCTCATCACCTGCATGGTGCCCGCCGTCCCCATGAAGCTGCACGCCCCGCAGGAGGGGCAGGCGTTGTGCTTGTAGTAGGTGAACTGATCCTGGCTGATCTCCCCCCGCTGGCACTGGGCGCTGTACGCCCCGATCTGCTCCAGGGTGAGCAGGCCGGGGCCCGCCTCCATCACGCCCCCGGTGACCACCACCGCCCCCAGGTTGGTGCGGCCGATCCCCATGAGCATCCCCGGCAGGCCCTTGTCGCAGCTGGCGATGAACACGCCGGCGTCAAAGGGGGTGGCGTTGTTGTGCAGCTCCACCATGCCGGCGATCATGTCCCGGCTGGCCAGGGAGTAGTTGATGCCGTCGTGGCCCTGGGCCTGGCCGTCGCAGATGTCGGTGACGAAATACCGCGCGGCCTTGGCCCCGGCCTCGTCCGCGCCCCGGCGGGCCAGCTCCACCAGCTCCAGAAGATGGGCGCTGCCGGGGTGGCTGTCGCCGAAGGTGCTCTCCACCAGGACCTGGGGCTTTTCCAGATCCTCCAGCCGCCAGCCCATGCCCAAACGCAGCGGGTCCATCTCCGGCGCCTGCGCCCGCACAGCTTCACTTCGATACATATGCAATCTCCTCCGCATTATCTGACATATCACATCAGACATCTTATGTCTGAAATGAGTATAGCAACTCATACAATAAAAGTCAACCCTCCCAATCATTTTTTGATATAGTTACAAAATAAAAGTCAAATTTTTGTGGATAATGTAAAATAGACGGAATAGGAAAGACCATCCCGTGCCCTAGGGCTGGTCCGGGATGGCCTCAATGCTGCGTTTATTGTCTTCCAGATGCTGCCACATGGCGTTGTAGGCGGCCTGGCCGTCCCGGGCGCGGATGGCGTCCACCACCGCCTGGTGGGTCTGGATGGTCTCCATTTTCATGGACTGGCGGGTGATGTCGATAAAGAGCGGGATGGCCTCGTTCAAAATAGGGATCAGGTTGGGGATGACGCTGTTGCGGGTGCACGAGGCGATCAGGGTGTGCAGCTCCCGGTCCTTCTCGCCGTAATTTTCCCCCGCGTAGATCATGTCCCGCACCTGGTCGCACAGGGCCTGAATGCGGTCAATCTCCTCCGGAGTGGCGTTGCGCGCGGCCAGCATGGCGATCTGGGGCTCGATCATAAAGCGAATCTCACACAGGTCCAGGCCCAGCTTTTTCTTGTCCTGGATGAATTTCAGCCCCAGAGGGTCCTCCGCCACCCCGGTCTGCTGGCACACAAAGGTGCCGTTGCCCCGGTGGATTTCCAGGATGTTTTGGCTTACCAGCAGCTTCGTGGCCTCCCGCACGGTGCTGCGCCCCACGCCCAGGCGCTGGGCCAGCTCGTACTCGCTGGGCAGCCGGTCACCGGGCTTGAACACGCCGTCCACCACCAGCTTGGTGATCTCATCCGCAACCAGAACCGGCAGCGGCTTATTGGTCTGCCTCACCTCAGTAAACAAACGGACAACCCCTTTCCAGTATGGCCCGCAGGAGAGAACTCCTTGCCGGCGAAGCTGTTTTCTCTACTATTATAATGCCTTCTTGAGCAAATTACAATCAGTTTTCCTTTTTCGGCAGAAAAGAAGAGAAAAATTTTACTTGTAAAAAAAACCAGGGCGTTGAGCCTGGATTTCTGCCCGGCACAATGGTATAATTGGCTCAAATTGGACCCGGCGGGGTTTGCGCCGGAGTGAAGCGGGGGAGAGGACATGGAGGAACTGCTGGAGCGGCTGCTGGAGGAGTGCCGGCCCTTTACCAGCCGGGGACGGGTGGCGGACTACATCCCGGAGCTGGCCAAAGGGGACCCGGACGCATTGGGGATTTATGTGATCGGCAGCGAGGGGAAGCACGCCTGGGCGGGGGACTGCCGCAGGCCGTTCACCATCCAGAGCGTGGTCAAGCCCATTTTGCTGCTCCAGGCCCTGCTGGACAACGGGGCGGAGTTTGTGACCCGCCGGGTGGGGGTGGAGGCCACAGGCAAGCCCTTTGACGCCATCAACGCGGGGGATCAGGCGCTGGACAGCGGGAATATCAATCCCATGGTGAACATGGGGGCCATCGTCATGTGCAGCCTGATCCGCGGGCGCAGCTACGAGGAACGGTTCCAGCGGCTGCTGGAGCTGACCCGGCGGCTGGCCGGGGATGGGGAGATCGGCGTGGACGAGGCGGTATACCAGTCGGAAAAGAGCCACGGCAGCAAAAACCGTGCGCTGGCCTATCTGCTCAAGTCCCACGGGCTGCTGGAGGACGACGTGGAGGAGGTGCTGGACTGCTACTTCCGGGCCTGTTCCATCCAGGCGGACTGCCGGGCGCTGGCCCACATCGGGGCGGTGCTGTCCAACCGCGGGCGGCTGCCCGCATCCAACGAGCGCGTTTTCCCCGCCGCCATGTCCCGGTATGTCAACGCGGTGCTGATGACCTGCGGGATGTACGACGGGTCGGGGGAGTTCGCCCTGCGGGTGGGCGTGCCGGCCAAGAGCGGCGTGGGGGGCGGCATCATGGCCGTGGTCCCCACCCGGATGGGCATCGGAATCTTCGGGCCCGCTCTGGACCGCAAGGGGAACAGCGTGGCGGGCATCCGGCTGCTGGAGCGGCTGAGCCAGGAGCTGTTCCTGAGCATTTTCTGAGGGAGGACAATAGGCTGGGATAAGGCAATGCGGAGGCCGGCGCCGCCCTGGGCGGCTCGGGCTCCACATTTCTTCCACCTGAATGTAATATATACTTGACAAAAATTAAAATATATGATAACTTAAAGGTGGAGGTGGTGCAGATGTCCCGAAACGTCAAAATCAAAGCCGCCAGGGCGGAGCTGGACATGACGCAAAAGGCGCTGGCAGAGGCGGTAGGCGTGTCGCGGCAGACCATGAACGCCATTGAGCAGGGGAATTATAATCCCACCATCAAACTTTGCCGCACAATCTGCAGGGTGCTGGGGAAAACTTTAGACGAGCTGTTTGGAGAGGAGAATAACGATGAACGATAAAAAGGAAAGCTATAAGATGGATGAAATGCAAAAACTGCAGCTGCTGAAGCTGGAGGGATACAGCTTTTGGATCGCGTTTTGGGCGCTGTGCGCCGCGGTGGTGATTCAGGCGCTGATAGGCACCAGCTTTCGGGAGATCGCCGGAGAGATGGCGGTGCTGCTGATCGCCGGCGGCTGCATTGCGGTTTCCTGCCTGAAAAACGGGCTGTGGGCGCAAAATTACAGGCCGTCTGCAAAAACAAGCGCCGCATTCAGCGGAGGGGCCACGCTGGCGCTGGGCGCCGTTTTTGCGGTCAGGTCGATTTTGGTGCTGCATAAACCGATAGCTCCCGATCTGGCAGGGAGGATTGCGCTGCTCATGGCCGCCGCCTTTGGCGCGTGCTTTGGCCTGCTGGAGCTTGGCCGCGCCATTTACAAGAGAAGGCGGGAGCGGCTGGACGACGTGGAGGAGGGCGGAAGATAAAAATAGAGATGTAAGACAGATCGCGTTGTTCTTCATGTCTGCGTAAGCCTAAACTTACCAGGAGCCGCGCCGCATATAAAAACCGGGACGGTTCAAACTATGCTCGGATTCCCGATCCAACAAACAAAGATTCAAAAGGAGAATACGGATATGTCTAACACCAATAATTCCAACCGTCTGGTGGTGCCCGGCGCCCGCGAGGCTATGGACAAGTTCAAGATGGAGGCGGCCAACGAGGTCGGCGTCAACCTGAAGCAGGGCTACAACGGCGACCTGACCAGCAAGCAGGCCGGTTCCGTGGGCGGCCAGATGGTCAAGAAAATGATCGAGGCCTACGAGAACGGCCTGAAGTAATCCGTTCCGGGTCTGTCCGGAGGAATTCGGAACAGGGGGAGGACCACCCGTCTGGGCGGCCCTCCCCCTGTTTTTACACATGCCCTATCGCTCAATGCTGAGCGCCAAAAGGCCCCAGCATGACGCCGATGATCTCTTTGCCGGCCCGCGCCGCGGCCTCCCCGGCCAGCTTCCTCTGGCTGGACTGCTGCAATCGGATTCTGTATGAGAAGGGGCTTATCACCGAGCGGGAGCGCAGGGGGATGGAACTGAAAATCAGCGGGCGGCAGGGGAGGCCGCTTTGAGTGCGGCGGGGAAGCGGAGCGCAGGGCTTTATGCCCTGCGCTCCGTTTTTTCTTGATTATTGCCGCCGGGTGGGCTATAATATCGCAAAGACGCTCCCCGCCGCCGGCGTGCGGGACGAGACCGGGAAGGCCCGCAATCGGACGGCCGCTTGAAGCTGTGAATACAGGCGTTCAGACCGCTGCAAAATGGAGGAATTTTATATGCGCAAATCAAGGATATTCGGGATAATATTGGTATTGGTGCTGTCGGTGCTTCTGCTCAGCGGCTGCGCCAAGGACCCTGCCGGCGAACCGGCAGGAGACGCTTCCGGGCCGGAAGCGGCGAGCGCGGCGCCCTCTGAACCGTCCGCGGATGCAATCTCGTTTGAGGGGACGGACCTGGAGGGCGGCGCCGTTTCGTCGGACATCTTCTCTCAGTCAAAGCTCACGATGGTGAACGTGTGGGCGACATACTGCAATCCCTGCCTGAGCGAGATGCCGGAACTGGGTGAATTGGCGGCGGAGTATGACGGGGAAGAATTCCAGATCATCGGCATCATCAGCGACGTGCTGGAGGGGGAGGATCAATCCCTCGCGGAAGGCCTGGTGCAGCAGACGGGGGCCAATTATACCCACCTGCTTCTGAACGAATCCGTCTATTATGCGCTGCTCACAGACGTGAACGCGGTGCCGACCACCTTTTTTATTGATGAGAACGGGACCGTTTTAGACACCGTGGTAGGGGCGATGAAAAAAACGGCGTGGGAGGAGAAAATCAATGCGCTTTTGGAAGAGCGGTAGGCGGTACGCCTGGGCGGCGGGGGCGCTTGCGGGGATTTTCCTGCTGGGAATCGGTGCGGCCCAGGGGCAGCTTGCCGTGATCTGGAAAAAGGCGGTAATGATCTGCCTGGAGTGTATTGGAATCGGGTGAGCGATGAAGAGACTTCGACTGACGGTACAGCTGCTGTTTACCATTGTGACAAATGGCTACATGTACGGTTTTTTAAACGGAAAAATCTACCGTGGGAGCCTGAAATACGCCTGTGTGCCGGGGCTGAACTGCTACTCCTGCCCCGGGGCCATTGCCGCGTGCCCGATTGGGGCGCTGCAGGCGCTGCTCAACCAAAAGGGCTTCCAGATCCCCTTCGCCGCGCTGGGCTTTTTCTTCCTGTTCGGGAGTCTGCTGGGGCGATTTGTCTGCGGCTGGCTGTGCCCCTTTGGACTGGTGCAGGACCTTCTGCACAAAATTCCCGTTTTCAAAAAGAAAAAGCGGCTGCCCTGTCATCACGTGCTGAAGTATGGGAAGTATGCGGTGCTGGTTTTCCTGGTGTGCGCCGGCTCCCTGTTTTTGTTCGGGGGGCTGGCAAAGGTTCCGGCGTTCTGCAAGTATCTATGTCCCTCCGGCACCCTGTTCGGTGCGATCCCCCTGCTCAGCGCAAATGAGGGCCTGCGCAGTCAGGCCGGCGGGCTGTTCCTTTGGAAGCTGGGAGTTCTGCTGGGCGTTGTGCTGCTCTCCATAAAAATTTACCGGCCGTTCTGCCAGTACCTGTGCCCGCTGGGGGCGGTCTACGGCTGGTTCAACCGGTTCAGCCTGGTACAAATCCACTGGGAGAGGGATCTGTGTACATCCTGCGGGGCATGCGAGAGGGCCTGCCCGCTGGCCCTTTCCAGGCAGGAGATCTCCCGCTCTGCGGAGTGCATCCGATGCGGGCAATGCGTGGACGCCTGCCCGGAAAAGTGCCTCCGCTTCTCCGCAAAGAGATAACCAAATGCCGGATGGATCGGCATCCGGCAGGAAGGCCGCCGCCAAGGGCGGCGGCCAGCTTGTCGATACCGGCTGCCAGTTCCCTGGAGCTGTCCAGCAGAGTGC
This sequence comes from uncultured Oscillospiraceae bacterium, assembly GCA_910584835.1. Lineage (GTDB taxonomy): Bacteria > Bacillota > Clostridia > Oscillospirales > Oscillospiraceae > Enterenecus. The sequence goes on along the minus strand of CAJUEG010000004.1, from coordinate 8,392 downwards.
ACAGCCCGTCGTACAGCCGGGAGGAGCCGTCGATGAGCTGATCCATGGCGCCGCCGGCCAGCAGCCAGCTGCCGCTTTTCAGCTTGGAGGTGACAGGCTCGGGCAGCAGGCCCATGTCGCAGTACACCTCGCCGCTGGCCTCGTAATAGCCGCAGAGGGCGGGGGGCACGATAAGGGCGAAGATTATCAGGAACACGGGGAAGGCTTTTGCTGCACCGACAGCCTATGCCGCACCTCTGAAAATCAATCCGCCCTTAGGCTGCAGCCCGGCGGGAAAAAGTCAAGGGAAATGTCAGAATGCCCGGCCAATGTCATGGCGCAGGTGCATGTCCGTAAAGGAGATGGGCGCGGCGGCCTGGTAGGCGTTGGCAATGGCCTCGTCCAGGGTGTCCCCCAGGGCGGTGACGCCTAAAACCCGCCCGCCGTTGGTGACGATCTGCCCGTCTTTTTCGGCGGTCCCCGCGTGGAACACCACGGCGCTCCTGCCCGCCTCCTCCAGCCCGGAGATGGGGCAGCCCTTCTTGTAGTCCAGCGGGTAGCCGCCGGAGGCCAGCACCAGGCAGCAGGAGGCCTGGTCCTTCCAGCGAATGTCCAGCTTGTCCAGCGTCCCCTCCCGGCAGGCGGTGAAAATGTCCATCAAATCGCTGTCCAGCAGGGACAGCACCGCCTGGCACTCCGGGTCGCCGAAGCGGGCGTTGTACTCCACCACCTTGGGGCCGCCCGGGGTGAGCATCAGGCCGAAGTAGATCACGCCGTGGAAGGGCCGGCCCTCCGCCTTGAGCGCTTTGATCGTGGGCAGAAAAATCTCGTCCATGCACCGCTGGGCGATGTCCGGCGTGTACTGGGGCGGGGGGGAGATGGCCCCCATGCCGCCGGTGTTGGGGCCTTTATTGCCGTCATAGGCCCGCTTGTGGTCCTGGCTGGCGGGCATGGTGCGCACGTGCTCGCCGTCGGCAAAGGCCAGCACCGTCACCTCCGGGCCGGTCATGCACTCCTCAATGACCACCGTGGAGCCGGATTCGCCGAACTTCTTGTCCTCCATCATCTCCCGGGCGGCGGTCTTGGCCTCCTCTACAGTGGCGGCCACCACCACCCCCTTGCCCAGGGCCAGCCCGTCCGCCTTGACCACGATGGGCGCGCCCTGTTCCTCGATGTAGCGGAGGGCCTTGTCCAGCTCGGTGAAGGTCTCATATTTTGCGGTGGGGATGCGGTATTTCTTCATCAGCTCCTTGGAGAACGCCTTGCTGGCCTCGATGACGGCGGCGTTTTTCCGGGGGCCGAAGGCGGGTATGCCCGCCCCCTCCAGCGCATCCACCATGCCCAGGGCCAGAGGGTCGTCCGGGGCCACCACCACGAAGTCCATGGCGTTTTCCCTGGCCCACTGTACCATGCCGTCCACGTCGGTGGCCTTGATGCCCACGCATTTGGCCGCCTGGGCGATGCCCGCGTTGCCGGGGGCGCAGTACAGCTCCGTCACTTTTGACGACTGGGCCAGTTTCCAGCAGATGGCGTGCTCCCGGCCGCCGGAACCTACCACTAAAACTTTCATACGTTGTCACCCTCGTTTTCCCGGGCCGCGTCCGTGAGCAGCCCGTATTGCCGGTACATGGACAGCATATACTGGCAGGTCATTTTATTGCTCCAATACTGCCGGAAGGTGGCGGATTTCTCCTTCTTTTCCGCCTTGAGCTTGTCCATCCGGGCCACAAGCTCGGCATAATTCGTCTGCACGTCCGCCAGCATCCGCTCAAAGGCGGCCAGCCGCTCCTGATCGTCCATGCTCAATGGTGGAACAGCCGGACGCCGGTGAAGGCCATCACCATGCCGTGCCTGTCGGCGGTGGCGATGACGTGGTCGTCCCGGATGGAGCCGCCGGGCTGGGCGATATACTTCACGCCCGACTTGAAGGCCCGCTCCACGTTGTCGCCGAAGGGGAAGAAGGCGTCGGAGCCCACGGTCACCCCGGACTGCTTGGAAATCCACTCCTTCTTTTCCGCCTCGGTGAGCGCCTCGGGGCGCACCTTGAAGGTGTTCTGCCACACGCCGCCGGCCAGCACGTCGTCGTGCTCGTCGGAGATGTAGATGTCGATGGCGTTGTCCCGGTCGGGGCGGCGGATGCCGTCCACGAATTGGAGGCCCAGCACCTTGGGGTGCTGGCGCAGCCACCAGGTGTCCGCCTTGTTCCCGGCCAGCCTGGTGCAGTGGATGCGGCTCTGCTGGCCCGCGCCCACGCCAAGGGTCTGTCCGTCCTTCACGTAGCACACCGAGTTGGACTGGGTGTATTTCAGGGTGATGAGGGAGAGGAGCATGTCGTGCTTTGCCGCCTGGGGCAGCTCCTTGTTGGCGGTGACAATGTTCTCCAGCATTTTTTCGTCGATGGCCAGGTCGTTGTAGCCCTGCTCGAAGGTGATGCCGAAGATATTGCGGCGTTCCACCGGGGCGGGGACATAGTCCGGGTCGATTTTTACCACGTTATAGCCGCCCTTGCGCTTGGTTTTCAGGATGGCCAGCGCCTCGTCGGTGTACCCCGGGGCGATCACGCCGTCGGACACCTCCAGGGCCAGATAGCGGGCGGTGTCCCCGTCGCACACGTCGCTCAGCGCCGCCCAGTCGCCGTAGGAGCAAAGCCGGTCGGCCCCCCTCGCCCGGATATAGGCGCAGGCGATGGGGGAGAGGTCCCCCTCGGGGGCGAAGTAGATTTGCCGTTCTACCTCGGACAGGGGCAGGCCCAGGGCGGCCCCGGCGGGGGAGACGTGCTTGAAGGAGGCGGCGGCGGGCTGGCCGGTGGCGGCTTTCAGCGCCTTCACCAGCTGCCAGGAGTTCAGCGCGTCCATGAAGTTGATGTAGCCCGGCTTGCCGTTGAGGACGGTGAGGGGCAGCTCGCCCTGCTCCATGAAGATGCGGGCGGGCTTTTGGTTGGGGTTGCAGCCGTATTTCAGCTCCAGCTCGGTCATATTCAAACCTCCCAGTTATTTTGCTCCCGATCCATTTTTGTCTACCAGGTGCATAAAGATCGCATTCATCGATATTTATTCCTCTCCTGTAAACTAGAGATCGGAACGCAGGGCTTTATTTTCGTTTACTATCATTGATTAACGCCTTAGCGCCTAATACAAGGAATATAGCGCCTAGCACCAATAAAATGAGCGGATGCATAGTCCCCTCCATTCACCAGTGCTTGTTAATGATGGACGTCTCGTCGTCCCCGGTTTCCAGGTCGATATACCGCACAAACAGCGACACCTTGTTATCATCGTTCAGCGCCAGCCACAGGTCGCCCGCCAGCGTCTCCGCGTCGGGGGCGGTGATTGCCATCCGCCGGGGCTCCCCCTCAAAGGAGGGCAGGGGGTCGCCGTCCCGCTCATAGGTGTGGATGAAGTGGCCCATCCCCGCCTTGGGAGCATCGTATTCGTAGAAGTACCGGCAGGCGCAGGAGGAGTCGCCGTCCAGGCTTTTGAGGATGGACAGGGCATAGCTGCCGTCGGGCTTCACCACGCCGGAGATGCGGGGGGTGTAGTTGGGGCCGTCGGGCTCAAAGGTGCGGGTGTGCAGGGCGTGGCGGTAGCAGTGGCCCGCCAGGATGCCGTCCCGGATGGTGTCGGTCTGGTCGCCGTTGGTGACGATGGTGATCCCGCTGTCCAGCCGCCGCACCGGGTGGTAGATGATGAGGGAGGGGTCGGTCATCTTGCTCTCGTCAAAGGCGCGGGTGCGGATGCCGTCCTCCGTCTCCTCAAATACCCGGTTGCGGCTGTTCTCGCTGCGGCCCATGATGAAATAGGCGATAACGGCGCTTCTGCCGTCGGCGGAGCGGCCCAGCATGATGCCCCGGCCGGGGTAGGGGTTGCTCTGTAAATACGCGGTCATGTCGATCATTGCAGACACTCCTTTGATAGATTCAGCGGCTTCAAAATCCGAACGGTGCGGCCCTCCACCTTCAGCCGCCCCTGGCAGAACAGGGACACCGCCCGGGGGAGGATCACCCACTCCGCCTGTTCCATAATGCGGCGCTGGAGGGTCTCCGGGGTGTCGTTCTCCTCCACCGCCACCGCCTTTTGCAGCACGATGGGCCCGCCGTCGCACTCCTCGCTGACGAAATGGACGGTGGCGCCGGACACCTTCACCCCGTACTCCAGCGCCTTTTCGTGGACGTGGAGGCCGTAGTACCCCTCCCCGCAGAAGGAGGGGATGAGGGCGGGGTGGACGTTGAGAATGGCGTTGGGGTAGGCCTGTACCATCTCCCCGGTGAGGATGACCATGAACCCCGCCAGCACCACCAGGTCGATATCCAGGCTTTTCAGCTTGTCCACCAGGGCGATGGTCATGGCCTGGCTGGAGGGGTAGTCGCGGCGTGCCACCACATGGCCGGGGATGCCCGCCCGGCGTGCCCGCTCCAGGGCGTATACGCCCGGCTTGGAGGCGATGACGGCGGCGATCTCCCCGTTGATGATCTCCCCCCGGCGCTGGGCGTCGATGAGGGCCTGGAGGTTGGTGCCCCCGCCGGACACCAGCACGGCGATGCGCCTCACGCTCATAGCAGCTCCACGCCCCCGCCGCCGGGGACCACCTCGCCGATGACGCGGGAAGCCTGTCCCGCGCTGAGGAGGAGGTCCCGGGCCTTATCCGCGTCGTTTTTGTCCACGATGAGCGCCATGCCGGTGCCCATGTTGAAGGTGTTGAACATGTCCCGCTCGGGGATATCCCCCTTCTTTTGGAGCAGGGAGAAGATGGGGGGGATCTTGAGGGCGGACTTGTCGATCTTGGCGGTCATGCCCTTGGGCAGGCAGCGGGGGATGTTCTCATAGAACCCGCCGCCGGTGATGTGGCTGACGCCGTGGACCCGGGCGGCCTCCATGGCGGCCAGCACGGGCTTGACGTAAATTTTGGTGGGCTGGAGCAGGCTGCCGCCCAACTCGCCGCTCAGCTCCTCGCTCCACTCACCCAGCCTGGCATGCTCCACGTCCAGCACCTTGCGCACCAGGGAGAAACCGTTGGAGTGCAGGCCGCTGGAGTCCAGGGAGAGGATCACGTCCCCTGCCTTCACCATGGATGGGTCAATCATCTTTTCCCGGTCCACGATGCCCACAGCGAAGCCCGCCAGGTCGTAGTCGTCCGGGGCCATGACGCCGGGGTGCTCGGCGGTCTCGCCGCCGATGAGGGCGCAGCCCGCCTGGATGCAGCCCTCCGCCACGCCGGAGACGATGGAGGCGACTTTTTCCGCCTCGTTTTTGCCGATGGCGATGTAGTCCAGGAAGAAGAGGGGACGGGCCCCGCAGCAGATGATGTCGTTGACGCACATGGCCACGCAGTCGATGCCGATGGTGTCATGCTTGTCCATCAGCTGGGCCACCCGGATTTTGGTGCCCACGCCGTCGGTGCCGGACACCAGGATGGGCTCCTTCATGCCGGACACGTCGGGGGCGAACAGGCCGCCGAAGCCGCCGATGCCGCTGACCACGCCGGGGATCACGGTGCGCTCCACGTGCCTTTTCATCAGCTGGACGCCCTTATACCCCGCCTCGATGTCCACCCCGGCGGCGGCGTAAGATTGGGAATGGGAGTTGTTCATGATTCCAGTCCTTTCCACGATTTGCACTGCTCAATGCGCCTGCCGCCGTCGCCCTGCTTTTCATCATAGGCGAACTGGTTCAAAAGCTGGCAGGGGAAGGCCTCGCACTGCCCGCAGTGGATATGCTTTTTTCCTTCGCTGCAGGATTTGACGGGACAGGCGTCCCCCCAGAAGGGCTTGTCGATGTTGACGCAGCCGGTGCAGCCCACCTGCTCCCGGTATTTGCACTGGCCGCACAGGATGCCGCATCTTGACTCGACCATGGCTGCCGTCTCCTTTTCAAACATTATTCTTTTCCTGTCCAGCAGTAGGTGCAGATTTTGTCCTTGTCGATGCCGATGGCCTCCAGCAGCCCGTCCAGAGACTGATAGCCCAGCGAGTCGAAGCCCAGCTTCTCGCAGATGGCCTTCAGCATGCACCGGCCCCGCCGGGTGGAGGAGTCGGCGTACTCCTCCAGATGCTCCTGGCCATCGTCCCCCTCCAGCTCCTGGATGGTTTTTCGGGTCAGCAGCTCCATGGACGAGTTGCTCCGGGAGAAGTTCAGGTATTTGCAGCCGTACATGATGGGGGGGCAGGCGGAGCGCATATGCACCTCTTTCGCCCCCGTGCCGTAGAGGAAGTTCACCGTCTCCCGCAGCTGGGTGCCCCGGACGATGGAGTCGTCCACAAAGAGCAGTTTTTTGCCCTGGATCAGCTCGGGGACGGGGATCTGTTTCATTTTTGCCACCTGATTGCGCACCTCCTGATTGGCGGGCATGAAGGAGCGGGGCCAGGTGGGAGTGTATTTCACGAAGGGCCGGGCAAAGGGCTTGCCGCTGGCGTTGGCGTAGCCGATGGCGTGGGGAACGCCGGAGTCGGGCACCCCAGCCACCCAGTCCACGTCGGGCAGGGCGCCCCTGGCCTTTTCCGCCCGGGCCATGATCTCCCCGTTGCGGCAGCGGGTGACCTCCACGTTCTGCCCCTCGTAATTGGAGTTGGGGTAGCCGTAATAGGTCCACAAAAAGGCGCAGATGCGCATTTTGTCCCCGGCGGGGGCCAGGGTCTCCCAGCCGCCGGCGGTGACCCGGACGATCTCGCCCGGACCCAGCTCATAGGCGTTTGCGTACCCCACCTTGGTGCAGGCGAAGGACTCGAAGGATACACAGCAGCCCTCGTCGTTTTGACCGATGAGCACCGGCAGGCGGCCCAGCCTGTCCCGGGCGGCCACAATGCCCTCTGGGGTGAGTATGAGGATGGTGGACGAGCCGTCGATGACCTCCTGGGCATAGCGGATGCCGTCCACCAGGGTGTCCTTTTGGTTGATGAGGGCAGCGGTGAGCTCACAGGAGTTCACCTTGCCGGAGCTCATGGCCATGAACTGCCGGGTGTGGCCGTTGAAATAGTCCTCCACCAGCTCCTCCGCGTTGTTGATGATGCCCACGGTGGAGATGGCGTACACGCCCAGGTGGGAGCGCACCAGCAGGGGCTGGGGGTCGGTGTCGCTGATGCAGCCGATGCCGGAGGTGCCGTGGAATTCGTGAAGGTCCTTTTCAAACTTGGTGCGGAACGGGGTGTTTTCGATGGAGTGGATCTGCCGCTGGAAGCCGTCGTGCTCATCGTAGATAATCATGCCGCCCCGGCGGGTGCCCAGGTGGGAGTGGTAGTCCACGCCGAAGAAAATGTCAAGGGAAACGTCGCGCTTGGAAATTGCGCCGAAAAAACCGCCCATACAGAGCCTCCTTATTTCTTACGCTTGCGAAGGAAAAACCAGATGATTCCGCCGATGGCCGCCGCAGACAGGAGCAGCATGAGGATGAGGCCGACGGGGTCGCCTGTGAAAAAGAACACGGTGGGGCCGTCCGGGCCGCCGATGACGCCGAGGTCCATGGCTTACCTGCCCATCAGGCGGCGGCTCATCTCCTGATAGGCCCCCTCCACGTTGCCCAGGTCCCGGCGGAAGCGGTCCTTGTCCAGCTTTTCGCCTGTCTTGGAGTCCCAGAAGCGGCAGGTGTCGGGAGAAATCTCGTCGGCCAGCACGATGGTCCCGTCAGCGGTTTTGCCGAACTCCAGCTTGAAGTCCACCAGGGTGACGCCGCAGGCGGCAAGCTCCGCCTTGAGGAAGTCGTTGACTTGGAAGGCGTACTTCTTGATGAGCTCGATCTCCTCCCAGGCGGCAAGGTGCAGGGCCACGGCGTGGTAGTCGTTGATGAGGGGGTCGTGGAGGTCGTCGTTTTTATAGGAGAACTCGATGGTGGGCGCGTCAAAGACGATGCCCTCCTCCACGCCGTACCGCTTGGCGAAGGAGCCGGCGGAGATGTTGCGGATGATCACCTCCAGGGGGACGATGGACACCTTTTTCACGGCGGTCTCCCGCTCGTTCAGCTCCTCCACGAAGTGGGTGGGCACGCCCGCCTTCTCCAGCTGGCGCATGAGGAAATTGGTCATCTGGTTGTTGATGGCCCCCTTGCCGGTGATGGTGCCCTTTTTCTGGCCGTCAAAGGCGGTGGCGTCGTCCTTGTAGGACACGATGACCACGTTGGGGTCCTCGGTGGAGAATACCTTTTTGGCCTTGCCTTCGTAGAGCTGCTCGATTTTATTCATTGTTATCATCCTTTCTATCCTGTCAGGCGTTTAATTCTTTCTGTAATTTGGCCTCTTTTTCCGCGATCTGCTCCGCCATCTTTTCCCGGGCCCCGTCCAGCCTGGCGGCCAGCTCGTCGTCGGACACCGCCAAGATCTGGGCGGCCAGCACGGCGGCGTTCTTGGCCCCGTTGATGGCCACGGTGGCCACAGGGATGCCGCTGGGCATCTGGACGGTGGCCAGCAGGGCGTCCAGCCCGTCCATGG